>JAYWEV010000293.1:0-2879 GCA_043779145.1 Aestuariivirga sp. | reverse complement strand
GGAGTAGCTGTCCAGAAACGGCTGTTATAGCACCACTGACGGCGCAGTCTTTCTGGCTAGGCATTTCGTTCCCCGAATTATTACGACAATTCCGACATGACCAAGGCAATTCCATATCCAAGGGTTTGGTGGATAGGGTCGTAGTGGGAACCAATCGACGGGTAGAAGACTGAACGCCCAACCTGAAGGGCCTAAAGCAAAAAGCCCAATTTCGAGTCCATTTCACTGATATCTCAAATAGGACTTAGCATTCTCCAAAAAAACCCGCCCCGAAGGGCGGGTTTGCAATTTAAATTAAAGAGGACAACAAACTGCAGCTATGCCAGTTCAGCAAGACCGAATCTGGGGGGCGAGGGTTGAACCTGGCCTGCCCAATATTTTGGCAAGTCGCGGTCAGAGAGCATTGCTTGTTTATGCCTTATCGAAAGGCGTTAGATGTGACCTGCTCCCGATGTGCGCTCTTGATTTTGGATGAGCGCAGAACAACTTGGAGGGCCGCTTTGGGTCAAACTCGCCGGTTTACCGAAGTCTGAGTTTGGTCTGCTTTCGAATTCATTGCTGACCTCAGGCTAAATCAAAATCCGCTCCACCTCATCAAGACTCACATCATCATTCCGGCGATCATAAAGCTGGGTGGTGCGTGTCGATGAATGATTGGCCATGGTGGCAGCGTGTTCGAGTGTACCTCCATTTTTAAGATAGGCTGTGATGCCTGTGGCTCTGAATGTGTGGTTGCCAACTTTCGTTGCGATCTTGGCGGCCTTGGCGCGACGACCGATCATCTCATAGGCGTTGGCTTGCGGCAGTGCATTGTGCGAAATCTTCTTATCCATGCGGCCAATGGTGCGAAACAAAGGCCCCTTGGGATCGTCACCTAAATTCTGGCCGTCAATATAAGCCCGCAGATAGTCTTCAAGATTGTGATGACACGGCATTTCATGGCGCTTGCCGCCTTTCTCATGCAGCCGCACCCAAAGCCGGCTGCGCTGCACGAAGACGTCTTCGACTTTCATGGCGAGGGCTGCCCCAATGCGCGCAAAGGAATAGACCATAAGCCCGATCAAGGCGCGGTCCCGTAAGCCCACGGGCTTTGTTATGTCGATGCAATCAAGAAGCTGCCTTGCTTCATCCGGCGAGAGCACAGAAGTCTTGCCACGCTTTACAATATGTTTTGGACCGCGCACGGCATGGGCGGGATTTTGCGCAACCACTTGACCGATGATCAACCAATCAAACAACATGCGAATGGCAGACAGATGTTGCTTGGCGGTCGGAGCCGATTTCGTTTGTGTGAGTTCTTCGACAAAGCCCGCCACATGGAGTGGTTGAATCTGTGAAAGTTCTAAAACTCCGCGAAGCGCACACCAAGCCAGAAAATTGCCCACATCCTTGGCATAGGCCTTGCGCGTGTGCGGATTGCGGATGTTGGACGTGAAGAAATAGATGAAGCGCGTGACTGCTTTTTCACCCGATGCCGTGATGACAGCGGGAAGCTTCTGTGATCGCGAAACAAAAACTGTAATTTCAGAGTTCAAGCTTCACACCTGTCCGTTGTTCGATCTGGGTCTTGATCAATCCTTTGGCCAATGCCTTCAACAGATCAATGCTGAATCCCTTGGCAGCCTCAGCGCCCTCTTTGGTTTTTTTCCAGATTTCGGGGTCACGGATACTGCCAAGAAAATCATGACCGTTCCAGGTCATTCTCTGAACGAGGAAATCGCGGCCACCTAAGTGCGAAGCATCTTGACCTTCGATTAAGCCAGCCTCTTTGAGCAAGAAGAGGTGTTCAACAACTTGTGGAGAATTATTGTCAGTCTCAATTCCAACAATTCGACCCGAGCCATCATGATTTTTCTCAATTTCAAAAAGCAGCGTACGGATAAGGTCCATATTTCGCTTCATGGCTTCGCCTTCGCTTTTGCGGCGGCAATCGCAGCTTCAACTTTTGTCCTATAACCCGGGGGTAGTAGCATAACGTCATTAGGCGCAGCATCAGACATGTGAGGACACCATTCAGGCGAATGATAAGCAACGTTGGTAGGCTCGTCGTAAATTGTGCCGCGAAGCTCGGGACAGCCATGTGTAGAACCGAAAGTGAAGCTGCCATTGGAGATGCGGCAAGTGAGTTGGCATTTTGGGCACGTAAAAATGACAGGCATGGGATTTCCTTTTGATTGATTGCTTCCACTTGAACATATGATAAAGGATATTATCATATGATTAGTCGAATTCCAAGTGGCCGCTCGGAAACCTATATGAACAAAAACAAAAGATGGACATTTCAACATATAGATGACAGAATAAGCATGTCAGACATTCTTGGTAGATTTATTCATTTTTTGAATAGGAGTTGACAATGGCAGTTCAAGTCAAAATGATAGCAAATGGCAGAATTGGTATTCCCGTCGCCTTGCGCAAGCGCTTGGGTGTTGACGATGGCGATACGCTGGTGTTGCAGGAAATTGAAAACGGGCTGGTTCTCAGAACCGTTCCGCAATCAGTGGCGAATGCGCGTGCCTTGTTGAAACAATATGAAGCTGAGGGCGCGGAGACTTCCGTGGATGAGTTTCTTGCCTTACGAAAATTGGACAGCCTGGAATGACAAGCGCAATTGTTCTTGATGCGTCAGCCGTTATTGCCATGTTGAAAGAGGAAACCGGCGGTGATGACGTTGCAAAAATTTTGAACGTCTCATGTATGTCCATCGTCAACTTTACTGAGGTCGCGAGCTACTATGCGCTCAAAGGATGGTCGCGAAAGCAGATCGAAAATCTCCTCAGTGATTTACCAATTGAAATTGTGGACGTTGATCTCGAAGTCAGTTGGATGGTTGCAATGTGGAGACCGACGACCGATAAAATAGCGGGCGTTGGAATTGC
>JAYWEV010000292.1:0-7686 GCA_043779145.1 Aestuariivirga sp. | reverse complement strand
TCGACCACGCATGGTTCGTCCAACACAATTGCGCCAGCATTTTCTAAATCGATTTGAATGTTCCAAACAGCAGTCGCTTTTTTACCTTTCAGCATTTTCGCACTCACCATGACCCATTGCCCATGGCAAATTGCGCAGGTGGGTTTGCCCGCAGCGTGCATGGCTCTCGTAAAATCTTGAGCATGTTTATCCATTCTCAATGCGTCAGGATTCCACGCACCACCCGGCAAGATCACAGCGTCGTAGTCTTCGACTTTAGCTTCATCCATATATTTATCGATTTTCAACCAGCCAGCATTTTCCATTAGGCGAATGGCCAGCACATGAGTTTTCGTTTGCGGTGGGAAACGCAGGCCTAATGTCGGATGAAATTCGCCAATGCGCGGCGAGACGATGTGAACGGTTGCGCCATGTTCGTTGAGCCAGCGTTGCGCACCCAGAATTTCAACCTCCTCCACACCATTAGTGCAACCGATGGCGATACGTTTGCCTTTCAGTAGATTTGGATTTGATGGTGGATCGATTAGAAAATGATAGAGCTCCCGGTTCAATTCGCCGTCGGCCGTTATCAATAATTCGGTTGAGATCGAGGGCACCGAGGATGCGGACATTAGGTTTTGCAATCTGTTCAATAGTGCTCCTGCAGCATCAGTTGGTGTGAATGGCTTGTTCATTAAAACCTCCCTTTATGTTGCTCTGACTTTCAAACTATTATCTTCTAACGTCCAGCAAAATCGCGTTGGCAATTGACAATCTTTCAAATCCGGATTGATCTATGCAAAACAAATAGGAGTTGGAGATGAAGTTTGGCTTCAATCTTTTGCTGTGGACGCCGCACGTAACCAAAGAGCATCTGCCAATCATCAAAGCGCTGAAAAAAGCCGGTTACGATGGGGTTGAAATCCCCTTGTTTGAGGGAACGCCAGAACACTACGCGTGGCTTGGCAATGAGCTTGATCAATTGGGTCTAGAACGAACCACGGTCAGCGTTTTGGGTGAGGGCAATAGTCCGCTTTCGTCTGATGCGTCGCAACGCAAGGCTGCGCTGATGCGCGCAAAATGGGCAATAGATTGTAATGCGGCTTTGGGCTCTCCTATCCTTGCAGGGCCGATGCACTCGGAGCTTGGATATTTCTCTGGCACGGGGGCCACAGCGCAAGAGCGCAAACGCGGCATTTCTTTTCACCGTGGTGCGGGCGATTATGCAGCAAAGAAAAATGTGCGCTTTGCGTTAGAGGCACTCAATCGTTTTGAAATTTATTTTCTGAATACGATGGAGCAATTGGCAGATTATCTTGATGAGGTTGATCACCAAGCGGTCAAAGCAATGTATGATACATTCCATTCCAACATCGAAGAAAAAGATCCGGTTGCTGCGATCAAAACCATCAAGCGTCATATGATCCATGTGCATATTTCAGAAAATGATCGCGGCACACCAGGGCGTGGGCACGTGCCTTTGGCTGCGACTTACAAGGGGTTGAAGGCTGCGAAGTATGATGGCTGGATGACGATTGAATCATTTGGCCGTTCTATGCCTGCCCTTGCTGCGGCGACGCGCGTGTGGCGCGATTTTGCGCCAAACAAAGAGCAGGTTTATAAGGAAGGGTTGAAAAACATGAAGCAAGGCTGGGCCAAGGCTTAGATGTCAAAACCAGTTTATGTGATCGGTACTTTTGATACCAAGGGTGATGAACTCTTCTACGCGGCAGATTGCGTTAAGGCGGCGGGTGCAAAGGCTATCACGGTCGATATTTCGACAACACCTAGTTCGGCAAAATGTGATGTCTCTGCGGGGGAAGTGGCAGCACATCACCCCCAAGGTACAGCTGCTGTATTAGGTTTATCTGATCGAGGCACTGCCGTGTTGGCGATGGCCGAGGCGCTGACGCAGTTCATGCGGACTCAAAAAAATGTCGGTGCAGTGCTGGGCTTGGGCGGTTCAGGCAATACAGCAATCGTCACAACCGCCATGCGCGCCCTGCCCGTGGGTCTACCAAAAATTATGGTTTCGACTCTCGCTTCGGGAAATGTTGCGCCGTTTGTTGGCCCCAGCGATATCATGATGATGCACGCGGTCGCTGATGTTGCAGGACTTAACGGCATCACCCGCGTCGTGATAGGTAACGCGGCCCATGCAGCGGCGGGCATGGTGCTGAATAAAGTGCCTCGCGCGAAAGGATCGAAACCTGCTGTCGGCCTGACAATGTTTGGTGTCACCACCGCTGCCTTAACGCAAATTCGCGAACGGATTGAAAGCGCCAATGAGTGTTTCGTGTTTCATGCCACGGGTACAGGCGGGCAATGCTTTGAGAAGCTTATTGACTCAGAGTTTCTGTCCAGCGCCATTGATCTCACAACAACCGAGGTCGCCGATCATTTATTCGGCGGTGTTCTGGCCTGTAATGATGATCGCTTCGGATCGATTATTCGAAAAGAGATTCCCTATGTGGGTTCAGTTGGAGCTTTAGATATGATCAATTTCGGAGCGCGTGATACAGTGCCCGCCAGATTTTCAGATCGTAATTTTTATGTGCATAATGCCTTTGTTACTCTGATGCGTACCACGCCCGAAGAAAATACGACGATAGGCAAATGGATTGTTGAACGGTTGAACCAGATGGACGGGCCGGTGCGGTTCCTTCTGCCACTCAAAGGTATTTCAGCGATTGATGCCGAGGGCAAACCATTTCACGATCCGATCGCCAATGCCGCTTTGTTTGATGCAATTCGAAAAAATTGGCGTTCCGCACCTAACCGTAAACTGATTGAAATTGATGCACATATCAATGATGCTGCATTTGCTGATGCGGTGGTGGCCGCATTTCATGAAATAAGGAACTAGATTGATGCCACGCTTCGAACGGAAAAACCTATTGGCCAAATTTCACGGCATGATTGCCAAGCGCCAACCGATCATTGGCGGCGGTGCGGGCACGGGGCTTTCGGCTAAATCCGAAGAAGCAGGTGGTATTGATCTCATCGTGATTTATAACTCCGGAAGATACCGCATGGCTGGGCGCGGCTCACTGGCTGGTTTGCTCGCATATGGCAACGCCAATGAAATCGTTGTTGATATGGCGCGCGAGGTTCTACCCGTGGTCAGTCACACACCGGTTCTTGCGGGTGTGAACGGTACTGATCCATTTATGATCCGCGATCACTTTCTTGATCAACTCAAAGCTCTTGGTTTTTCCGGTATTCAGAATTTTCCAACTGTTGGATTGTTTGATGGTGTATTTCGCAAGAACCTTGAAGAAACGGGTATGGGTTACGGCCTGGAAGTTGATCTGATTAAAGCCGCCCACGAAAAAGATATGTTGACCACGCCTTATGTGTTTTCAGTTGAAGAAGCCGTGGCGATGACCAAGGCTGGGGCTGATATCGTTGTGCCTCACATGGGCTTGACCACGGGTGGTGCAATTGGCGCGGAGACTTCTTTAAAACTCAAAGATTGTCCCGCGATCATCACCGAAATGGCTGACGCGGCAAAAAAGATTCGGAATGATGTTATCGTGCTGTGCCATGGCGGGCCAATTTCATCGCCCGAAGATGCCGCCTATGTGTTGCAAAACACCACGGGTATTCATGGCTTTTATGGTGCAAGTTCGATGGAGCGGCTGCCAACGGAACAAGCTCTCACGGCACAAACCAAAAGTTTTAAATCCATTTCTTTTTGAGGTGACCAGATGGCCCGCGCCTATGCCAGCATAGTCTTGAAAGCTCCGGTGCAAACAGTGTGGAGCTTGGTGCGCGATTTTAACGGCCTTCCCAATTGGGCACCCGCTGTTGCGAAGTCAAAAATTGAAAATGGATTGGACGCCGATGTCGTGGGCTGTGTGCGCTCTTTTCACACCCATGATGGCGGACATATTCGCGAACGGCTGTTGGCGCTGGACGATGCCAACTATACATTCACTTATAATTTTGAGAAGCCAGCTTTTCCAGTGAAGAATTATCTGGCCACGTTGCGGCTCTATCCGGTTACGCATACCGACGAGACTTTTGCGGAGTGGACGGCGACATTTGATGAAGCGCTAGGTGATGAAGGCAAATATGAACAAATTATTTCGCGCGATGTTTTTGCCGCAAATTGGAAATCACTCGCAAATCTTATCAAAGCGGAGAAACCCGCTCCGATTGATGCGCCGCGTTGGAAGGCCGGTTCGCCCAATAAGGTTTGGACTTCCAGAGTTATCAAAGCTCCGGTTGAGGGCGTGTGGGACATCATGCGGGATTTTGCGGGCATGGGCGCTTGGCACAGCGACATCACTAAGATGCATATGTTGAAGAAACATCGTTCCGACAAAGTTTCGGGTGTGCGGGATTTTTATTTTGGTGCCGGGCATTTAAATGAAGAACTGCTTCACATGAATGATATTGAACGCTCTTTCTCTTACCGGATCACGAAATCAGAACTGCCGTGGATTAACTATGTTTCTGGCGCAAGACTGTGGCCAGTGACGTCGAATAATACCATGTTCGCGGTGTGGACGGGTGACTGGGACGCGAGCCCCCAGGATGATTTAACGCTCATGCCGAACACCGAGATAAATGTTTATCAACGGGCCTTTGCTGAGTTGGAACAGAATTTCTTGCGGAACGACAAGAAGCCTCAATCAGTATGAAATACCTCTTGTGCGCTTGCCCACCATTCATCTGCGGTGCGCGTGTCTAACGGCGTTTGCATCGGATCGGTCAAGTCCCACCACTCTTGCATACGCGGGGCCTTTTTAATGTCCTCCATATCCTGCGCATAATTTGTGCCGTGATATTCCCAATAGGAAATCAGAAGATTTTCCGGTTCGCGTAAAAAGATCGAATAGTTTTTAACATTGCTGTTGGCGATGGCTTTCAGAATTTCTGGCCACACTGCAGCGTGGATACGCTTATACTCCGGAATAACCTCAGGTTTGACCTCGATGATGCGGCACATTCTTTCCATTGATCGCTCCTGAATATTGACCTTTGTGTTTCTTGGGATGATGATCATAAAAAATAAGGAGGAATGCAATGTCGGAATGGTTGAAAAGATTTAGCCTTGAAGGAAAGCGCGCTTTGGTGACAGGTGCAACCAAGGGCATTGGCTTTGAAGCTTGCAAGGTTCTCGCCGATGCAGGCGCTGATCTGGTTGTGGTTGGCCGGGACGCGCAAGGGTTGAAGGATGTTTCCGCAGCAGTCAAAAAAGCGGGGCGCAGATGCTTGGCGGTTTCGGCGGATATGAGCACGGTTGAAGGTCCGCGTAATGCGGCCAAGGCGGCGCTGGCAGAATTTGGCACGATTGATATTCTGGTCAACAATGCAGGCATCGCACTCAATCAACCTCTGCTTGAAATCACGATGGAGAGCTGGGACACCACCATTAATGTGAATTTGCGCGCGCCGTTTCTGTTGGCGCAGGCATTGGTTCCAAATATGATTAAACAGCGCATGGGCAAGATCATTAATGTGTCTTCGCAGTCAGGGGTGATGGCGCTCGCTGATCATGGGTCTTATGGCGCGTCTAAGGGCGGGCTGAACATGCTTACCAAGGTGATGACCATCGAATGGGCCAAGTATAACATTCAATCGAACACAGTGTGCCCCACCGTGATTTTAACGCCGATGGGCGAGATGGTTTGGGGCAAACCTGAAAAGGGTGATCCGATGAAAGCCAAGATTCCGCTTGGACGTTTTGGAACGACGACGGAAGTGGCAGATTTGATTTTGTATCTATCTTCTTCCGCTTCAGATTTGGTTACGGGGCAAGACATCCTCATTGATGGCGGATTCACCGCCCAATAAAAATGGCGGATTCACCGCCCAATAAAAATGGCGGATTCACCGCCCAATAAAAATGGCGGATTCACCGCCCAATAAAAATGGCGGATTCACCGCTCAGTAGGTCGCACGCCCACCCGACACATCAAACACTGCTCCAGTCGAGAACGAACACTCTTCAGAGGCCAACCAGCACACAAGGTTGGCCACTTCATCGACTGTGCCAAACCGTGCCTTTGGAATTTTAGCCAGCATGAAATCAATATGCGCCTGTGGCATTTGATCAAAGATCGGCGTGCGCACGGCAGCAGGGGTAACGGCGTTTACGGTGATATTGGTCTTGGCCAATTCCTTCGCCAATGATTTTGTGAATCCAATTACGCCGGCTTTCGAAGCTGAATATGCGGATGCGTTCGGGTTACCCTCTTTGCCTGCAATTGAAGCAATGTTGACGATGCGACCATAATTCTGTGCGATCATATGCGGCACGACAGCTTTATTGGTGAAGAAAGTGCCATTCAGATTAGTTGCAATGGTCTGCTCCCAGCCTTCAACCGTAAATTCAGTGACGGGAACGGTTGGCCCTGTGATGCCAGCACTGTTCACCAAAATATCAATGCCACCAACCTGTTTGATGGTTTGTTCAGCCGCCCTCATCACTGAGTTGAAATCGGCAATGTTGGTTTTGATTCCGCCATTCATATCCCAGATGACAACTTTGCCGCCTTCGGATTCAATGCGCCTCACCACGGCCTCGCCAATGCCAGAAAGGCCACCAGTGACGACTGCGCGTTTGCCTGCAAATCTCATTTTTTAATCTTCCAATTCTTCATTGTTTGAAGCGTGTGTTCAAAAGAAATAATCCCGGCGTCCGAACCCAAACCTGTAGCAACCAAACCTGCTGAAGCTTGGGCAAAACGCAGAGATGTTTCGACATCCATTTTATGATGGAGTGCCGCGATGAAGCCCGCATCAAACGCATCTCCGCAACCTGTTGTGTCTATCACCTTGACGTCATATGCAGGAGAGTTGATACGCGTCCCATTTTTATGGGCATAATATGCGCCATCGCCACCGAGTGTAAAAACGCAACAGGTTGCGCCATGACCCAAATAGAACTTGGCGCAATCGTCTGTCGTGCTCATTCCCGACATGTCTTTGGCTTCTTCAATCGAAGGCATAAAATAATCGATGAAAGGCAAAAGTGGTTTTACAATTTTTGCAGTTTCAGCATTGGCGGCGATAAGATCGAAGGTGACGATACATCCGCGGTTCTTGGCCTCTTTGAGCAAGGTGAGACTTGCAGGGCCATCGAGTTTTTTGAGAAGTCCTGTGCCGCCCAAGTGAATGATCGGCGCGTCAAAAACTTGGTCATACATATCTGGCGGCACATCAAAATGGTCAGACGCGCCGCGCACATGTAAGGCCGGGCGATCACCATTAGGGCGTATATTTAGAATTGTTGCGGATGTTGGAATGCCGTTCAGGCGCTGCATGGTTGAAACATCGATGCCATGTTTTTCCATGCGGGCCAAAACCCAGTCGGCTTTTTCATCATCACCTACTGCTCCAACGGCAAGGCTTTTCAAACCTAACTTTGCAGTATTGATGACGGTGCCGCCTGCTGTTCCCGCCACGGTCAGTCTGATTTCTTCGATGAAATCAACTCCGCCGCCATCGGGAATACGCGAGACTGGGCGGCCCAACACATCGAGGATGTAAAGACCGATGACCGAAACATCGCAGCGCATGTAATTTACGCCCTTCTGCTTCGCCACCAGATAATTGCTGCAAGTGCTGCAGCAATGCCAGCCACACTCCACACAAACGGGTGCATATAAAAAGGTGTTGCTGCGAGCATCACTTTGCCTGCTGTGGTATTGGGATCAGGCGCGTTTAAGAAAAACTTGCCGTATAGATATGCTG
>JAYWEV010000291.1:0-7733 GCA_043779145.1 Aestuariivirga sp. | reverse complement strand
TTGGATTTTTTGCGACTGCACTTGCACCTAATTACTGGAGTTATGTAGCATCCTCCGCGCTGATCATTGGCGCACTTGGCAGTGGCACAACGTTTGGGCCGCTGGTGGCCGATGTGTCTTTATGGTTTCAAAAGCGACGCGGCATTGCTGTGGGCATTGTGGCATCAGGCAATTATTTAGCCGGCACTATCTGGCCGCCCCTGCTCACCTACATGACCCAGCACTATGGTTGGCGCAACGCGTTTATGGTGATTGGCGTTGTGTGCGTTGTGATCATGTTGCCGTTGTCTTTGATGTTGCGAACGCGCGCATCAACACTTGACCGACCGACATCGACCTCAAGTGACCAAACCCATATAGGTTCAAACTTTTTGCAAGCAATTTTGATGTTAGCGGGCCTCGCTTGTTGTGTAGCGATGAGTATGCCGCAGGTGCATCTTCTGGCTTATTGCGGAGATTTAGGTTTTGACCGCGCCGTTGGTGCACAGATGCTTTCAGTGATGCTCGGCTGCGGCGTGGTGAGCCGTTTGGTTTCGGGTTACATGTCAGATCATATCGGCGGCACCGGCACTTTGATCATCGGTTCGTTTTTGCAATGTTTGGCGCTGCTGTTTTACATTCCGTTCAATGGCCTGACCTCGCTTTATTTGGTGACGGCGCTGTTTGGTTTAGCGCAAGGTGGCATTGTGCCGAGTTATGCATTGATCGTGCGCGACAATTTTCCAGCGCGCGAAGCTGGCACGCGGATTTCACTGGTGCTCACATCAACCGTGTTAGGAATGGCCTTGGGTGGGTGGCTATCGGGTGTTATTTTTGATTACACGGGCTCTTACAAGCTGGCCTTCTTGCATGGCGTGGCTTGGAACCTTCTCAACATGGCAATTGCGTTTTGGTTGTTGATTGGGCGTTTGCACCCCAAAGTCCCCATCAATGGCTGAAGTTTGAATTCATAAACTAAAGCCCAATTGACAGCTTGACCTTATGTTGCGATGCGGCTTTGCTGCATTGCAACAGGATCATGACAAAACCACAAACCATAGCTCTCGCACAATTCGGCAAATTTGGAGCTGAAGGAAAAAACCTATCCGCTGCCGCTTTGGGCCGGAAGGGCAAAGCTTTGTGCGAAATGGCAAAGCTGGGTTTGGCCGTTCCTCCTGGGTTTATTTTGACGGTTGAGACGGCCAAGCTGATTGCAGCAGGCCAAGCGTCATTTGAGATTAAGCAGCAGATCGTTGTGGCGCTTGCTCGTTTGGCTGATGAGACTGGCTGTTCGTTGGGCGATTACAAAAACCTGTTGTTGTTGGCCGTTCGCCCTTCTTCGCCATTGGCAGTGTCTGGCACGCTTGAAGCCGTTTTAAATTTAGGGCTGAATGATGAGACTGTTGAAGGTCTCGCCAAGCATTCAGGCGATCCAAGTTTTGCGCATGAGTGTTACCGCCGGTTCATCCAAAATTATGCGCATGTGGTGATGGGTGATGACCCTGCGGCGTTTGAAGATTTGCTGAGTTTGTTTATTGAAGAGCGTGGTTATGTTTCGGCAACAGAACTTAAAAGTTCTGATGGGCGCGAATTAACCGCGAGATTTAAATCTCAACTTGAAGCGCATGACAATCAAGTGTTTCCACAAGATGTGCATGAGCAGCTTTGGAATACGATTGTTGCATTAGTGCGCGGTTGGAATGGGCCTCGCGCAAAAACGCACCGTAAACTGCATGGGGCTGATGCTGATGCGGGCCTCGCTATCATTGTGCAAGCCATGGTGTTTGGAAATCAGCCAGAGCTTTCAGGGGCTGGCCATGCCTCTTCGCGCCATCCGCAATCGGGTGAGCTTGTTATGCAAGGGGAATATCTGGCCGATGCTCAAGGGCCAGATTTAGTTGCGCGGTTGCGGCAAAGCTTGCCCTTGCGCAATGGTGCAACATCTTTGGAGACAGCTCTCCCCACAGCATTTCAAGAATTGCGCTCTGGCTTGTTTAAGCTTGAACAATTGCGCCGTGATGCGGTGGAGATTGATTTTACGATTGCTCAAGGACAGTTGTGGTTTTTGGATGCAAAGCCTGCGCGGCG
This sequence comes from Aestuariivirga sp., assembly GCA_043779145.1. Classification (GTDB taxonomy): domain Bacteria; phylum Pseudomonadota; class Alphaproteobacteria; order Rhizobiales; family Aestuariivirgaceae; genus Aestuariivirga. The sequence goes on along the minus strand of JAYWEV010000291.1, from coordinate 5,666 downwards.
CACGACGGCGGCGGCCATTAAGATTGTTGCAGATATGGTGCGGCAGAATTTAATGAGTGAGGCGGAGGCTTTGCTCCGCATTAATCCGCTATCGCTCGATCAATTACTGCACTCGACATTGGCGCCCGAAACCAAACGTGAAATTGTTGTGGTGGGGCTTCCCGCATCACCTGGTGCTGCCTCGGGCATGATTATATTTGATGCAGAAGAAGCCCGACATTTGGTGGGGCAAGGTCTGCATGTGATTTTGGTTCGGCCTGAAACTTCGCCTGAAGATATTAAAGGTGTGCATGTGGCTGACGGTGTTCTGACCACGCGTGGTGGCATGACTTCGCACGCCGCAGTGATTGCGCGCGGCATGGGCAAGCCGTGTGTGGCGGGTGCATCATCATTAAAAATTGATGCCGCTGAAGGAACGTTGAAGGGGCCGGGGTTGACGCTGAAGAAAGGTGATGTGATCACCATTGATGGCAGCACAGGCCAAGTTCTTAAAGGTGAAGTGGCGGTGGTAAAGCCCTCACTCTCTGGTGATTTTGCGATGTTCTTGGGCTGGGCAGATAAAGCACGGCGCATGAAGGTGCGTACCAACGCTGAAACGCCGCATGATGCGCGAATTGCGCGAGATTTTGGTGCAGAGGGCATTGGGCTTTCACGCACCGAACACATGTTCTTTGAAGGCGATCGCATCATTGCCATGCGCGAAATGATATTGGCTGATGGCGAGCGTGATCGTCGCGCAGCTTTGGCAAAAATTTTGCCGGTTTTGCGGGCGGATTTTGAAGCCCTGTTTTCGATTATGGCGGGTATGCCAGTTTGCATACGCTTGCTAGATCCGCCGCTGCATGAGTTTTTGCCTGCTGCCTCAGATGACGTTGTGGGCATTGCCAAGGATTTGAAGATTGACCCGGCAGCGCTACGGAGGCGTGTGGCCGAACTTCGGGAGCAGAATCCGATGCTGGGACACCGGGGGGTGCGGCTTTTGCTAAGCTATCCTGAAATCACGGATATGCAAGCACGGGCGATTTTTGAGGCGGCGGCCAATGTGGAGCGCCAAACCGGACAAGCGCCGATTGCTGAAATTATGGTGCCACTGGTATCATCGCGCGCCGAGCTTGATGCTGTGCGCAAGCGGATCGATATGGTGGCCACTGAAGTTCGCAAAGAAACCGGACAGGCGATCACTTATTTAGTGGGTACGATGATTGAACTGCCGCGTGCTGCTCTGAAGGCTCAAGACATTGCTGGCGCTGCGGAGTTTTTCTCATTTGGTACCAATGATCTGACCCAGACAACTTACGGCATCAGCCGCGACGACTCGGCCCGGTTTATCGGCGAATACACGTCACGGGGCATTTTTCCGCATGATCCATTTATCTCGTTGGATGTGGACGGCGTGGGCGAACTTATCAATTTTGCCGTCGAACGAGGTCGCATCGGTCGTCCGGAATTGCATTTTGGCATATGCGGCGAGCATGGCGGCGACCCAGACTCAATTGCGTTTTGCGAGGCATCAGGCCTTGATTATGTGTCCTGTTCGCCCTTCCGAGTTCCTATCGCACGGCTTGCTGCAGCCCAAGCAACATTGAAAAATTCAATCAAAACAAAGCATTAACCTAAATGTTAATTTAGCGTTTATATGGCTTAAAAGCGGCTTCTTTGGGTTGTCGGCATGGTTAACCTATGCTAAACGCGTTTTTGGTACGGTATCAATCTGGGGTCAAACGACTCAAACGTGGGCAGGATTCGGTATATTGGAACGATATAAAGATTTGCAACGTCGGCGTCGGTTTGAAGATCTCAATTCACTTGAGAACCCCGTTCAGCCAAAATCTCAGCTGCGTGATTTGGTGCCCATGGTGTTTGCCGGGGTTATGTTAGTTACAGCGTTTGCATTTGCTGGACATTATATTGGCCGCAATGCTGATGCTCATAATGCGACTGTTGAAGACACTGCGCCTTTGGTGATGCCGACATCGGCGTTGGCGACAAAGGGTTCGCTTTTGCCTGAGGGCGAAACGTTTGCACTTTTGAATTTGAAGACGCTGCGTAGCCAGACCGTTTTAATTGATGGAAAAGGCGATTTGGCCATAGAAAATCTGGTTGAGCCGGTTCCCATGCCTAAGCCCAAGCTCGTGAAATTGGCGAAAGTGGAAAAAGAAGTTAAAATTATCCCCGCCTCTATTGATTTGAAGCATCCTGATGAACCGCCTGCTGCAATAAAGCGCATGGCTGTTGTGCCGGTTGAGCCTGACGTTCAGAAAACTTTCAAGCTTGATAAAACTGTAAAGCAAAAAGTTGTCGCTCAGCGCAGGGTTCGTTTGGCGGAAGAAAATTGTTTGGCTCGCGCTGTTTATTTTGAATCGCGCTCCGAATCAGATTTGGGTCAGTTGGCTGTTGCGAAAGTTATTCTTAACCGGGTTAAATCACCTGATTATCCGAAATCAATTTGCGGCGTGGTTTACCAAGGTTCGGGCACACGCAATTCCTGCCAATTCTCATTTGCTTGTGACGGCTTGCCGGATGATGTCAATCAACCAGGGGCTTGGACTCACGCAAAGTCGATTGCTCAACGCGCAATTGCTGGCGATCCGGCGATTGCCATGATGGGTTCAGCCACCAATTATCATGCTGATTATGTGAAGCCACGCTGGGCAAAAACCATGCGCCGCCTCGCGCGCATTGGCCATCACATTTTCTACGCTGGCGGCTAAAGCCAAATATTTCCTGTCGATATTAAAACAAAAAAATTGTAATTTCTTAAGAATTCGATAAAGATAATCGAATATTAATGTTTTGTAGGGTTCGGCTTTTTTCATGGATGGTTTGAAAATGTTCAAGAAATTTATTCTGGCTTCAGCTTTGTTGGTTGGCACCACCGTTGGTTCGCATGCAGCGGTTATATTCTCTGATAATTTTAACGCGGCCCCTCAAGGACTTAACTTAACACCGGTCGGCTGGGTTTCGGACTATGGTTCAGTCGATGTTATTGGAACCAGCTTCCATGATTTTTATCCAGGCAACGGCAACTACATTGATATGAACGGCTCAACCGGTCAGTCCGGCGGAATTCACACGCTGAATGTTTTCAATTTTTTGGCTGGCAAAACCTATACCGTAAGTTTTAATTACGGGAATAATACTAATTCAGCTGGCAATGGAAGTACTGAAACATTGGTTGCAGATGTTTTGGGTTTCCCGGGCGTTACGATCAATCAGGTTGGGGCAATTGCTAGTTACTTGATTGGTACATTTAGTTTTACGCCAACTGCTAACTTTGCGAGCGCTTTGTTTTTCAAAGGTTCTGGCACAAACGACGGCGATAATGGTGGCCTGATCCTTGACAACGTGTCTTTGTCAGTCGTTCCTGTTCCAGCAGCCTTGCCGCTTTTAGTCGCCGGCCTTGGTGTGTTGGGTTTAGCACGGGGTCGTCGCAGGGCGAAATCGGCTGTATAATCATTGGTGCATTATTGAGATTAGAACGGTGGCAGAAATGCCACCGTTTTTTATGGGTGCAGGGTGAAAGGTGAACCTTCAAAGGCGTCTGCACCGCGGCCTATGGCTTCAACGGCTGCCAGCATTCTTCCTTGCCTGCCCAGCAATTGATCAACCTGTGTTGTGATCAGCCGATTTGGCGTGGCTGATGGCGAGGCTGCGCGCAGCTCTTGAGCTAATTCCATTTCATCATCGTCAGGGCGAAGAATACAAAGGGCGGCAAACGCAGACGCCGTGGAACGGCTGATACCGGCCCAGCAATGGATCAACATGGGCTGCTTCTGATCCCACTCTTCGATGAAGGTGATCAGGCGTTTTGCGTCCTGTTCGCGCGGTGAGATAAGGCCTGGGGTGTCGGCATTAATGTCGTTGAACGTGAGTTTCAGATGATTTTCGATACCGCTATATCCGGGGTGCGGCGTTTCGGGGCCGAGGATGCCTATCACTGATTTTGCTTGATGCAGATCAATTTGTGATTGAGCCACATGTAGGCCGCAGACGATGATCATGGTGTGAGCCTTTTGAATGCCGATAGATAAAGCGCTGCTGCACCATTTGTCGGCAGTGTTTCAAGCGCGTGGAAATTTTTGTCGCCGGAGAGACGTTTCGGGCGGCCAAAGAATTTTTCAGCTTCGGGGATGGAAAATCCTGCGAGCTGCGTTGCTTCTAAATAAGCGGCCATTTTATCGGCTTGTTTGATGAGGGCTTCAATTTCGTCCGTGGCCCTTGGTGGCAGACCGAAGCGGATGTGAATGGCAGACATGAGGCGATGTTCGAAGGCTTTGTAGTCCACACCCAGCGCCGCTTTGAAGGGTGAGATCATATCGCCGATCACATATTCGGGTGCATCATGCAGCAAAGCGACCAGGCGCAGTTGTTTGTTGGGTCTGTCATTGCAATGGGCGAAAATTTGTTCAACCAACACACAATGCTGCGCAACGGAAAATGCATGATCGCCTTTGGTTTGGCCATTCCATCGCGCCACACGCGCCAGGCCATGGGCGATGTCTTCGATTTCAATATCAAGTGGCGAAGGATCGAGCAGATCTAATCTGCGGCCTGAAAGCATGCGTTGCCAAGCTCTAGGGGCTGCATCGGCCATTTATCGCGCCAGTTTCTTTACAGCGTCGTGGCGATGGCATTCCACCATGTGGTCATTGAAGAATCCAGTGGCTTGCATGAAGGCATAGACGATGGTGGGGCCGCAAAAGGTGAAGCCCGAAGATTTGAGCGATTTGGCGATGGTCAGGGACAGAGGCGTCTGGGTAGGGATCTGGCCGTGTTGAAACCGGTTTTGCAGCGGGCCGCCGTCGACGAACGTCCACATATGGTCGGCAAAAGTTTGGCGCTCGCTGATGGCGAGATAGGCCCGTGCGCTTTTGATCGTCCCCTCGATCTTGCCCCGGTGGCGGATTATGCCGGGGTCGGCGAGCAGGCGGGTGACGTCAGCCTCGCCCCAAGACGCTATGACTTCAGGGTTGAACCCGGCAAAGGCTGCCCGGAAATTGTCGCGCTTTTTAAGGATCGTGATCCAGCTGAGACCGGCCTGAAACCCGTCCAGAATGAGCTTTTCCCATAAGGCGCGGCTGTCCCATTCAGGAACGCCCCATTCCTGATCGTGATAGGTCACATAAAGCGGGTCAGAGCCGCACCAAGGGCAGCGGTCGTCAGGCATGGTTGTCCTCGTTTTGCGCGGCGAAAATCAGTGGATGGGCAATTTGTTCACCTGTCCTTTACCTTTGTGGCCGCATTTTGCCAAGGACAGGACGACCGAGGGGACCCGCATGGCACCGCCGCATTCAAAGCCCGGACTTGATTCCAGCGCTGGTATCGCAAGCCCGCTGGGCGTGGCGATTTCGGCCGCCGACGCGGAAACCATGAGCATGGTGTCAGACGCGGTGCGGACGCGGCGGCTGCGACTGGCTTATCAACCGGTGGTGCTGTCGCGTGACCCGTCGCGGGTGGCGTTTTACGAAGGCTTGATCCGGGTGATGGAGCCTAATGGGCGAATCATCCCGGCCAAAGACTTTATCAACGCGGTCGAGGGTCACGAGATTGGCCGCGAAATTGACTGTGCGGCATTGGAGTTTGGGCTGGCGACGCTGGCCAAACATGGCGATCTGCGGATCTCGATCAATATGTCGGCGCGGTCGATCGGCTATCCGCGCTGGATG
>JAYWEV010000290.1:0-7736 GCA_043779145.1 Aestuariivirga sp. | reverse complement strand
GCGATTTTCACTCTTTATGGAATAAGGGCAAAGAACTGCCGCAATTAAGATTTATTTTGCAAGATCAAGATAACGTATCATTAACGCGGCTCGCTTTCCTGAGAGTGATTCGCTATTGTCTAGCAAATGGTCTCGGGATCCTTGGCGTTAAACCCGCCTCGGAAATGTAACAACGGATGAAGTGACAATGGACCAAAATTCGACGGGTGGCACGGATAAACGCAATTGGCGCGAACGCCTTGGCATTGGCACGAAGGATAATGTTGTGGTCGCTAAAGATTTGCCAAAAGTTGCAGGCGCGTTCAGAGGAACAATAGTGCCCGAAGCGCCAGCCCCAACCCCAGTTGTGTCCGCGCCTATGACAGTTGCAGCTGCCGTAAGACCAGCGCCGATGGCACCACGCCCGGCGCCGAAGCCTGTTGCTGCGACCACCGCTGCGCCTGTGCCACCGCGGCTTATTGCGCCACCATTGCCGCGTCCTGCGCCAGCGTCACCTGATGCATTAGCCAATAAGTTAAAGGCACAGCGCGATGCCGCTGAGAAGTTGGCTGAACAACGCGTGGCTGCTGCAAAGCAACGAGCTGAGGCAGCGATGCCCGGGCAAATGAACGGCAATGGCGAAAAGCCGAAATTTACATTTGCGGATGACGAGCCCAAATCGTCTGCGCGTCCTGCTGCTGCACTCGTCCAACCTGCTACACGTTCAGCACCGCAAGTTCAGCGCACAGCGCCGCCCAATGCACTGCCGCAAAATGGATTTTCAAACCAAATTGCACCGCCACGCCCACCACTGGGTGGTGGTCAGGCAGTGCCGCCTCGGGCCGCTCCGCCTCCGCCGCAACCATCGCCACAACAAGCTTATCCTAAAGCTCCGGCTTACCCACAGGGTCAACCTTATTTTCCTCCACAAGCGCCGCAATACCCCACGGGTTATCAACAGCCTCCACAAGGTTATGCGCCGGTGCCGCCGCCCGCTTACCGTCCTATCGACACTGCAACTGGTTACGCTCCACCGCCGCAATATAACCCACAAATGCGTCAACCGTTTCAACCTGCATCGGGGCCTATTCCGCCACGCCTTCAGGTGCCCACGCAGCGTTCTCCAGCAGCCGGATTTAATTCACCAGCATCAGCCTTTGGTGGCGACGTTGCGCGCAATTCAAGGCCTAATCTACCGCCTCCGTTACGACCAACCGCTGGCAGCCCTCATGCTGAAAGCGAGGAGGATGATATATTTGAGCAGCCAGCACCACGTCCAACACGGCGCGCCACAGCTGACGAATATAGCCAAGCCTACCGTGAGGTTGAAACGGGCTATGAAGAAGAACAACCGCGTTCTTATACACCCCTCATCCTGCTCTCTTTGATCGGTCTTGCCGTTGTGGCTGGGCTTTTGGGATGGTGGGGTTATAACAACTACATCAAGAATGGCGGTAAGCTCTCGAACAGCCAAACTGAAGTTCCAGTTGTGGCAGCACCTGCAAAGCCTGCCAAAGCTGCACCTGACGCCACGGCAACTGATAACGCCGCCGCTGGTAAGGCTGCAAATTCTTCGAAAAAATTGATCTATGACCGTATCGTTGGTGACCATGAAGTGACTGGCGGTCAAATGATGCCGAGCGAAGAAACACCGGTTCAACCTTCTAATAATGCAGCACCTGCTGATCCGGCCGCACCTGTTGACGCAAAGCCAGCAGATCCGTTGCCAGTGCCAAATGCGGGTACGGGTAGTGACGGAACTCCTCTTCCTTTGCCACCACCACCCGGTGGTGCCGCTGCTCCGCAAGGATCACTTGATCCTTCTGGTAAGACCGATGTTGTAAAAACTGCTGAGACAATCATAACTCCTGCCGCTGGTGCCCAAGTCACGGCGGCAGTTGCGCTTCCTGTGGTTCCCGGCACCCAAATTAGTTCTGAAACGACGGGTGTGGTGGCTGCAGCGGGAAGTGCTCCAGCAGGTTCTGAAGTTATCATTCCAAAAGTGGAAGCTTCAAAACCTGCTGCGATTACGCCCGATACAAAATCTGCCGCCGAAGCAATCACCGATACGCCTCCTGAGCCTGCGGATACTGCGCCAGATAAAAAACTTTCGCCTAAAGTTGCGCAACCGAAGAAACTGGCTGGCTCAGAAAAATCGCTTGGTTCTAAGCCTGTTCTATTAGTGCCGCCCTCGAAATTGGCGCAGCAAACCAGCTCTGTTTCATCAACAAAAAAATTGAATTCAGTTCCGTCTAGGAATTCTGGTTTGTATGGGAATTCAGAAGTGGGGCAGGACACTCAGATTGCAAATGCGGAGATTGCACCAATCGAAGTTCCCAAAAAGCGTAAAACGCTTTTGGACCTCTTTAAAACTGATTCATCAACTTCAACTTCCTCGGTAAGCATTCCCGTTGCAGCAGCTCCTGCAATAGCACCACAACCTCCGACCCAACAGGTGGCTGCGGTTGCTCCAAAAATTGCGACACCGGCTCCGCCAAGTCCAACGGGTGCTTATGTTGCCCAACTTGCTTCATTCAAAAGCAAATCTGAGGCTAATGCAGAGTATGCGCGCCTTGTTGCAAAACATGGCGAAATCATCAAGCGCTATGCGCCTATTATTGAGCAGGCTGATGTGGCTGGAAGCACGCGTTACCGCCTTAATATCGGCCCGATGGCAACATCCAATGTCGCAACTAACCTTTGCTCGTCGCTTTTTGCAGCGGGCGAAAGAGACTGTCTTGTACACAGGCAATAATATTTGCAGCATCTAGAATTTTATTACTGAAAGTTCAAAGAACAAAAATGACAGTTCGCTCTTATATCAGCGGTTGCGCAGGGATAGCCTTGTCGCAGGAAGAAGTTCAATTCTTCAAAAAAACAAATCCGTGGGGATTGATCCTCTTCAAAAGAAATTGCGAAAGCCCTAACCAAATTCGCAATCTGACGGCGCAATTTCGTGGTGCTGTTGGCCGCAAAGATGCGCCCGTGTTTATCGATCAAGAAGGGGGCCGCGTGCAACGCCTTGGACCGCCATCAAATTATTGGCGCAAATATCCAGCTGCAATGGAATATGGAAAACAATATGATCGTTGTGCTTCGTTGGCCCTGCGCACCGCGCGCAGCATAGGTCGATTGATGGCTGATGATATGCACGAGATTGGTATTACTTCGAGTTGTCTGCCAGTTTTGGATGTGCCGCAACCTGGTGCTCATGATGTGATCGGCAGCCGCGCTTACTCGATGCGCACCGATCAAATTATGACGCTGTCTCGCATGCACACTGTCGGCTTGATGGAAGGCGGCATACTGCCTGTTATGAAACATATTCCCGGCCATGGCCGCGCGGAAGTTGATAGTCATCACAATCTGCCTGTTGTTAAAGCAACACGCATGGAACTCGAGAGAATTGATTTCTTGCCTTTCGTTTCATTTGCTGATTGTCCGATGGCGATGACTGCACATGTGATTTATGAGGCTCTCGATAAGGATTATCCAGCCACATTATCACGCAAGATCATCAAAAACGTCGTACGCAAGCTGATCGGATTTGAAGGCTTGTTGATGACCGACGATTTGTCGATGAAAGCCCTTCAAGGCACATTTACCGAGAAAGCTCAAATGGCATTAGCTGCGGGTTGTGATATGCTTTTGCACTGTAACGGTGTCATGAGTGAGATGGAGGAAGTGGCTGAAGCTGCAATTCCGTTAGCTGGCAAAGCGATGCGACGGGCAAAAACAGCACTCAAAACCAAGCGCAAACCGCAACCTTACGATAAAAAGCAGGCCCTGAACGATCTGGAAGCCATTCTCACTGTTTGAAACTGGGGATAAGCTTGCCATAACATTCGAATCGCCCGGCCAAATTGCGTAAAGACTGGCGGATGGAGAACGACAAAGTGGCCGAACCAACAGCACCCGTTGAGCAGGATGCATGGCCTGATGGCCAGGCACCGCTACGTGTTGTGCCCGAACCTAGTGCAGATGAATTGATTGTTGATGTGGGGGGCTTTGAAGGCCCACTCGATTTGCTCTTAGAATTGGCTCGCGCTCATAAGATAGATTTGGCGCAAATTTCGATTTTGGCGCTTGCAGATCAATATCTGGCCTTCATTGAACGTGCTCAAAAAATGCGCCTTGATGTGGCGGCTGATTATTTGGTGATGGCGGCTTGGCTTGCCTATCTCAAATCAAGACTGCTTATTCCCGCACCGCCAAGCACCGACGAAGCATTGCCGCAAGATCTGGCTGCCCGTCTTGCATTTCGGTTGCAGCGGTTGGCAGCAATGCGTGATGCATCTGCAAAAATAATGGCTCTGCCCCAGTTAGGTGTTCATGTCTTTGAACGTGGGGACCCACAGCCTTTGGTCGTTGACGTGCAACGTGAATATTCGGATAATCTGATTGATCTTCTGAAAGCCTATGCCGATCGGCGCCAACGCAAAGTGGTGCGCCAGACTTACACTGTTAAACGCCAGCCCACATGGTCGATCAAAGAGGCGCGCGAAGCCCTTGAGCGGCTTGTGGGGACAATGGATGAGTGGGGTGCCTTTGACACCTGGCTTGAGCGTTATCTGGCGAGCCCCGAAACCCGCCGATCAGTGCGCGCCTCGAGTTTCACAGCGAGCCTTGAATTAGCCCGCGATGGGCGTATTGAAATGCGCCAAGAGCAGGCGTTTGAACCCATATACATGCGCCGCCGCGTTTTGGCGGCAGTTGAAGGAATTTGATCTTGCACGCAAACGCTTTGCCCGCTGAAAGTGAAACACAAATGTTAGACGAGCCGCAAGAGACTGTTGTGACCATGCACCCTCATGCTGAGCGCAGCCAAAATTTGCGCATCATTGAGGCTATGTTGTTTGCCTCGGCCGAGCCCATCGCCACCGAAAAATTTCAAGAATTTCTGGCAGAGGGTACCGATATTTTAAGTCTACTGACCGACCTGCAAAGCAATTACGAAAACCGTGGCGTCAATTTGCTTCAAGTGTCTGGCAAATGGGCGTTTCGCACAGCAGCTGATATGAGCACAATCTTGCGCCGCGAAACGACTGAACAGAAAAAGCTGAGCAAAGCTGCACTCGAAACACTTTCGATTTGTGCCTATCACCAGCCTGTCACCCGCGCCGAGATTGAAGACATTCGCGGTGTGGCCATTTCAAAAGGCACGCTGGATAATCTTTTGGAAATCGGCTGGGTGCGGATGCGGGGCAGGCGCAAGACACCGGGGCGTCCGGTGACCTACGGCACAACAGCAGAATTCCTCAGTCACTTCGGCTTGAACGAACTCACAGATTTGCCGGGTTTGCACGAGTTAAAAGCAGCAGGACTTTTGGACGGCAATATTCCGCCAGGCTTTGATGTGCCGATGCCGCGTGTATCAGATGAACTGACGGCAGATGAAGAACCGCTTGATGGAACAGAGCAGCTGCCACTGGAAATGCACTTGCCCGATGAAGCCGCTGATCCTTCAAAAGCACCGGAAGAAATTGTCTAGAGCGTTTTGACTTTTCGTAGGAAAGTCAAAATCGCCCTAAGTTACAATTGTCGATCAACTTTGCTAAACTTTGACGGATTTCGTCAAAATTTAGGTTGATCTATTGTTTACCTTAACGATTCATCGTTAAAATAGAACGGCCAGCGTTTACCATAGGTTACGCTGGCTTTTTTGTGCCCCGAGATGCATAAAGTTATACATGAATTCGAATGCGTCCGTTAGCTTTCTCCAAGGCGCCGGACATTACCTCAGAGGAACGGCGGTTCCTGCACCGAAGCGCCGTTCCTCCAGCACCACTTTTGAAGTGAAAACTTCAGCCAATAAAGCCTACGGGATCAGGCCCGCCGCATCTCCTGATTTCGCCAGGCTCGCCGGCACGGGCCGTGAACCGAGTGGCCTCCTCGTTTACATTAACCCGCGCCGGCACCCTTTCTCCGTTTTCCTTTGAATGTTCATTGCTCACTTGTTACTGAGTGTCTCATCATTATTAATTGTTGTAGCACACATGAAATCCGAAACTTTAAATCCGCGCCCCGTTGGCCCCGTTGTTGATCCATTACCACCAGGCACAGTGCCTGACCTTCGCCCCATTCACGGCCGTTGGATGCGGCTTGATCCCGTCGTTACTGAACGGCATGGCCCGTCACTTTATCAACACAGCGCAGGCCATGATGATCTTTGGACCTATATGGCTTATGGGCCCTTCGCATCGTCCGAAACTTTCACAGAATGGCTTCAACAAAAACAAGCCGCGCGCGACCCTTGGTTCTACGCATTCGTTAATCGCGAGTCAGGTGCAGCACTTGGCATGGGTTCGTTCATGCGGGCAGACCCTACAAACGGTGCCATTGAAATCGGCAATATCTGGCTCACGTCGTCGCTTCAGCGCACGCGCGAAGGAACCGAAGCCATTTATCTGATGATGCGCTATTGCTTTGATGATCTGGGTGCGCGCCGTTTGGAATGGAAGTGCGATGCGCTTAATGCACCCTCGCGCCGTTCCGCCCTGCGCTATGGCTTTTCCTTCGAAGGCATTTTTCGCCAGCACTTCATTATCAAAGGTCGTAACCGTGATACAGCTTGGTTCTCAATTATTGATAAGGAATGGCCAGCCATCCGTGCTGGGTTCGAGAAGTGGCTGGCACCTGAAAACTTCGACGAAAAAGGCATTGAGAAAGCCAAGTTGCGGCTACGCTAAACTCTTGCTAGATCAACCTGAATTCTGACGGAATCGTCAAAATTCAGAAAAGTTGATCGGAAATGTAGACTTAGGGCGATTTTGACTTTTCTATGAAAAGTCAAAACGCTCTAGGAAGCGGCCAACTAACTTAAGGGTATTTCATGTCAGTCGATGAAAAAACAGTGCGGCGCGTGGCGCGCTTGGCGCGCATAAAAGTGGCGGATGCTGAGCTGCCAAAGCTGGCAGGCGAGTTGAACGTCATTTTGAACTTTGTTGAGCAACTCAATGAAGTAAATGTGGAAAATGTCGAGCCGCTGACATCAGTTGTCGAGCAGAGCATGAAGAAGCGCAAAGATGTGGTGACAGACGGTCACTATCCCAAAGCCATCACCCAAAACGCAGCCGCCAGCGAGGATGATTTCTTCGTGGTGCGAAAGTTGTCGAATGACCAGCCTTACAAATCTCACCATCGCTGAAGCCCGCGCCAAATTGAAGGCTCGCGAATTCTCGGCCCTTGAACTCACCGAAAGCTATATCGCGGCCATCGAGAAGGCCAAGATTCTCAACGCCTATGTCGCTGAAACACCAGATCAAGCTCGCGCCATGGCCAAAGCTTCTGACGCCAAACTTGCCAAGGGCGAGGGCGGCGCACTCGAAGGCATTCCGGTTGGTATCAAAGATTTATTCGCCACCAAAGGCGTTCACACCCAAGCTTGCAGCCATATCTTGGACGGTTTCAAACCCGGATATGAATCAACCGTCACGCAAAACCTTTGGGATGCCGGTGCGGTTATGCTCGGCAAGCTCAACATGGATGAATTCGCCATGGGCTCGTCGAACGAGACCAGCTATTACGGCGGCGTCACCAATCCGTGGCGGCGCAACAATTCGAATGCAGCGCTCGTGCCCGGCGGATCTTCCGGCGGTTCGGCTACTGCCGTTGCGGCCCACATCTGCGCTGCAGCGACTGCTACTGACACTGGTGGCTCCATCCGCCAGCCAGCGGCATTCACAGGCACTGTCGGCATAAAGCCAACTTACGGCCGTGTATCACGCTGGGGCACAGTGGCCTTCGCATCCTCTCTC
>JAYWEV010000289.1:0-2924 GCA_043779145.1 Aestuariivirga sp. | reverse complement strand
GCCAGACCCACAGCCAGAGTCCGGAAGGCCTGTTCAGCCATGTCTGTGGCCTCAAGACCGTAATCCCCTCCAACCCCTATGATGCCAAGGGTCTGCTGATCAGCGCCATTGAAGACGATGACCCGGTCTTGTTCTTTGAACCCAAACGTCTCTATGCAGGGCCATTCGATGGTCATTATGAAAAGCCTGTGGAAACCTGGGCCAAACATCCCGCAGGTGAAGTGCCGCCGGGATATTATTCAGTCCCGCTCGGCAAGGCAGCCGTTGCGCGCGAAGGTTCTGCACTCACCATTCTTGCCTATGGCACCATGGTGCATGTGGCGTTAGCTGCCACCGCTGAAACTGGCGTTGATGCCGAAATTCTCGATCTGCGCACCATCGTGCCCCTCGACATTGGAGCGATCACGACTTCTGTCGAGAAAACCGGACGCTGCTTGATCGTGCATGAAGCAACCCGCACCAGTGGCTTTGGAGCTGAGCTTTCGGCCTTGGTGCAGGAGCGTTGTTTTTATCATCTCGAAGCACCGATCCTGCGTGTCACTGGCTGGGACACACCCTATCCGCGCGAATTCGAGTGGGAGTATTTCCCCGGCCCTCTGCGCGTTTCCCAAGCGATCCGCAAAATCATGACGGGATGAATGACGATGGGCCGCTTTGTTTTCAAAATGCCGGATGTGGGCGAAGGAACGGCAGAGGCCGAAATCGTAAAGTGGCATGTGGCAGTGGGCGAACAGGTAAAAGACGAACAACCGCTGGTCGACATCATGACCGACAAGGCAACGGTTGAACTGGCCTCACCAGTGTCAGGCCGTATTGTTAAGCTGAACGGCAAAGAAGGAACGAAAGTGGCCGTAGGCTCTGAGCTTATCGTATTCGACGTAGTAGGCAACGAAGGCATGGCTGTAGCCGCCCCGACAGCTGCACCAGTTCAGCCAGCAGTGGCGCATTCGACAGCAGGAAAAGCATTGGCAGCACCTGCTGTGCGCGCGCGGGCCGCGGCTCTTGGCATTGATCTTTCGTCAATTGCCGGAACCGGCCCCGCGCATCGTATTCAACACAGCGATCTTGATGCAATATTACTTGCCAGAAAGCCGGCGGCTGCGCCAGCCACTGTTCCCACCATGCGCCCCAAGGAAGAGGGCGTTGAAGACATCAAGATTTTTGGATTGCGACGGCGCATTGCCGAACGCATGCAGGATGCCAAACGTCGCATTCCGCATTTCGCCTATGTCGAAGAAGTTGATGTGACGGAGCTTGAGGCCTTGCGGGCTGGGCTTAACGCAGCACAAAGCGCTCGGGGTCATGTCACGGTGTTGGCATTTCTGATCCGTGCTCTTGTCAAAGCCATCGCTGACCAGCCGGGCGTCAACGCCCATTTCGATGATGCGGAAGGCGTGATCCGCCAGTTCATATCTGTTCATGTTGGGATTGCCACGCAGACTGAACGCGGATTGTTGGTGCCAGTGATCCATCACGCTGAAACCATGGATCTCTGGCAACTGGCTTCGGAAATCACACGATTGAGTGAAGCTGCCCGCTCAGGCAAGGCCTTGCGCGAAGAATTGATCGGCTCAACCATCACAGTTTCGAGTCTCGGAGCTTTGGGTGGCATTGCGGCAACTCCAATCATCAATCCGCCTGAGGTGGCGGTCATCGGAGTCAACCGCATGGCCGAGCGCCCCATGGTGCGCGATGGCGCAATCGTCATCCGCAAAATGATGAACCTGTCATCATCCTTCGATCACCGCATCGTCGATGGGTTTAATGCAGCGTCATTGATCAAAACAGTGAAAGACTGCCTTGAGTCTCCGACATTTCTTGTCACGTAGCCATCTTTTAATCTTCGAAGCTCATGTGCAGATTGGCGCTCCAAGAGCTAGAGTCTTTCTGATTCAAGTTGACCTGTACCCTGCGTTTCGGATGTAGTTTGCGCATTCGGTTGGCTGGATCGTTTTCAGGAGCTTTGCAATCTCGTCATTGAGTTCCTCTTCAGTGCGTGCGTCAGCTTTGCGTAACAGGGTTTTGATTTTTGCGAAGACCTGCTCGATGGCGTTCATGTCCGGCGAATAAGCCGGCAAGAAGAAGAGATGTGCCCCCGCCTTGCGGATCATGTTGCGAACGAACTTTCCTTTGTGGCTGTTGAGATTGTCCATGATGACAACGTCACGGGGTCTGAGCGTGGGATACAAGACTTTCTCAACATAAGTTTCGAAGCTGTCGCGATTGATCGGGCCACGGAGGGTGAAGGGAGCCGTCATGCCGTCAAGCCTGAGGGCGGCTATGAAGGTTATGGTTTTCCAGTGGCCAGACGTCACCTTGGTGAGCAGGGCCTGGCCCTTCTGGAACCAGCCCCTGAGCCTTGTCATATTGGTCTTGACCCAGGTCTCGTCGATAAAGACAAGGCGTGAGGGCTCAATGCGTGTCTGGTACTTCTGCCACCAGTAGCGCCGTCGTGCGATATCGGGGCGGTCCTGTTCGGTCGCGTAAATCGTTTTTTTTAAAGCTGAGGCCGCAGCTCTTGAGGAACCGCCACAGCGTATCGAGACACACAGGCTTGCCCCGGGCATGGACCTCCAAAAGCAAGGCGGCAAGCGTCAGATCAGGCTTTTCAGCCATCCGTGCCATCAACCATTCGCGCTCGCCTTCCAAAAGCCTTGGGCGTTTGCCGCCCATCTTGTCAGGGGCAGCACTGCCGGTTTTCCGCTTGCGCCGCGTCCACTTGATGGCGCTTGATTCACTCACGCAATAGCGCTCGGCTGCCGCCTCACACGACAATCCACCCAAAACCGCTGCAACAACCCGTTCCCGTAAGTCCAGAGAATATGCTCGTGCCATGCCCGCCGACCTCCTTCGGCAGGCATGTTGAATCAAAAATCAACTGATTTGGAAAGCCAAAAGAGTCAGGCTCAGTCAGAGAGACTCTA
>JAYWEV010000288.1:0-2927 GCA_043779145.1 Aestuariivirga sp. | reverse complement strand
GAGATTGCAAAGCTCCTGAAAACGATCCAGCCAACCGAATGCGCAAACTACATCCGAAACGCAGGGTACAGGTCAACTTGAATCAGAAAGACTCTAATGATGTGGCTTCCGTTTCGAAGGGAATGGGAGCGGCGGCGTTCATGCCGCCTGCTCCAAATCTGAATTATCTTTGTTTGCCGCTCTAAATTGCAGAATGAAGTCGCAAGCCTTGGAGGCAAGACTTGCCGCCTTCACAATGGCGCGGGCGTCCTCTTTCAGGACTTGCAGCCAGTTGCCGATATAATCGGCGTGACGGACGGTGGGAACAATGCCAAGTGAAGCGCAGACAAAGGCTGTTGCCATTTCGGCAACCAGTTCCTCGCGGGCATAATCCACCGTTACAAATTTGGTCGTCAGGTTCCGGTCAAGGCGGGCCTTGTGGCCTGTCCAGTGACCGAGTTCATGGAAAGCGGTTCGGTAATAATTGATCTGGTCGATGTAAGCTGTTTGGTTTGGAATGCGGATGAAATCTTCTGACGGTACATAGAAAGCCTGATCGCCGCCGACGCGGAAATCTGCCCCTGTTGCTCCTATCAGGGCTTCGGCCTCCGGCACGATCTCGCGGGGTTGGCGCGGTTCAACTTTGCCAAACAAACCAACGGGCAAGCCGTCACATTGCTCGGCATTAAAGACCGTGTAACGCTTCAAGAAATGAATGGATGACGGGTCGGTTCCTTCGTCTTTGGCCCGCTGTTGTTCCTTCTGCGGCACAAACTTGTCAGCGAAATAGACATGGGTTCCGTGTTCGCCCTTGCGCACACTGCCATTCATGGCCACGCATTGCTTGAAGGTGACCCAATAGGATGAAGCAAAGCCCTTTTCTTCAAGGGCAGACCACAACAACAGAACATTTATGCCGGAATAGCTGCGGCGGGTCAGGCCATTGAGGGGAAGCCCCAAGGGGCAAAACTGCTTGCTGCTGGTCCAAGGCTGGACCCATGGCACAAGCCCATGTTCAAGCTCGGCAATGATTTGATCGGTGATTTCACGATAGATATTGTCTCTTCCAATCGGCTTCGACATCTGTGTTCCCTCCTTCGCATCCGAACCCCGGAAGCGGGGTGGGCGGTGCCTTGCGACTGAAGAGGCCCGCTGAATGAGGCGGGCTGCACCGAAGGCCGGAACGTCAGTGGAGGACTGCGCTCTTAAGGGCTTTGTCGATCATTGAGGAAATAGAGCGCTTGCGCAGTTGCGGCCCGCCGCAGCGGGCCTAGAAAGGAGCGCCGCCCACCCCGCGAACGAGGTCGGACCTTCAAAAAATGCCGGTGCGCAGCATCGTCCAAGCCTGATCCCTGTCAAACATGCGCCAGGGATGGAAGCCCGCAGGGCCGAGACCATCGAACAATAAGGTCACTTCAAAAATGGAGATGGGCTCGGTTTACGACAGCCTGGCCTGCGCAGCAGAGGCGCCAAAAAGTAACGAGAGACGTAAAAAATAGAACTACATTCAAAACTGACAAAGGACTTTCAACACTAGCGAATAATTCCTGAAGCCTTATTCGACTAACAGCAACTCCGCTAGTTGATCCAATTCAGTTTTTCTCCTTCGCCAATCGGCGCAGTATTTACTCAACAAAGCATAGAACTGCCTACTGTGATTGTGTTCTTTAAGGTGACAAATTTCGTGGATCAAAACGTAGTCGATGCACTGCCTTGGCGCTTTGATAAGTGCTGGGTTTATGTTGATGGAGCCCTTTGGAGAGCAGCTTCCCCATTGCATTTTCATGGGCAACAATTTAATTTTTGGGATTTCTGACAACCAATCGAATTGACCTGTGAGAACTTCGACGCGCCGATTCAAATAATCACGCGCGAGCTTAGAGTACCATTGTTTGAGCCTACGTTTAACAAGCGCGCGATCTTGCATGGGGACGTGGATCTGAATGATCCCCCTGAGAAGTTTTACAGGTGTTTCCGACCGCTCCACCATCACACGTATCGAATAACGACGTCCGAGATAGAAATGTGTTTCACCGCTGATATATTCTCGAGGAAGTGGGTGCCCGATACTTCGCTTCGTAGAATCCTGGTTTTGAAAAATCCATCTCGCGCGCTTTTGAACAGCCACTTTCACTTTCGACAAAGGGCATTCAGGGGGCGTTTCAACGATGACGTTTCCGTCTGGAGACACATGAACGAGAATACTTACCTTTAGCCTTTCAGTTTCTTCGACACTATATCGAGTTGTCCTTTCTCCATATTTTAGCAGAAGGCTTGTCATGGCTTGCGATCCCTGCTGAGGCCAATTCGCGTTACTGCAACAATCTGCTCGATAGCCTCTTTGGCTGCATCGAGACCAACTAGGCTGAACAATTTTGGAAGGAGCGTTTTCCGAATGGCCGCTTCAATATTTTGAGGATTGAGCGAGTTTTCGGAAATAGCGATTTGAACATCCGTCTCGATATTGATCGCAGCGTCGATGAAGTTTTGCCTTTCTTCCACAAGTGCGTGTGCATCACCGGCAACCATTCTCAGTATGCCAAAGTAAGCGCTTGCATGCCTGCGGCCTGCCAGTTCTTGAGGCGCGTCATTGACATCCCTTTTGCTGACGCGTTGTTCCAAGTCTTTGAAAATTGCATATTGCTTCAGAGGGTATCCGAAATATGCGGATGCTTCTTCAATTGCTTTTCTCAGAAGATCAGAAAAGTATTTTTGGGCATATGGATCGTCGCCAAGTTGCTGTTCGATTGTACGCGTCAAACGGCTCTTTATGATGTCCGTTTCATTTCGCGTCTTTTCCTCGCCCCATTCTTCCGGCTCCTGCTTCGAACCAAGATTGATGACGTCAATAATTTGTCCGGTGTCGATGATTTTTTCGCCCAAGACATAGCGATCGACGAGCTTTCTGATCTGATCTTCATAAGCGCTGAAATCGACCGTCTCTTGTG
>JAYWEV010000287.1:0-7780 GCA_043779145.1 Aestuariivirga sp. | reverse complement strand
TCACCCCAGCGCCAATGGTACTTCGTCTTAAGACGCGGAAGAGTAGGTCGCTGCCAGGCCTGCGAAAGACAGATAAACGAATTCCCTTGAATTCGTCTAAATCCCTTCATACGATAAACAGACACATAAAACCCGCCGACGCAGAAATGCCTCGGCGGGTTTTTGTTGTTTGTTTGCCGCTTGATTTTATACGAATGCTGATATAAGATCAGTTCCAATGAAGCGTATCTTCTTTCTCGCTGACACCTTAGATCAAATCAGAGGATTTCCACTGAATGTTCGCAAAGACATCGGTGCGGAGTTGCGTCGCGTGCAACGGGGCGTAGAACCAATGGATTGGAAGCCGATGAAATCAGTCGGCGCAAGCGTGCGAGAGATCAGGGTGCGAGATGCAACAGGCGCATTCCGCGTCATCTATATATTAAGCAAGGCAGATGCAATTTATGTACTGAACGCGTTTCAAAAGAAAACACAAAAGACGCCAAAACACGAATTGGCTTTGGCAGCGCTCAGACTGAAATTGGTTTGAATGGAGAAAAACATGAAGATCAAAAGCTATGCAAACGTCTGGGATGCCATCGAGGACACGCCGGAAGATGCGGCGGCCATGACGATGCGCTCAGATTTGCTGATCACACTCTCCGAGCACGTAAAAACATGGAAACTCACACAGGCTGCTGCTGCAAAACGCCTCGACATCACCCAACCGCGCCTCAATGATCTCCTTCGCGGGCGCATCAATAACTTCAGCATTGACGCCTTAATAGCGCTGGCACGAAAGGCTGGACTGTCGGTAGAGTTGAAAGTCAAGAAGACGGCATGAGGGGTGGCCAACGAACGCGTCAACAGTTTTCTGTCATGTTAGCCATTCGAGATTTCAAGTGAGCGGATCAATTTTCAGAGAGCAAGCTGTAAACAAGTTAATCGGCTCCGTTTGGCACACGACTTCTCACGACCGATTTAACCAGATAATTGCAGATGGGTTCATCAGGATCAGCCCTAATATTTCAGACAACGAACGGTGGAAAACTTCTGGAGGTCCAGAGACTTTTCCATACGTTCGGCATATCGGCGGTCTCATCTTGTTTGATCTTCGTTCGTTCGAACCCGACCGGTACTCGCAGGATTATCCGGCAAGCAGTTGATCCTATTTTATCCCTGCTCATTTGCAACGGGAGAAGTCAATTTGGCTTAGATAGATCACCAACGTCTTGGACCTGATTTCGTTTCCGGGCCAGACTTGCTATGTCGTTGGAAAGAGCAGCAGGCCTTTCGTCATACAATCATGCCTAATATTGAAGCCTGCAGTTTGGCAGATGTCCCGACGGAGTAATTCAAGAACGCATGGTCAATTTTAAAAGATGATGTCAGCTTCAAAACTGACATAGAGCTTCTGCGAATGCCATGACAAACCTCAGTCTCAAAAAAATGCTTGTGGAGAAATGATGTCTGGCGTTCGATTGTCAATTTTGTTCAGGTCGGTCGCGTTTTGGTACGCATGTATCATTCCTTCGCCATGCGGCGCAGCAGACGTGACTCTAAGCGATGGACGGGTCGATGGCACCAACTTTGTGAGTATTGCCGGGGAAGATTAAGAAAGGCGACTTGAGCAAAGTCAAAGTGGCCTCGAAAGAGGCATCTGGTGTGAAAGAAATTAGAATTAGAGAAACGTCTGGTGCGTATCGAATCATTTATGTGGCAAGTTTTGCGGATGCCGTGTTTGTTTTGCACGCATTTCAAAAGAAGGCCCAAAAGACGGCAGCCCAAGATTTGGCTCTCGCCACAACGCGATTTTTTGGCTCTCGCCACAACGCGATTTAAAGACTTATCGAGGAGTTTCAAAAAATGAAGCACGAATATTTTGATAGCGTCTGGGATGCCATTGAACCCGACAAAGCCAAGGCCGAAAACATGAAAGCGAGAGCCGACTTGATGATTGCAATTGAGCAGATTGTGAAGAAATGGAAAGTTACTCAGGCTTCTGCAGCCAAACAACTTGGTCTTACGCAACCACGTCTCAATGATTTGCTTCGTGGCCGGATCAATAAATTTAGCTTGGATGCACTGATGGCAATTACGCCAAAGGCCGGACTATCTGTTGAGCTGAAGATTAAGAAGGCGGCATAGTCATGTTGAGCGCTGTGATGAATAACATGTCGAAGTTAAACAAGAAGCCACCCGAACTTTTGGATGTGGTGGTGTTGCTTGACGATGTGCCCGAGAAATTATTGGCCAGCGGGCAGGCTGGTACAGTTGTTGAAGTTCTCGATGCAGCAAACCTGTTGGTCGAGTTTAGCGACGATGCAGGCCGCCCCTATGCGATTACACCCGTTGAACAATCGCAGCTTTTGGTGCTGCATTACGTGCCGGAAGCGGCTCAAAGCAATACAGAGATTTATTGATGTAACCCGACGACATAGAAGTGCGCGACGGGTTCTTTGTTTTGGCGGGGGACTTCATAAAACTATCGAATATGGTCTTGACCTCGTCACATTTCTCTGCGACCAAACGTTGATGCGGGTGAAACAAACCAAGTGGGTGAAATTCTTAGTGGCAATTTTTGTCACACTTTCGCTTGCCTTCTTGCCCATGCTTTCGGAGCAGGCCATGGCTGGCCACCACTCAAACGGCACAACTGATATGATTCAGGTGTCGTTGACTAGCGGCCAAGGGCACGCTTTTGCCAAATCTGGGTCGTGTGAAGAATCTTCAAAATCGCAGTCAGGCAAAATGCAGATGAATTGCTGTGACACGAGCTGCTCGTCTTTTGTAGCTTTTGCAACCGCTGATATAATCGTCGTAAATTCGCAAATTTCGGACTATTTTGAGGTTGATGCGGAGCAACTGACCTCCCGCACTAGTTTTGGGTTTATGCGCCCACCTCGCACTTGATTCCACGCCCGGAATCCGCCTTGAGTTAGGCTTGCCCTGACTCGACCTTGTCAGTCATCACATAATCGGAACAATCATGAGAGCAACGCTTTTTGCCGTTGCGTTACCCCTGCTTCTCGCAGGGTGCGCATCGCAAATCCCTCTGCCCGAAGTCACAGGTCACAAGTCGCCTGTTACATCTGGCGCAAAGGTCCCTAAAACGCACCACCATACCATTTTGACTGGTTACACGCACCGTGAACCAGTGACTCCTGACGCTTGGGTGCCTGAAGGTGCCGACGTTCCCGAGGCTGAAAAGCCAAAAGATAGCGCAGCACCACCCAAGGCTGAACCGATGAGTGATAAATGCAAGAAAAAGCAAGGAGCAACCAATGATTGCCCGACTCAGTAAACCCGTCATTGCAATCGTTGCAACGGCATTTCTTGCTGGATGCACATCAAACTCGAATTGGAAATTGCTTGAAGACTCGAAGTATGGTTTGCAAGGCGCTGCCTCACACAGTGTTGCCGCGATAGGGAAGCAACCTGTTTGGATTCAGTCGCAGGAAGAAGCCCAAGCTGCCGCCAACCAGACACGTGCCTTGCTCAGTGGCAAGGTGGTTTCCAGAAACATGGCCGTACGCGCCGCGATTCTAAACAACAAGGGCCTGCAAGCCGATCTGGCCGAGATCGGCATTTCTTCCGCTGAGATGTTGCAGGAAACGAAATTGGTAAACCCTACGATTTCGGTAGGATATTCAGTGAATCCATTCGGTAGTCTTTTCGACTCGACAATTTCTGCGAATATACTTGCACTTATCACAAGGGAAAGGCGTGTCGATATTGCGGAGACACAGTTCCGCGCTGCGCAGCATCGCGCCGCCAATTCGCTTCTGCGCCTTGCATATGATACAGAACGGGCTTGGATTAAAACCGTTGCAGCCAGAGAAAGCATTACTTACCTCACTCAAGCGCAAATAGCCGCAGACGCGAGCTCGGATCTTGCAAAGGAACTTGGTCGCACCGGAGCCTTTAACAAAGCGACTCAAGCGCGTGAACATGTGTCCTTTGCCGAACTGACCGGTCAACTTTCAGAAGCAAAAATCAATGAACGCGCCGCGCGTGAGGAGCTCACACGACTCATGGGCGCTTGGGGTACGGATATTAATTATCAGTTGCCAGCTACCTTGCCAAAACTGCCCGCAAAAACAGAAGTCAAAACGGCTGTAGAGCAGGAGGCGTTGCGCAGGCGTGTGGACCTTTTGATTGCCAAACTGGAACTCGAAGGTATTGCGCGTAGCTACAAACTGACCAATGCTACGCGTTACATGACGGACTTAGGGCTTCTCGCAGGAGTTGAGTTTACTAATCCAAATAATGGGGATCCCGTTTCCAATCAAAAGCGGCTTCAACTAGATTTTACAATCCCGATCTTTGATTCTGGTGAAGCTCGGCTGCGCAAAGCTGAGTTCATATACATGCAGGCTGCCAACAGGCTGGCTGAAAAAGCTGTGAACATTCGTTCGGAAGCGCGTGGGGCATACGACAAGTACAAATCCACTTACGAGCTCGCTCGTCATTACCGCGACAAAGTTGTGCCCTTGCGCCAAATTATAAAACAGGAAGTACTTTTGGAATACAGCGGCATGATCACATCCACCTTTGAGCTGCTTGCGGATACTCGCGCAGCTTCAAATGCCATGCTGACTTCCGTCAATGCCAAGCAGAATTTCTGGTTGGCGGAAGTGGATCTGCGTTCTGCGATAAATGGCGGCTATGGCAGCGCAAGTGGCATGGCAGGTCTCAATTGAAACACATTAACATTCTGGAGAAGCAATCATGATCAATCGTCGTAGCATTATTGGTGCCAGTGCTGTCCTCGCAGGTGCCGCCGCCTGGACCAAAACCATGGCCAAGTCTCTGCCTGAAGCGGCCTTGATGAAGTCACCGGACATGCAGCCACCGCTGTTTCCCACCAGTGGACCTGACTATCAACCCGTTGTCACGCTCAACGGCTGGACACTGCCTCACCGCATGAACAGCGGTGTGAAAGAATTTCACTTGGTTGCCGAATACGTGAACCGTGAAATTGCACCGGGTATGGTAGCCCATTTGTGGGGATACAATGGCCAATCGCCCGGTCCCACGATTGAGGCAGTGGAAGGGGACCGCGTCCGCATCTTCGTCACAAACAAGCTCAAGGAACATACAACCATCCACTGGCATGGCATGATCCTGCCCAGCGGCATGGACGGTGTTTCAGGGCTGACCCAGCCCGGAATTCAACCCGGTCAAACCTTTGTCTATGAGTTCGACCTCGTGAAGAGCGGCACCTTCATGTACCACCCGCATGCGGACGAAATGACCCAAATGGCCATGGGCATGATGGGCTTCTTTGTCATCCATCCCAAGGACCCGAAGTTCATGCGGGTGGACCGTGACTTTGTGTTCCTTCTCAATGCCTATGACATTGACCCCGGTTCCTACATGCCAAGGATCATGACCATGACGGACTTCAATTTGTGGACATGGAACAGCCGCGCGTTTCCCGGCATCAGCCATTTGGTTGTCGGCAAGAATGACAAAGTGCGCGTGCGTGTTGGCAACCTTACCATGACCAACCATCCAATCCATATGCATGGCTATGACTTCAAGGTGACTTGCACGGATGGCGGTTGGGTACCCCCCAATTCATCATGGCCGGAAGTGAGTATTGATATCCCTGTCGGTGCCATGCGCGCCTATGAGTTTGATGCGAAGTATGCAGGCGACTGGGCGATCCATTGTCACAAATCACATCACACCATGAATGCCATGGGACATTCGATTCCAACCTTTATCGGTGCTGACAAATCCAAAATCGCAGAAAAAATCAGAAAGGTTCAATCCGAGTATATGCCCATGGCGACAAAAGGCATGGGTGACATGGCAGAAATGTCGATGCCCATTCCAGACAATACCTTGCCCATGATGACCGGTTTTGGCCAGTTTGGACCCATTGAAATGGGTGGCATGTTCTCAGTCGTCAAAGTGCGTGAAGGCCTCTCTGCCAATGATTATGCTGATCCAGGCTGGTACAAACACCCTGAAGGCACCGTGGCCTATGAGTGGAAAGGCGATGTGCCTGATGCTGCTCAATCCGGCGATGCGGAAACCAAAATTCCGAAAATGAAAATGGATTCTCCCAATAAGAAGGGGAAAAACGGTTAGGCGTTCTAGTCCTACTCAAAACGTAACATAGGAAAAAATGATGAAATTGAATTTATTTAATACCCTGATTGCTTTGCTGGTTTTGCCAGTGACAGCCTTTGCCAGTGGCACACACGCAGGTGGAGATGCAGAAGAGTATTCCATCGGCATGAAAGGTGAAAAAGCCAGAGCCAAACGCATTGTCAACGTTTCTATGCGCGAAACTGCAGATGGCAAAATGCTCATTGAGCCAAAGGTACTCATGTTCCGGAAAGGTGAAACGGTGACACTCAGTTTCATCAATAAAGGGCAAACTGATCACGAGTTCGTCATGGATACTGAAGAAGCGGTGCAAGAACACAAAAAGGCCATGGAAAAGAACCCAGACATGGTTCACGCTGATGACAACACGCTACGCCTTGCACCTGGCGAAAAGGGTCAAATCATCTGGACATTTGCAAAAGACGGAAAATTCACGTTTGCCTGCCTCATTCCAGGTCACTACGAATCAGGCATGCACGGCAATATTCAAGTCAACATGTAAACCAGTTTCGAGGCAACACACCGAAATATAACCAACTGAAAAAGGAAATCTGAAATGAAGAAGTTTATTACAATCATCGCTGCAATCGCCGCTCTCTCAGCAACAAGCACCGCTTGGGCGGCAGACTACACAAACGGTATGATCAAGAAGCTTGACGTGAAGCAGAACAAGATCACCATCAAGCATGAGGAATTGAAAAATCTTGGTATGCCCGGAATGACGATGGTGTTTGCCAAGGGCGACAAAGTAGACATCGTAAAACTTAAGGAAGGCCAAAAGATCAAGTTCATTGCTGATCGCGTGAACGGTCAATTGACTGTGACAGAAGTTCAGTAATATTTTTTGCTGCACCCCGGTCTCTCGGTCTGGGTGCAGCGCTAAATTTGCAAAAATAGTAGCGATAGGGAGCTGGGTTCAAAAGACGTTACGACAGTTTGGTCCCTATCTTCCGTGATTGTAGGTACTTGAGAGGATTTGTCCGAAGTCACGAGAGGGCAGGGATGAACGTAACCTCCGGTGGATCTGTTGTGACGCCAGTCGCAGTGCAGGGTAGCTATGTGTGGACGGGATAACCGCTGAAGGCATCTAAGCGGGAAACCCACCTCGAAACAATTTCTCCCTTGAGAGCCGAGGAAGCCATACTTGCGGATAGGTGGGCTCGTTGATAGGCCAGGTGTGGGAGCGCAGTAATGCGTGTAGCATGGTCCATACGCTCCCAGCGCTTCGCAAGTTCGCTTGGCGCGTTCGGCGCTCAAATCTGCCACTGGCATGATTTGCCTGTACTCTGCACCGTCGCGCCTCACCCCATCCCGAACTCGGCCGTAAATCACCCCAGCGCCAATGGTACTTCGTCTTAAGACGCGGAAGAGTAGGTCGCCGCCAGGCCTGCGAAAAACAGAACTTCAGTCATTGATCAATTAAAACAAACCCGCCGAAGCAGAAATGCTCCGGCGGGTTTTGTGTTTTTTCTCCACTTGCAATATTTGTATATTATGGTAATATACAATATGATTGATTGGCAGACTATCGTTGGATTTGACTGGGATAATGGCAACTCCCGAAAAAGCACGGACAAGCATCAGGTCAGTCAAGCCGAGGCGGAGCAGGTTTTTTTCAATTCGCCACTGTTGTTGTTGCCCGACCCTCGGCACAGTCTGGAGGAGGTCCGCATGCATG
>JAYWEV010000286.1:0-44746 GCA_043779145.1 Aestuariivirga sp. | reverse complement strand
CGTCCTGGCGAAGAAGCCATCAAGGATTACAAAAAGGGCGATATGGTGAAAGCCGTTGTTCTTGATGTTGACCAAGAAAAAGAACGCATCTCACTGGGCATCAAGCAATTGACTGAAGGTTCAGCTGGCGCTTCGTCTGCTCCTGCGAAATCTTCTGGTGGTGGTGCTTCGGCTCCAGCAACCGGTGGTGCACCGCGCAAGGGATCGAAAGTCACTTGTGAAGTTCTAAAAGTTGAAGATGGCGGCATTGAAGTGCGCATCTCCGGCACTGACATCACCGCTTACGCCAAGCGTGCCGATCTGGCCCGTGACCGCGACGGCCAACGCCCAGACCGTTTTGCCGTCGGCGAAAAGTTCGACGCATTGATCACCGCTATGGATGCAAAAGCCCGCAAGGTGAATGTATCTATCAAGGCGCTGGAAATGGCCGATGAACGTGAAGCTGTGGCCCAATATGGCTCATCGGATTCAGGCGCAAGCTTGGGTGATATTTTGCAAGCTGCTTTGAAGAAGAAAGAAGCTGAGTAAGCTATTTGGTTTATAAGTTTATAAGCCAGCGCGGGAAACTGCGCTGGCTTTTTTGTTGCAAAGTGTAGTTGTGCGCGCATCCACATAAATTGCGTTTGCTTTATTTGAAAGCTTGACGTTGCACGCATTCGTTATCCAGCTTATAAGATGCATCAACACTTTCAATTCGGACACCCACACCATGATCAAGTCTGAGCTCGTTCAAAAAATTGCTGATAAAAATCCACATCTTTATCACCGCGATGTGGAGCGCATTGTGAATAAGATATTTGATGAAATTATTGAATCGATGAAGGGTGGCTCACGCGTTGAGTTGCGCGGCTTTGGAGCTTTTTCCGTGAAAGAGCGCGATGGCCGGCAGGGGCGCAACCCGCGCACGGGCGAGAGCGTTGAAGTGACGCCAAAGCGAGTGCCGTTTTTCAAGACGGGTAAGGAGCTACGCGCTCGCCTGAATGGCACAACTGCCAAAGAAAAGGCATAATTTTTGCGCCGTATTCTGCGTTGGATTATCTGGCTGCCTGTTGCAATCATCGTGATTTCTTTTGCGGTGGCCAACAGACAATGGACGAGGCTTTCGCTTGACCCATTTTCGTCCACCTCGCCTTTTCTAACCATTGAGATGCCCCTTTGGGTGTTGTTTATTTTTGGCGTGTTTATTGGATTGATTGTGGGTTGGGCGATGTGTTGGTTTGCGCAAGGCAAGCACCGCAAATTAGCCCGCGAACGGGCGCGAGATATTGCACGGCTGCATGGTGAGTTGGAGTCGGCAAAGACCCCTGCTGTGGTTTCCGGTTCGACAGAGCTTTCACCTTTCATCGGCATTGGGCCATGAAGTTTATTTCAGCTGACGAGATTGCGCGGCTGGTTTCTTACAAAGATATTGTGGAGGCATTGCGCGAGGGGTTTCGCGCGGACATTGAAACGCCGGTGCGCCACCACCATGAAACCGGACCTGCCACCACATTGCTTTTGATGCCAGCTTGGGGGGCGGAGTTCACGGGCCTCAAAACTGTGACGGTGAAAACTGATAATGCCGCATTAGGTATTCCTACAGTTCAGGCCACCTATATGTTGATCGACAATAAGTCCGGAACGCCTGTGTGTTCGATGGATGGCACAGAATTGACCAGACGGCGGACGGCTTGCGCTTCGGCACTGGCTTCGGATTATTTATCGCGGAAAGATTCTTCGGCTTTGCTGATTGTGGGGGCTGGTGCACTAGCGCTGCATTTTGCACGCGCTCATGCTTCTGTGCGGGCCATTAAAACAGTTTTGATTTACAACCGCACTTTGGCCAAAGCGCAAAGTGTTGCGGCTGAGTTGGCCAAGCAAGGATTTGTGGCCGAGGCGGTCGCGGATTTACAAAGTGCAATGGGGCGGGTGGATATTATTTCGGGGATTACCAGTTCCAATGCGGCCATTGTCAGAGGCGCTTGGTTGAAGCCCGGAACGCATGTGGATTTGGCGGGGGCATTTAAACCCACGATGCGCGAGGTGGACGGCGATACGGTGGCCGCCGCACGGGTTTATGTGGATACGCGCGAGGGGGCCTTGGCAGAGGCTGGGGATTTGATCCAGGCACGGGATGAAGGGCGTTTTGATTTTGAGAATGTGCAGGGCGATTTGTTTGAGCTTTGCCGCGCCAAGGTGCATGGCCGGAAAACTGAGGCTGAAAATACGCTGTTTAAATCATGTGGCACGGCTTTAGAAGATTTGGCAGCGGCGACATTGGTGCATTTGCGCAGCTGAAGGTTTCGCGCTAGTTCAATTTCATGACTTTAAAAAATCCCATTTGCGTGGCTTTAGATACGCCTGAACTAGCCCGCGCGCTTGAATTGGCCAAGCAGCTCTTTGGCCATGTGGGTATGTTGAAAATTGGCATGGAGTTTTTCTACGCGCATGGGGCCAAGGGATATGAAGCTTTAGGTGCCGCTGGCATTCCGATTTTCTTGGATATGAAGTTGCATGATATTCCCAACACCGTAGCGCAGGGCTTGCGTTCACTTTTGAAATTAGTGCCTGCTCCCGCCATTACTAATGTTCATGCCACAGGCGGCCTGGATATGATGAAGGCGGCGCGGGAGACTGTGGGCCCGCAGACGAAATTGATTGCCGTGACGATTTTGACTTCGCTTTCGAATGAAGATTTGTGGGCGGCTGGTTTTGCGCGTGATCAGAAAACCGATGATCAGTCTTTGCGTTTGGCGGAGCTGACGCATCAAGCGGGGCTTGCTGGTGTGGTGTGCAGCCCGCTTGATTTGAACTCTATTCGCAAAAATCTGCCACGCTCGTTCATGACCGTTGTGCCGGGCATCAGGCCCGATGATACATCGGCCCATGATCAAAAACGTGTGGCCACGCCGAAATCTGCTGTGGATGCAGGTGCTGATATTCTCGTCATTGGGCGAGCGATTACAGGCGCTGCTGATCCGGCCCTTGCTGCGCAAGCTATTTTGGAAAGTTTGCGTTGATGGCTCAAGTTAAAATTTGCGGACTGTCAGAACCCGTCACCATGAAGGCCGCACTTGATGCAGGCGCTGATATGGTGGGATTGGTGTTTTTTGCTAAATCCCCTCGCAATGTGAATGTTGAACAGGCAGCCGCTTTGGCGAAGATGGCCAAGGGCAAAGCTGCTGTTGTGGCATTGGTTGTCGATGCCGATGACAAATTGCTGGAGCTGATTGCCAAGCGCGTGCGGCCTGATTATTTTCAAGCCCATGGCAATGAAACGCCCAACCGGGTTTCAGAGATTATGAAGTTAACCGAGGTGCCGGTGATCAAGGCGATTGCGGTGCGTGAGGCAACCGATGTTGCAAAGGCTCAGAGCTACCGTGGCAAGGCTGAATTGGTTTTATTTGATGCCAAAGCCCCTGAGACTTTGAAAGATGCTTTGCCAGGTGGCAACGGGATTTCTTTTGATTGGACACTGGTCACAGGCGTTGGAGGTCGGTTTATGCTATCTGGCGGGCTTACTCCTGAAAATGTCGCGGAAGCTATCGCAATAGCGGGTGCGCCAATTGTAGATGTGTCGTCGGGCGTTGAAACCGCCCCCGGCATTAAGGATGCTACTCTCATACGGAAATTCATTGAGCAGGCCCAGCTCAACGGCTAGAACCAGTTTAGTTTTTAAGGATCGATCATGATGGCAATTCCAAATTCCTATCGCACAGGCCCCGATGAAAAAGGCCTGTTTGGCATTTATGGCGGGCGCTTTGTGGCTGAAACTTTGATGCCGCTTATTTTGCAATTGGAGCAGTCTTATAAGGATGCGAAAGCCGATCCTTCGTTCCAAGCTGAGCTTGATGATTTTTTGGAGCATTATGTCGGCCGTCCTTCGCCCTTGTATTTCGCAGAGCGTCTGACTGAGCATTTCGGTGGCGCAAAAATTTATATGAAGCGCGATGAGCTCAATCATACTGGCGCTCATAAGATCAACAATGTGATGGGTCAGATTTTGCTGGCGCGGCGCATGGGCAAGAAGCGCATTATCGCAGAAACGGGTGCTGGCCAACACGGCGTGGCCACGGCCACGGCTTGTGCGCGCTTTGGACTTGAATGTATTGTTTATATGGGTGAGGTGGATATCGAACGCCAGAAGCCCAATGTGTTTCGTATGATGTTGCTTGGGGCCAAAGTGGTTCCGGCAAAATCGGGCTCTCGCACTTTGAAGGATGCTTTGAACGAGGCACTTCGCGATTGGGTGGCCAATGTGGAAGACACGTTCTATTGCATCGGCACTGTCGCTGGCCCACACCCTTATCCAGAAATGGTGCGGGATTTCCAATCGGTGATTGGCAAAGAAACCAAAGTGCAGATGATGAAGCGTGAAGGACGTTTGCCTGACTCACTTGTGGCGGCGATTGGTGGTGGATCAAATGCGATGGGCTTGTTCCATCCCTTTCTTGATGATGCTTCGGTTGAGATTATTGGTGTTGAAGCGGCAGGGCATGGCCTCAAGAAAAAACACGCCGCTTCGATCACCGGAGGGAAGCCCGGCATCCTGCACGGCAACCGCACATATCTGTTGATGGATGATGATGGACAGATCACTGAGGGCCATTCGATTTCGGCAGGTTTAGATTACCCGGGCATAGGGCCTGAACATGCTTGGCTGCATGATATGAAGCGTGTGCAATATGTTTCGGCGACCGACAAGGAAGCTTTGGAAGCGTTTCAACTCTGCTGCAAATTGGAAGGCATTATTCCGGCATTAGAGCCATCACATGCTTTGGCTCATGTTATGAAGATTGCGCCGAAATTGCCGAAAGAACATTTGATGGTGATGAATATGTGCGGACGTGGCGACAAAGACATTTTCACTGTGGCTGATATTTTGGGAGTGAAGCTGTGAGCACCCGCATTGACCGCCGCTTTGCAGCGTTGAAAGAAGAGGGCCGTGCGGCTCTTGTAACATTCGTGTCTGCAGGTGATCCTGATTATGATACCTCGCTCAAGATCATTCAGGGATTGCCTAAGGCTGGTGCTGATCTGATTGAGATGGGTATGCCATTTACGGATCCAATGGCTGATGGCCCTGCGATTCAGGCAGGTGGGCTTCGCGCTTTGGCTGGTGGCCAGACGATGAAGAAGACTTTAAAAATGCTCAAAGCGTTTCGCGTTGGGGACAATGATACGCCTGTTGTGCTGATGGGATATTACAATCCGATTTATGTTTATGGTGTTGAGAAGTTTCTAATTGATGCCAAGAAAGCGGGGGCTGATGGTTTGATCATTGTTGATTTGCCGCCTGAGGAAGACGATGAACTTTGCATTCCGGCCATGAATGCGGGTTTGAATTTCATTCGCCTTGCCACGCCAACGACTGATGATGCCCGCGCGCCCAAAGTTTTCGAGAATACATCTGGCTTTGTTTACTACGTTTCGGTTCTTGGAATTACCGGCACAAAAGCGCCTGATTTAAAGAGTGTGAAGCAGAATGTGAACCGCTTGCGCAAACATACTTCACTTCCCATCTGTGTTGGGTTCGGCGTTAAGACCGCTGAGCAGGCAAGGGTGATTGCCAAGGACGCGGATGGTGTTGTGGTGGGTTCAGCGTTGGTCAGCGCAGTGGAGAAAAGTTTGAACAAACAAGGCAAGGCCACGGCCAAGACGCCAAAGGCGGTTCATGATTTGGTGCGCGAGATTGCGAAGGGTGTGAGAGCTTAATATGAACTGGATCAAGAATTTCGTTCGGCCACGCATTCGCAGCATCTTGGGCGTTACCAAGCGTGATGTACCTGAGAATATGTGGATCAAAGATCCTGAATCAGGCCAAATGGTTTTTTACAAAGAGCTTGAGGCCCGGCAATTTGTGTTTCCGGGCTCTGAGCACCACCACCGTATGCCTGCGGCTTTACGTTTGACGACGATGTTTGATGGCGGCGAGTTTGAAAAGATTTCAGGGCCTGCCGTGGCCCTTGATCCTTTGAAGTTTAAAGATGAGAAGCGCTATGCTGATCGGTTGAGGGACGCGAAATCCAAAACTGGTGTGGATGATTCTATTCAGGCAGGTTATGGCCAGGTGAATGAGCAAGCTATGGTGGTGGCTGTTCAGGATATGGGCTTTATTGGTGGCTCACTCGGCATGGCCGCAGGGGATGCGATTATTGCAGCAATGCGTATGGCGGTTACCAAGTCATGCCCGTTTGTGATTTTTGTGGCTTCTGGCGGCGCGCGTATGCAAGAAGGGATTTTGTCCCTGATGCAGTTGCCGCGCACGACGATTGCTGTGCAAGAATTGCGCGAGGCAGGTTTGCCTTATATCGTGGTGCTGACCAATCCGACGACGGGCGGAGTGACGGCTTCCTACGCGATGCTTGGCGATGTGCATTTGGCCGAACCGCAAGCGACGATTGGGTTTGCGGGCCAGCGCGTGATTGAACAGACCATTCGCGAAAAACTACCAGAAGGTTTTCAGAAATCTGAATATTTGCGCGAGCACGGCATGGTCGATTCAGTTGTGCATCGTCATGAGATGAAGACAACGGTCAGCCGTATTGCGCGGATGTTGATGAAGGCACCGGCGCGAGAAATTTCGGCTGGCGCTTTGGTTGCTGTTAACGCTTAAATTATGGCGCGCAGCGATGCCATATTGATGCGGCTGTTAGAGCTGCATCCGAAGATCATTGATCTTTCGCTTGAGCGCATGTGGCGGATACTAGAACGTCTTGATAATCCGCAAAAGGAGCTGCCGCCGGTTATTCATATCGCGGGCACCAATGGCAAAGGTTCAACGCTTGCTATAACACGCGCGATAATGGAAGCAGCTGGACTGAAGGTGCATTGTTATACATCGCCGCATCTTGTAAAATTCCATGAGCGCATTCGTGTTGCTGGTGAATTAATTTCGGAACATGATCTTTCGGCTTTGTTAGAAGAATGCGAAGTAGCGAATGGTTCTGATCCGATTACCTTCTTTGAAATTACGACGGCTGCAGCGTTTTTGGCTTTTAGTCGGACCCCTGCCGATTATCTCATATTGGAAGTGGGGCTTGGTGGAAGACTTGATGCGACCAATGTTATTGATCATCCCGCGATCAGCGTGATCACATCTATCGGCTTGGATCACCAGCAGTATCTAGGCGATACCATTGAGGAGATTGCCCGTGAGAAGGCGGGTATTTTGAAACGTGGTACCATTGGTATTGTGGGTGCGCAATCAGTTGAAGTGCGCGATGAGGTTGAGCGAGTCGCCGAGAAGATTGGTGCGCGTTTGAAAATAGCCAATCAGGATTGGCAAAGTTATACGCAGTACGGACGGCTGGTCTTCCAAGATGAGGATGGGTTGTTGGATTTGCCGTTGCCAGCACTTCAGGGGCCGCACCAAATTGACAACGCTGGCAATGCGATTGCGGCTATTCGCGCTTTGAAAGATGCGCGCATCAACGATGCTGCTATTGAGGCAGGCTTATTGAATGTAACTTGGCCAGCACGGATGCAGCGGCTGACGAATGGTCATCTCAATGAGCTTGTGCCGCTTGAGGCTGAGCTTTGGTTAGACGGAGGCCATAATGGGCCTGCCGGGGTTGTATTGGCGCAGACGTTGAAAGATTTGAATTTCAAACATCCAAAACCTCTGATCATGATTTGGGGCATGTTGAATACTAAACACCCTGGAGCCTTTATCGCAAATTTTAAAGGCGTTGCAGAGCACGTGATCGCCATCTCTATTCCGGGCGAACTCAACACCATTGTGGCGAATGAGCTCGCTTTGATTGCGAAGCAAAATGGCGTTGCGTCTTCATCGGCGCCATCGCTTGAAAAAGCATTGGAGCAGGCTGCCGTTTTGCACCCCGCTCCAAGAATAGTCATTTGTGGTTCACTTTATCTGGCGGGCCATGTTTTAGCAGCGCAGAACGGCGAGACTATGTCGGCCCTCAGTGGGGCCGCCAAACGTTAAATCGAGCTTTCGATCCAGCTTTGCAGCTGGCTTTTTGGCAAAGCGCCGACCTTCGTTGCGGAAAGCTTACCATCTTTGAATACCATCAAAGTTGGAATACCACGCACGCCGAATTTTGAGGGCGTACCGGGGTTTTCGTCGATGTTGATTTTCACAATTTTCGCCTTGGGGCCAAGTTCTTTGGCGATTTCTTCCAACGATGGGCCAATCATTTTGCATGGGCCACACCATTCTGCCCAGAAATCCACAACCACGGGGGTGGTTGAATTGAGTACCTCAGCTTCAAAGCTGGCATCGGTGACTTTGTGGGTTGACATGTGAATTCTCCAAATCGGTTCTGATACAGAGGTAGTGACGATTGCCAGCAAGGTCAAGTTCTCTAACGATCAACCCTATTCAAGGCTTGTTCACGCGCTTGTGTCAAAAGATCTTTAGAAAGCCACTCAAGTTTTGACGTCTGCGTCCACAGCAATGCAGCCTTGATCTGCCGGTCTGGGTGAGTTTTTTGCAATAAATCGGCGTAAATCGCGATTTGTTGCGCATAGGAATGATCTGGGCTGGTGAATGTGGGGACTGAACGATCTGTCTTATAATCGAGAAGAAAAATTTCAGAATCAGTGATGGCCAAGCGGTCTATGCGTCCATTCACGTGTTGCCCGTTTTCAAGCAATCCCACGATTTCAACCTCGGCCTGACTACTGGTACTTAAGAATGGCGTTAATTCGGGGCGACTTAACATTTCGGTCAAACTTAGCGCATCGCCTTCAACCAAATTTAACCGTTTGGCTTGGGCTAGCGCATAAGTTTCACGGAGTTCGGATGGGACACTGGGCAAGTTTTGTAATAGTTTATGAATAGCCGTGCCCCGCGATAAGTTTTTTCGCGTTGCAATATTGGCTTCACTCGAAATTGACTGTGTAACTCTTTCAAAATCGGCTGGCTTTTCGAGGACCGCGTTCGTTTGGGCCCATTTTGGAATTGCCGCGTTGATAAGTTGATTGGGTATCTGCGACATGGGTTGAACCAAAGGCTCTGGCAACGAAGTTAGCCCAAGAATAGGTGCCACCATAGCGTACCAACTATCTTTCGGCTCAGTTTTTTGTTTGCCTGTTGCACCGCATATATAAAGCTCGTCTCGTGCTCTGGTCATAGCAACATAAAGTAAGCGGTTGCGCTCATTTGCGGCTTTAAGATTGGTGTCATCAATATAAATTTGTAGTTCAGGTGAAATTGAAAGGCCACTCAACATCCAAAGTGGCAAACCGACTTGGTTTGATTTATTGGGTATGATGAGCGGTCGGTTGTGACTGCGCCCTTTTGGAATTGAGGCAGCATCGGGCAGGAACACGATATTGGCTTCAAGTCCTTTAGCACCATGCACCGTCATCAAACGAACTTCGCCTGAGGTTTTCTCCATCTCTCGTTTTATTTCTGTTTCGCCTGCGTTGAACCAGTGCAAAAAACTGGACAAAGAAGGGCCGTGTTCAATCTCATGGGCCAAAGCGAGATCCAGAAATGCGTCCGTTGCATCGCCTGCTTCGGGACCCAATCTTCCAAGCATACGTTTTCTGAATTTAAGTAATATTTTTGCAAAAATTTCGTGTGCACTTAGTTTATCAAAGTTATTTTTAAGGTGATGCAGCCAGACCGCATTTGTATCTTGGGTGGCTTCTAACTTTTCCCAAATTAATTTTACCGAACGGCCGTATGCCAGATCGAACAATTCTTCTTCATTCAGCGGATTTGGTACAAAGGGACTTTTTAGGATCGTGGCTAACGCGTAATCGTCTTGAGGCAACAGCAGCCATTGCGCTAGCGCCAGCAAATCCTGAATGGCAAGGCTTTCGCGCAGTTTAAGACGATCGGCACCCGAAACCGGCACACCGATTTTGCGAAGTTCTGCAATCAACATCGAAAAAAGCGGGCTGCGGGATTGCAGCAAAAGCATTATGTCGCCAGGCTCAATAAGACGGTTCTGCGATTCGAGATCTCGGTGGCCAATCCAACTTTTTAAAGTGCTCGCTATTCGTCTTGCTAACTCACGTCTGGGAGAATCTGCCGCTTCCCGGTCAAGCGGGGTAAGCCATGGATCTCTATCTTCAACGTCATCTAATGGAACGATGAGAGGCCAAACTTCCACACGGCCCACCACATCCATTCGGTTTGTCGTGTGATCCTGCTCCGACATGTCCTTTTCATCAAAACCCAGAATCTGGGGCCTCACTGCTGGGAACACGCTGTTGACCGCATTGATAATTTCTTTGGCACTGCGATAAGATATTGTCATTTCAATTTCGTTTGCAGACTTGTCGTTACTGCTGACTACAGATCGGAACTGCTTATTTGCCTGTGCGAAGGTGGCAGCATCTGCACCTTGAAAACTGTATATTGATTGCTTGCGATCACCCACCACAAATATTGTGCGGTTGTGTTTTTTGGATTGCCCACTGCCTGCAAAAAACTCTTCCGCAAGCGCTTGAAATATTTGCCATTGCGCGGGACTTGTGTCTTGCGCTTCGTCCAAGAGAATATGATTGAGGCCTGAATCAAGTTTATAAAGCACCCATTGAGCAGCGCGAGCATTGCCCATCAGTTGGCTCGTGCGCCTGATTAAATCGTCATAATCATAGGATGCGACTTGGCGTTTTAAATCCTCGGTTTTTTCGTAGATGGCTTTGGCGACTATAAACATGGCCGCAGTGGCCTCAATGCGTTTGAGGAGATCATGCTTATAAAACTTGTTGAGGACGCGTGTGGTTTCGTTTGCGATAAATTCGGCTGTTTGGGGTTGGGCTTTTCGGGTTGCGGCTGCCATCAAAGATTCGCGGGGCGCTAGCGTTTTATCTTTTGTAAAATAAAGCTGTTTGAGAAGTGGCGTTTTTTCTGGTGCTACTGTCAGCTGCTTCATCAATTTCGCAGGATCATGTTTGCGAAATGCGCCATAGGGCTCAAGAATTGCAGCGTGAGTCTCGTATGCTGTTTTGTCTATCTGCTCTAAATTTTGCAAAGCAGTTTCGGACGTTTCAGCCAGATCAACACTCAATGTGTTCTTCAGCAACAATGTTAAACTTTCGCCGCTGATATCTGAATCGAGAAGACTTCGGAGATTTTGTGCTGCGCTTAAAAAATTCTGCAATAGGTCATCAAATGAATCAGCGCCAGCGTTTGCCGAAATTGTGGCGAATGCATCTGTCAAATTTTCGTCTTTACGACTTTCAATTTCATGCAAGATCATATTTTTCGCTTGTTCACGCATTGATGATGATTGGCGCTCATCAAGAACCCGAAAACCCGGTGCCATTTTTGCTTCAACCGGGAAAAGTTGTAGTATGCGTTCGCAAAAAGCATGAATGGTTTGGATTTTCAATCCGCCCGGCGTTTCTAAAACATATGTGAATAGCTGCCTTGCGCGTAAAATAATTTCAGGGCTTGTTGCGTTCACTCCTAGACCGGAAAGCTCAGTGTTCAACTCGTTATCGTCAAACGCTGTCCAACAGCTTAATCTTTCATAAAGGCGCGAAGACATTTCTGCGGCGGCGGCTTTCGTGAAGGTGATGCACAAGAGGGTTGACGGTTCGGCACCTTCGAGCAACAATCTAATAATGCGTTCTACGAGGACATGGGTTTTGCCAGAGCCAGCATTGGCTGTGACCCAGACGGAGTGAGAGGGATCAGCGGCGGATAATTGCTGATTGGTAGGTGTGAAATTTTTTCTCATCTTTCACCGCCTCCGATAAGCCATTCCTTGAAACGTGAAAGGTGATCATATTCCAACTCATCCTCATCATTTTTGGGAGCAACGCGCGGGATATAAGGTTGATCTGAATTAGCGTAGCCAGAAAGCAGTGATCGCAACCCGTCGAGATGTCGTTCGGCGAGCTCGGCGATTGTTGAACTGTCGGTTGGTTTTACGGGGGCCACTTCACCAGCAACTCTTCCGCCGCTGATATGTATGTAGTCTAGAATTTCGGTCTTGATCGGCTTTAAATTTTGAAATTTTCCGTGCGCTAATATAGCGGCTTCCAGTGGTAATTGCGGACTAAGGCCTGATGTTACTTGTTTTGATGTTGGTGGCTCACCCGTCTTATAGTCGATAATGCGCGCCTGGCCGCTTGATAGGATGTCTATACGGTCAGCGCGGCCATAGAGAAGGTACAATTCAGTGCCAATTTTAAGCTCTAACTCACCTGATAATTCTGTATGAATTCTTGTAACATTCGCACGATATTCTTTTTCGTTTTCAACCAGCCAATTCGCCATTTTTTGAAAGCGCGGCCACCAAAATGATGTGATTTCTGGATCATTTGCAAATGGCGCAAAGATCTCTGTGCCTATTTTTAAAAGAATGTCTAAGCTGGCTGGAGAAAGTCGAACAATTTGTTTTTCGTTCCAACCGCTGATCGCTTCATGAAATAAGATGCCACGTAATGCGGCATCAGCTTTTCTTGCCATGGCGGGTAGGGGTTCGAGTTTCAAAATTCTTCTGGCGTAAACGCCGTAGGGGTCACGGATCAGTTTTTCAACTTCCGTAACGCTGATGCGTTTGGGCCGTGCTTGCGATTTTGGTGTGGGCTTAGGTTTTACGGTCGGTCGCATAATGCCGGGATCGTCGATCACCTTTGCTAATTTCAGCCAATCCAGACCTTGGTCAAGCGCAGACTGCAAGTTTGCGATTTGTAAAACAGCTTGCAATCTCAGTATCCAACGCGATGGCACCAAGGGTGCGCCTTCGACGCGCTTTGAAAAAGTAATATAAACTTTCGCATAGCCAAAACCTTGGTTGAAATCATGCGCTGATACGCCGATCTCACGCTCGGGCTGTTGCAGCCCGATTATATCGCGCATTGGGCGATTGACCCACGGACCAGGATCAGGCTGGGCTGGCCATTTGGTTTCATTTAGTCCGCCCATAATTAAAATATCTGCGGGCATCATGCGCGCTTCAAGCAGGCCATAAATAGCCAGACGCGGATGTTGGTTTTCGAGCTTCTTAAATGTTTCGCCTTTAATGATATTTATAATTAGTGAGCACGCTGTTGCAAAATCGCAAGGCTGTAGAACTTTTGCGTGAGATTCGATTTCAGCTCTTAATTCTTCAAATGCCAGATTTTCTGGCGACATGTTTTGGTTTGTGGGCGCACAGGCATTCAAAGTTTTAAAAAAACGTTTCAGTTGTTGTGCAAATGCTAATTTTTCAGGCTGTAATAGCGAGCCCAAAATATTGGTGACGGTTTGCACCACCTTATGCATTCGGTGCCAATCTTCGTCTTGTAGATTTGAAACTAAAATGTGAGCGCGTTCTTTATTTTTGAAAGCTAGTCTGGCCCGCTCAAAAATCTGAAGTAAGCCGGAAAGCCCCACTTGGGTGCCATAATTTCTAAAAACGGCTATTTCAAGATTGCGAACGCAGTGGATCAGCTCTTCTCGCGGAAGGCCCATTTGACAGTCAGGATGGTGAAGTAAACTTAGCAGCGAGGATGTTGAAAACCTGTCTGCGGACGCTTCTGCCAAACGCTGCGCCAAGGATGCCAGTCCAAATTTTGTGAGAGGTTCGCTCGCAGTGTCGTCAATTGCTATATGCCATCTTTGCAACTCCGCCTTCACTCTCTTGGCCAGATCGCGACTGGGCGTTACCAATGCAGCAGTTTGATTAGGAGTTTCGAGAGCGTTGCGCAGGATAAGCGCGATGGCTCGCGCTTCAATGTGCCGGTCTGGGGCTTGAATCAAATGCAAATCTGTCAAAGACGATTCTACTGCACCACTATTGGCAGAAACAGTTTTGCGCCAAAGATGAGCGTGTTCGGTTGGACGCATGAGCTCGGACGTCAAAAAATTGCGATCTCGGCGGCCAACGCTCATGAGGGGAATTTCAGCGCGCGAAATTCCTATCGTGTTGATCAGCTTTTTCAGAGCATATTGTGGATGGTCAGGCCTCAGTGTAGTCCAAGCATCTTCTTCCATCATATCATCGAGGCCAGGCAATATAACCGCTCCCATAGCGTGATTTGCGATTGCCTTTAAAAGCTCGCGTGTGGCTGGGATCGTGCCGGTTGAACCCGCTGCGATTATGGGACCTGTGAAATGGCCGTTTTGAATATTTTCTGCCTCCATATGAATCATCCGACTTCGCCTTGCCTGTGGGCCAAGAAGATTTTGATCGTAAAGTTGTTTTGGGAGTTCAATTTTAATTGTCGATAGAAGACTCAAAATGGCATAGCGATGCTCGGATAGATCGGTGTCATAGACTTCATTGAGTTTTTCGAGGCTTATTTCCTCCGTTTCGGATTGGTTGAGCAGCTGGAGAAGACTGTTGGTTAGTGCGATGGTTTGCGCGGGCGAATTTGAAATCTCTTTGGCGAGCTCTATGACGGGGTTTTCATTGCTCCATTGTTTGACCAACGAGAACAATGTCAGGAAATGCCCTACAGGTGAAATACCATGTGGCAACTCATTTTGATCAAAGCTTGGCGTTTCGTCATCAAAATCGCCTATAGGCCTTATGCGCGGAAGGATAATTGCCCTCTGGCCAGACTGTTTGAGCAGGATAATGCCAAGCTGTCGGGCGGCGCGGCGCGTGGGCAGAAGTATCGTCCAATTTGAAAGTGCGGGCTTGACTTGCGCTCTGACAAGCGGAAAGCCTTCCAGAATGTTTTTTGCCAATACATCCAGGAAATTACCACCTGGCGCAATGTTGAAGACACGCGGTGGCGATATTGGCATTTTTATCCCTGTTTCAGTTTTAACTCAGCTTTGGAAATCGCGTCTGGTGTTCCAACATGGAGCCAATGGCCCTGATGTTCAAGGCCATAAAGTGTGCCGTTTGCGATCGCACTATCCCAAAGTAAATTCATTGAGAATTTTTCTTGAAGCGCTGTTTGGAAAAGCCTGGGGTGAACCAGATATGCACCGATATAGGCCAGCGCCTGATTACGCTGGCGGATTAATTTGCCATTTTGGCCTATCACAAAATCACCGTCGCCGTCATAGCCTGTGGTGTTTATTGGGTTACAGAGGAGAAGAAGACAATCCATCTCTTCTCGCCAATTTTTGCGTAGCCTTTGCAAAGCAGGTTCGCCATGATCAATCCAGAAACAATCGCTGTTTAAAACGAAGAATGGGTCATCTCCGAGCAGTGGCAGGGCGCGCGCGATACCACCGCCTGTGTCCAATACCGTGCCGGTTTCATCTGATATGATTGTCTCTGGCGTTTGAACAGTTGAACACCAATCAATAATTTTTTCTGGCAAATAATGCGCATTGACGATTGCTTTGGTTACGTTTGCCTCGCGGAGCTTGTCGAAGGCATAACCGATGATAGGCTTTCCCGCAACTTCAATGAGAGGTTTTGGGGTATGGTTTGTGAGTGGACGCATGCGCGTGCCGAAACCAGCAGCAAGGACCATCGCAGTTTTGCCAATTTTACCAATCTGCATTTTAGTGCAAACCTATTTTTAAAGCTTCTGGCATGTTGCTTTCAAACCAATTTTTTAAGGACATTAAAGCCGGGTGTTGAAGATTTTTGTTTAGATAACGCGAAACGCGCGGCATGTGCTTGAGATAGGCAGGTTTGCCATCGCGCTTATTAAGCCTGGCGAAAATTCCAAGAATTTTGGTCGCTCTCTGGGCACCGAGAACCGCATATGCGGTGCGAAAGTCTTGCTCCGAAAACGGGTCTTGGTTTATAGCTCTGTCGGTTATAAAATTTGGACCGTTTTCGCGGCAGGCAATATAATGTTGAAAGGTTTTTTCAGCGAGCTGTTCAGGGATATCAACACGGGCATCTTGGATCATCGAAACGAGATCGTAGGCGGCATGGCCCATCACCGCATCTTGCGTATCAATCAGCCCAACCCGAAAGATTCCTTGGCGTTCAGGAAGCCACAGCAGATTTGGAGAATGAAAATCTCGCATGACAATTTGGGGTGTTTTTTGCTGCGCTAAGGGCAGGAGCTGTTTCCAAATATTTTCAAAAGAAGAAATGAGTTCCGGTTTAGGTAGGGTCTCATGCACGTGTGGCCAAAACCATTGTGGCAGGAGCTCAGTTTCTATCAACATCGCCTCTACATCGTAGGCTGGAATTGTATAAGAACCCAGTAATAGCATATGCATTTTATTTGTGTGCGCACGATGACCGAGATCAGCTAAAAGTTCAGCGGCAGTGAGCAGTGGCTCAGTCATGTCTTCACCGGCCAGTATCATTTTGCCGTACACGCGGCTTCCCAAATCTTCGATCAGCGCCAAACCGTTTTGACTGTCAAAGGCCAGCGATTTTGGTACACTGTAATTACCGAGTACCGACAGATAGTGATTGATACATACAACTGATTTTATGCCTTCGGCCAAATGCGCTATTTGACTGTAAGGTTTGCCAAATTTTACGACCGGGCCATCAGGTCTGTTTGGCATATCCATTAATAAAATATTTTTATCTTCAGTCTTCAGTTTTTCATAACGCCTTGAGGATGCGTCGCCCTCGAAGAACATTCTCTCGGCATTATGCAAATTACGTTGCGCAATAAACTTTTCGATAATGGCATTGCGCTCGAGAGATTGTATCCATGAACCACGTGCGGAGACGACAATCTGGCGCGTTTGACCACTTCCAGAAAACTCTAGGTTCAGTGTGTTATCTAAAATAGTTGAGCCTAATCGCTCTGGCCATTCAATGAGCATAAGATGATTGGGTAACAGCTCATCAAGGGCAAGGTTAACTACGTCTTGAGTATTCGCCA
The DNA here is from genome assembly GCA_043779145.1 of Aestuariivirga sp. GTDB lineage: Bacteria > Pseudomonadota > Alphaproteobacteria > Rhizobiales > Aestuariivirgaceae > Aestuariivirga. The sequence continues at coordinate 28,087 of JAYWEV010000286.1, read as the reverse complement.
ATCTATATAGATCGATATGGGCGACGGGTATTCTCGTCATGTCGTAGGTTTGGATAAGGGAGAAGCTTGGGCTGGGGACGTCAAAATCTTCGGCGTTCTGCGCCAAGGCTTTTATAAAAGCACGAGCAAATGTCGATTTACCGGAGCCTAAGTCGCCTTTCAGTGCGATAACAAGTCCTGGCCTTGCCCATAAAGAAAGTTTTTGCGCAAATTTTTCGGTTTCAGTTTGATTATGAGATTCTAATGTGAAGGGTGTCATGCTGCAGTATTTGACTTTGAAACACGCTGTCGCTGAGCGTTCGATTTTACAGGGCCATTTTGAGGTAGGCTGCAGATAACGGTCGTGCCCTGATCAAGCTTTGATACCAGCGATACTTTGCCACCGTGAAGTTCAGTGAAGCTTTTGACTAAAGCTAGGCCTAAGCCTGGTCCACGGTGGCTACCTAGCGAAGGTTTAGCTTGAAACCGATCAAAAACTTTCCGTTGGAATTCTGGCTCTATGCCGCGGCCAGTGTCAGCCACCCACAGCTGAATATTTTCGCCGAGTTTTCTCGCGCCCATTTTTATCGTTGAGCCTGGCGCTGAAAAACCGGCAGCATTTGAAAGGAGCTGCACTAAAATTTGTTCAAGTCTCATTGGGTCGCCTACAATATTTTCGACGTTCTCTGCCAGCTCTATCTCAATTCTCAATTGACGCTTTTGGAGCGACGGTGATATTTTTTCGGCAGCGGCTGTGAGCACGTGCGCAACATCAAGATCTGACAGTCTGAGCTCCATTTGCCCAGCATCGATTGCTGAAAGGTCAATAATTGCATCGATAATAGTTTTTAAATCTTCCGATGATTTTCGGATGTCTAAAACATATTCCCTTTGTTTTGGTGTGAGTGGCCCCGCAATCCCATATTCAAGTGTTTCCGCAAAACCCACGATGCTGGTGAGTGGGGTTCGAACTTCATAAGAAACGTTTGTCAAAATACTGTTTTTAAGACGATCGGCAGCTTCAAGCGCTTCGGCACGATCGCGCAGAGCTTGTTCGGCTTTTACTGAATCAGAAATATCCGTGAATGTTATAAGTGCGTTGCCATCAGGGAGCGGCACCGCTCTATAGCGCAATATCCGACCATCTTGATCCATGCGCCCTTCATGAGCTTTGCGCTTTGCTTCAATTCCAGTTACGCCAAATTTTATATCTTGCCAGCCTGCCCGGGAATCAGTGCTCAAACTGGTTAGCTGTGCGAGCTCATCGACATGTGGTCTTTCGCTCAAGAATTTACTATCGAGCGACCAGAACCGCATGAACGCAGGATTGAATAATTTAAGACGACCATCAGATCCAGAAAGCGCTACGGCTTCGGCCAAGTTGTCTAGTGTTTCCCGCTGAACTTCAAACAGCTCGTTGTATTTGCTTTCGAGTTGATATTCTTTTGTCAGATTTTCATAGAGGTAGGTGATGCCACCGAAAGGATGTTGTTCGCTGATCACGCGAAGTGACCTACCGTCTGGGAGGTACCAATAAGCTTCACGTGCTTCTAGATTGGTATACATGGCAAGTTGCTTGGCGCGCCATTCACGGTAGTTGGCCTCTTCTGGAAGATCGCGGCTGGCGCGCAAACGGTCGAGAATTTCACCGTCGCTAGGGTGGGTTTGGAGCCACGATTCATCAAGATCCCAGAGTTCAACATAGGCTTGGTTAAAGAACCTTAGTCGTTGATCCGCGCCAAAAATTGCAATTGCGGTATTCAATTTGTTGAGCGTGGACGCGTGCGCATTGATGTGGCGCTCAAGTTCTTTTTCGATCTGTTCGATGGGTGTTACGTCAATGGCAAAACTCGCTTGGCCCATGCTGAGCTCAGCCTGATAAACGTTGTATGCCTTTAGCTGCCCTGATTGAACGGCATGGGCGCGCCCGACTAAGCCTGTTGACTGGTCGGCAACTGTGCTATCGATTGATTCTAATTTAACAATAGGAATACTATTTTTTACGACATTTGTGCTGTCTTCAGATTCGGTCGATTTGACATATGCTTGATTAACCCAACCCAGCGAGCCTGTTTTATTGTTGATCCAAATCGGAAATGGAGCAGCATCAAGAATGGCACTCAATCGTTCAACCTGCTTTGCAAGTTTTTGGGCATCATAGACTGTCTCGCTTGCTTGTCTTCGTTCTCCGGCCAGAGGTCTTAAGCGGAGTGTTGCAAGACCTGCGGCGGCGCGCCCGGAAGCTTCGATGAGATCACCCTCTAAGGTTTTTATCGCTATGTTAAACCCTGCACCTGTGCTGCGGAGATTTGCTACTGCATCCAAAAGAATGGATGACGAGTCTCGCTCCAACCAATTGTTGAAATCAATGATCTCGGTGGGTTCGTTTGGTATTCCAGACATTTCGTGAATACGACCGAGCACTCGCTCTGGCGCGGTTTCACGACCCCGCCACGAGATGATAATTTGTGGCTCAGATTCGAATGCAGCTTGCTGCTCATTTAGGAGGCGTTCAATGTCGATCAACCTTCGTCTGGCTGAAGCCTCATTCTGATAGAGCTTCCGGTATTGCCGGTATATAAAAAAGCCAGAGCCCAGAATGGCCAACCCCGCGAGCGTTCCAAGCAATTCTGAAAACCCTTGTGGAGATGTGGCGGCTTGCGCTTTTTGCACGTTGAAAAGGGCCAGCGCAGACAAAGCGGATGGCAAAAGAAGCGTAAAATGCTGTCTTTTGTTTTTCAGTTTATTCAGCCCTCGCAATCTATTCTCCGCCTATGACCCCAGAATGCACGAATCACGCCCTGCCCCGAGCCAAGTTATAGACGCAAAAAGCCTGCTTCGGGAATCCCGTGAGGTCCCGAAACAGGGTTAAAAGTGGCGTTTATGGTATTTAGAGCGACCTGAACTTTGACGTCGTCATCAAAGTTCAGAAAAGCTGATCAAAATCCGAACTTAGGGCGATTTTGACTTTTCCATGAAAAGTCAAAACGCATCAGTAACGGTAAGTCTCTTTCTTGAACGGACCAGACTCAGTTACACCAATATAAGCAGCCTGCTCTGGCTTTAACTGCGTGAGCTTTACGCCCAATTTTCCAAGGTGCAAGCGTGCTACTTTTTCATCAAGGTGCTTTGGCAGAACGTAGACTTCGTTTTGGTATTTTCCGTTGCCCTTATTGGTGAACAGCTCGATCTGCGCCAAAGTTTGGTTGGTGAATGACGCTGACATAACAAAGCTTGGATGCCCAGTTGCGTTGCCGAGGTTAACCAACCGTCCTTCCGACAAAAGGATAATGCGGTTGCCTTTTGGGAATTGAACAATGTCGACTTGCGGTTTGACATTGGTCCACTTGAAGTTCTTGAGTTGAGCAACTTCAATTTCATTGTCAAAGTGGCCGATGTTGCAAACAATTGCCATGTCTTTCATCTGGCGCATGTCTTCAACAGTGATCACATCCTTATTGCCAGTGGCCGTTACATAAATGTCAGCCGTCGGAAGAGAGTCTTGCAATGTCCGAACATCGTAACCATCCATTGCAGCTTGAAGTGCGCATATGGGATCAACTTCGGTTACGATCACGCGGGCACCTGCTCCACGGAGCGAATCGGCTGAACCTTTACCGACGTCACCATATCCGCAAACGACCGCAATTTTGCCGGCCATCATTACATCGGTGCCACGGCGAATTGCATCTACCAAAGATTCGCGGCAGCCGTATTTGTTATCAAATTTCGATTTCGTTACGGAATCATTCACGTTAATCGCGGGGAACGGTAATTCGCCTTTCTTCTGAATTTCATAAAGGCGGTGGACACCGGTAGTGGTTTCTTCGGTGACCCCGATGATTGCTTGGCGTTGTTTTGCAAACCAGCCTGGTTGGTTCTTTATGCGTTTTGCGATTTCAGCGTAGAGGTATTCTTCTTCTTCGCTTGTTGGCTTAGCGATCAGTGCAGGGTTCTTTTCGGCTTTTTCACCCAAAAGAATATATAGGGTCGCATCGCCGCCATCGTCCAAAATCATGTTGGAAGGTTGATGATCTGGCCACTCAAAAATCTTCGCGGTGTATTCCCAATATTCTTTCAAAGACTCGCCCTTTATGGCAAAAACTGGAATGCCAGTTGCTGCTATTGCTGCTGCTGCGTGGTCTTGGGTCGAGAAAATATTGCATGACGCCCAACGAATATCAGCGCCCAAATGCTTCAGGGTTTCGATCAACACTGCGGTTTGGATGGTCATATGAAGTGAACCAGAAATGCGAGCACCCTTCAGAGGTTGCGCACTCGCAAACTCAGAACGGGTTGACATGAGGCCCGGCATTTCCATTTCGGCCATATCAAGTTCTTTGCGGCCCCAATCTGCCAGTTTGATATCTGCTACGACGTAATCGGTGAATTCAGCCATGATCGGTCTCCTGATGGTCTTCATGATTTTTGGATGGCTGGCAATAGCATGAACAGAATTAGGCCGCAAGAACTATATAAAGATATCTTTATATGTTTATTTTGATTTCTTTTTCATCAGGTTGAGCATTTTTTGGATCAGCTCTGAATCCATTTTGGATATGGATTTTGATAGCTCGTTGGCCAATTCTGTCGCTTCGGGCTCTAATCCAGACGTATCGATGGTTATTTTGGGGTGCGAAACGCGGGAGAGGCGCACCAGCTCCTCGGCATCATCCCATATGATGTTGAGAAATGAAATTATTGACTGAATCAAATGCCAAGATGGCCGCCCCCGTTTTCCGTGCTCTAAAGCAGAGAGATAGGCGCTGGAGACATTTATGGCTGAGGCCATTTCAGCCAACGTTAAATTGCGGTTTTTACGAAGTTCGCGCAATTTTGCGCCGAAGGGAGTCATTCGAACTCGCCTGTGATCCGGCGCAGCTTTACATAAAACGCGCCGCCTCCGCCATGTCTGGGATGGGCTGGTTGGAAACCAACAATGTGTTTGCGAAATTCAGCATCGTGAAACCACATTGGAACCTCCCGGCGCAGCTTGCCCTCGCGTTCTGGTGTGTGAAAGTGAGTATGGCCATGCAGAGTGTGGCGCGCGAAAGGTGACGAGCCTTTACCTGTAATCACCAATACCAACCTGTTTCCCAATTCGCGTTGGCGCGATATAAAATTCAGCAGAGCATATCTGGCATTTTCCAAATTTTCGCCATGGAGATCTATGCGCGACTCAGGCTCGACATTGCCACGACCAAGACGTTGGGCCGTGCGGCGATCAAATGTTGAGATTGCCGGAGGCTGAATGGACGTATTGGTACGAGGCAATGCGAAAGTGCTGGGAAAAATTTCGATGGCTCTGTTTTGAATGAGAGGTTTTGATGTTTCGATAAGTCGTGGTTTTGACTTTAAAGCTTTTCGCCGACCTAAGGGGTGGATCGCTTTTTTGACTTCGTCCCATAATTCAATATCAGGAACGTCTATAGATTTGCGAGCCATGATTAATTCAGATATTTCCGAGCTAGCGCATGAGGCAACAGCACAGTCATTCTGCCTGGGCTCTTCATGTTTCCTGCAATCTGGGCAGCGTCTTCGCCCCAACCCCAATAAACGTCGCCGCGAATATGACCTCTGATAGCTGTGCCCGTGTCTTGAGCCACCATCAGGTGGCGGAAAGGCTGTGAGCCGATTGGGGATTCTGGTGGAGTTGTTGTATCAAGCCAAATGGGCGTTCCGTACATCCAGATTGACCGATCAACTGCGAGGCTCCGAAGTGGCGTGAGATGAACCTGCTGAGCGCCCAAAGCACCAAGAGCGCTATCAGGCACATCGATGTCGCGAAAGAAGATAAATGATTTGTTGTTCCACATGAGTGCACGCGCTTCTTGCGGGTGCGCGGCCATCCATTCTCGCAAAACCTGCATCGACATGGTTCGAGGTGTCGCAACACCTCGCTTCAAGAGGACGCCACCAATGCCCGTATAGGGGTGGCCATTTTTAGCTGCATAAGCAAGCCTGATGATGCGGCCATCGTTGAGACGTATGCGACCGGAGCCTTGGATGTGAATAAAGAAGGCATCGACCCAACTTTTCAGCCAAACTATCTCTAAGCCGCGCCCTGCTAAAGTGCCGCTTTCAACTTCCTGTCTGGTGAAGAATGCTTCGGCGCGGCCGTTTTCTAGTTTGCCATAGGCAAGCCCTACAGTGTTTTGATCAGCTTCTATGAGTGCAACCAGTTCAGGTGGTTTACGATAAATGGGAACTTTATAAATATCGGTTTGTTCTAAAGAACCTTCGGCTTCTGGTTCGTAATAGCCCGTGAACAAACCTTCAGGCCGCACCGGGTCCTTAACATTGAATGGAACAAAGTGAGTTTCGAAAAATTTTCGCGCATCCGTAGTTTCGAGTGCTGTTTCTGGAACCGAAAGCCAATCCTCAAGTGTACCACCAAATTCTGCTGAGCGCTTAAACCCATGACTGGTTTTTTTCATCTCGAGATAAGAACGCTTAAAAACTTCAAGAGCTTTTACATTATTGTCTTCAAGCCAGCCCGGAATATTAGCGAAAGCTGTGACTTGCAATATCATTTCCGAATTCGAACTTGCCATCAAATTTTATCCAGATTTGGATCTTCGGTTGCCACCAATATCCAATTGGGATCTTTCGAATTCAGATCGCGTTCGAATGTCCAAACCTCTTTTAAAACACTAACTGTCTTCTCATCGCCTGAAACGATTTCTTTGTTAGCATTCAATGTCGCTGATATAATTTCGCTTTCAAATTTGACCCCCATAACCAATTTCTGTTTTTCGATTTCTGCTGACTGGAGTTTTGCCGAATTGATGCCGATGAATTTAAAAACGTTAGTATTTCCTGCCAGCTTATTTTCATCGATTATTTTTTCGAACGAGTCATAAACAGCTTTGCTTAACAGTGGTCTCAAAGTTTTTTTATCACTCTGTGCAAATGCAGCCAGAATGATCTCATGGGCAGATTTTGCTCCATCGAGAAAATGTCCGATGTTGAAGTCGGGTTTAATTTTTTGGAGTGCCGCGAGTCCTTCGTATAACTTTGTTCCAGGTTCGGCGTAACGATCCCAATTTTCAATTTTGGTGACCGCGTTTTGATTTTGTGGTGATGCCGCTGTGGATGCTGGGGGGATTATTTCGACTGGCTTGGAAGAGCGCTCCAATCCCGTTCGCTGACCCAGCACCGATCTCAGCCACCACAAAACTGTGATTGCCGCAATTATAAGTAGGAAATTAATTGGATCAAAAAGTATTTCCATGATGTTCCAGTAATATAAGTATGAATGATAACTTCATATATAGGTGATTTTTTAGTCCTGCCAATGGTGCCGGAGGGACTCTTGCGACTTTTACATCTTCATGTTACCCATTGGACATCACAAGGTCTCCAACCGGAGAGCTGAAGAATCAGAGGCAATGATGGCAAAAACTCTAAAAACGGCACCTCGCACTGTCCCACGTAAAGCACCTGCGAAAGCTTCAAATGGCAGTAAGGCAGCTGCACCTAAAGCACCGCGTATTGAACCCAAGCCTTCCACGGCCGTTCTTACAGCGCCGGAGCCAACACCGGGCCAACAGCCGTCATTGAAGATTCTTGGGCAATATTTGAAAGACTTAAGTTTCGAAAATCCGAACGCGCCATTGTCTTTGGCACCTCAGCAGCAACAGCCTGATATCAACATTTCTGTGAATGTGAACGCGCGCAATCTTGGCCCTTCCGATTTTGAAGTTGAACTGCATTTAGACGCTAAGGCGACGACTGACGGGAAGGTTATTTTTGCGGCCGACCTGCTTTATGCTGGCATGTTCAGGCTGGAAAATTTCCCGGCGAACCTATTGCATCCGGCCGTGTTAATTGAATGTCCTCGCATGCTATTTCCGTTCGCCAGACAAATTCTAGCGGATGCAACGCGCAATGGGGGCTTCCCACCGCTTATGTTGGACCCAATTGATTTCACTGTCATGTATCAAAGGCGTTTGCAGCAACAACAAGCCACCGCCGACGCTTAGTTCGTCCATAGACTGTCTTTGCCCAACTCTTCTACGAGGAGTGCGTGGCTGGTTTTTTCCTGCTCTGTTAAACGCTCTGGCAATTTCATGGGTCTGGTTTTGATGTGTATGGTTTGGCTTGCGGTAATTTTTGACTTTTGCTTTGTCTCGGCATTGAGTAACATGGCTGTTTGACGGCCACCAATAAGCTCAAGATAGACTTCGGCCAAAAGTTCGGCATCCATCAGTGCGCCATGTTTGGTGCGTTTTGTGTTGTCTATGCCATAGCGTTTGCAGAGGGCGTCCAAGCTGTTGGGACCCATTGGATGTTTGCGCCTGGCCATTTGCAAAGTGTCAAGTACACGTTCACTGCCGATTGTTTCATGACCTTGGGTTGATAGTTCCGCATTAATAAAACCCATGTCAAAACTTGCGTTGTGAATGATGAGAACTGACTGTTCGATAAAACTCAAAAACTCAGTTACTTTGTGTTTGAACAGCGGTTTGTCTTTCAGAAAAGCTGATGAAAGCCCATGCACCGCTTCGGCTTCGCTTGGCATATCGCGCTCTGGATTGAGGTAAATTTGAAATGTTTTACCAGTAGGCAAGTGGTTAATCAGTTCGACTGCGCCGATTTCGACGAGCCGGTGACCATCCTGAGGTGAAAGACCTGTGGTTTCAGTGTCCAAGATAATTTCGCGCATGGTCTTAAATCTCTCGAATTTTAGCGATGATCGCTGCTGTCTGGGTTTCCAGTTTTTTTAAGCTGCCATTATTTTCAATAATAAAATTGCTGAGTTTTCTTTTCTCATTCGATGTCATTTGCTTGGCCATAATCAAAGCCAATTTTTCTTCCGTCATATTAGGTCTTAACATTGCTCGTTTTGTTTGCAGTTCAGAGGAAGCATCAACAAGGATTGTCGCATCCATTTCTTTGTAGTGGTTTGTCTCAATGAGAAGAGGTGAATCGATTATAACCACACCCTCATCGTTACTCCGCGCACGCGATAGGAAGTCAGATTCTGCTTGGCGCACCAGAGGGTGGATTATATTTTCGATGTCGGTCAATCTTGATGGATGAGCGGCAATAATTTCTGAGAGTTTTTTACGGTCGACAGAACCATCTATTATTGCAGAGGGAAATTTAGATTGAAGATATTTGGCACCCACTCCATTTTGGTAAATTTCACGCACAGCGGCATCGGCATCAAAAACAGGAATATTGTGTTTGCGAAAAATCTTGGCGACTTCTGATTTGCCAACAGCGATGCCGCCTGTGAGCCCAATGACTTTCATTTCGAATGTTCCGACATTATATCGGCTTTTACGAGATCGTAGAGTTCCTGGGTAACGCGTGGCCTCACACCAAACCATTTTTCAAAACCTTCAACAGCCTGATGGAGCAACATGCCAAGGCCTGTCACGGTTTTGAGGTTGCGTGCTTGGGCGTTCTCAATCAGTTTCGTTTTTAAAGGCACATAAACAATGTCTGCCACGATGGCTTGATTTGGCAGGTTATCAATATTAAAATCAAGTGGCGGTTGGCCAGCCATGCCTTGTGAAGTAGTATTGATTAAGAGGTCTGATATTTTCAGACGTTCTTGGATGTCGGCGGGTTGAACGACATGGATCGTTTTGCCGAAATTTTCTTGTAGTTCTAGTGCACGCCCTACTGTGCGGTTTAAGACATAAATCGTTTTTACTTTTTCGCTGATAAGTTTTTGACAAATTGCTTTGGCTGACCCACCTGCACCAATCACGAATATCGTCTTGTCTTGAATGATGCAGTCCGGATATTGGAAGATAATATTGTTGAAAAATCCATCGCCGTCGGTAGATGTGCCGAAGATTTTTTTATCTCTTATATACACAGTGTTTAGCGATCCGGTTTGGGCAACGATGGTGTCGAATTCATCAACTGCTGCGGCGGCTGCTTCTTTGTGCGGAATTGTTACATTGCAACCCCGGTAGCCATTGTTTTCAAGATTACGAATAAAACCGTGTAAGTTTTTGGGTTCAACAGCGACGCTCTCGTACAGGCCGTCTATTTCAAGTTGCTTCAACCAATAATTATGAATGATTGGTGATCTTGAATGCTTGATGGGCCATCCGATGACGCAGGCTTTTTTCATGAAATTATGATGTCTCGTGAGCGCAGAAACTTTAGCAATGGCAGAAGCGGAAGGCCCAGAATAGTAAAATGGTCACCTTTGATACTCTCAAACAATTGGATTCCTTCCGCTTCGAGTTTGTAGCAGCCGACCGAAGTTAGAATATCTTGTTTAGCGCAATCCAGATAGTGTTTTAGAAATGAATCGGAGAATGCTCGCATCGTGAGGTGAGCTTGATCTTCGAATTGCCAGATCGCCTTTCCGCCTGCTGAGCAGCAGATTGCTGAGATGAGTGTGTGGGTTTTGCCGCGTAGTTTTAGAAGCTGTGCTTTAGCTTCAACTTGGCTCGTAGGTTTATGCAATATGCTTCCGTCCACGATGAGTGTTTGGTCAACACCTATTATGATGAACTTTGGATAGGTTGCTGCGAGTGATTTTGATTTGGCTTCAGCTAGGCCAAGGGCGAGGGATCCTACTGGCTCGTGAGCGAGTTGTGCCTGAAGTTCTTTTTCGTCAATTTGTGGGGCTATTGCTTGGAAATGGATTCCTGCACTTTCGAGAAGGTTTTTTCGGGTTGGGCTGGTGGAGGCGAGAATGAGCAATGGGTTGGACATGTGATGAAGGTTTGAGTTGTTAATGAAATGTTAATAACCTGTATCGTGTTGGGTTAAAAGATATTTACCAACTGACGAGCTGGTTGGTTATCCACATTGGACTGGCTTCAGTGGTTATTCAGTAGATTTCAGTATTGGTATTGGTTTTCATCGGCGTTTGCTAAATATCTGATTTGATTTTATTAAATTTGTTTGTTTTTTTCTTGTTAAGAGATATTAACATGTTGTTAAGGTTTTATGGCCTCATTTAGCTTTGTTACCGCATTCCACGTTCCAACAGAATCCTCAATTAAGAATCCTTCTTTCTTGTTATGTAGTAAGCAACATGAAACCTTTACTTGACGTTCTCATGAACCGAACTCCCAAACGTCGCCCGATATGGATTATGAGGCAGGCTGGTCGTTATCTTCCTGAATATAAAAAGGTTAGACAGACTGCAGGTTCGTTTTTACGGCTTTGCTATAATCCGGAATTGGCTTGCGAAGTTACTTTGCAGCCTTTGCGCCGATTTGACCTTGATGCGGCGATATTGTTTTCCGATATTTTGGTTGTTCCTCATGCAATGGGTCTTTCGTTGGATTTTAGAGAGGGTGAGGGGCCGGTTCTGGAAACAGTGTCGAGTATGGTTGATGTCGAACGATTATCCTTCCAAGGCCCAATTGAGCAGTTTGAACGCGTTTGGGAAACTGTTGGCCTAGTAAGGGCAGGTCTTGCGGCGCATTTGAGTTTAATTGGATTCTGCGGCGCGCCATGGACAGTGGCGAGCTATATGATTGAAGGTGGAAGTTCGGACCGCAAACGGGCTTTGGCGGTCGCTCAGGAAAATCCGGCTTGGTTTCAGCTTTTGTTTGACAAGGTCATTGAAGCGTCAATTGTTTATCTCTTAGGTCAGGTTAAGTCGGGTGCCGAGGCTTTGCAGATATTTGATAGTTGGGCAGGCGATTTGCCGGTTGGGTTGCTTGACCGTTTGGTTGCTGGTCCTATTAAGCGGATTGTTGATGGTGTTCGCGAGGTTTATCCCGACTTTCCAATTATCGTTTTTGCGCGAGGCGTTTCGGCTAACCACGGTTTGATCGCGCGTGCGACGGCTCCCAATGCTGTTGGCGTTGAAGAAGATGTTTTGTTGCGTGATGTGCTGGCGCAGTTGAACGATAACGTCGCCGTTCAAGGTAATTTGTCGCCGCAGCTTTTGTTGGGTTCTGAAGATGCTTTGCTGGCTGGTATTAAATCGGTTTTGGACGGTGTTCCGATGAACCGACATATATTTAATTTAGGCCACGGTATTACTCCACCTACTGATCCTTCGATGGTGGAAAAACTGGTCGCTGCTGTTCGGCGGCATGATGAAGAATGGGTATGATGGTGCTTTGGCTTAAGTCTCTGCATGTGGTGGCTATGGTTGCTTGGATGGCCGGTTTGTTTTATTTGCCGCGGTTGTTTGTCTATCACACAAGGCAAGATATTGGTTCGGGCACTGATGCGCTTTTTAAACATATGGAAGAACGTCTGATTAAGGTGATCATGCGGCCTGCTGGAATTGTTACGGTGGTGGCTGGTTCGGCCTTGGTTTCGATGTCGGGTTTTTCGTGGGGCGACAGTTGGTTGGTGGCTAAGTTATTAGGCGTGGTTGGCATGATTGCTTACCATTTGAGCTTGGAGCGTTACGTGTTGCTTTTTGCTGGTAGTTGGCGCGGCCGTGACGAAAAGTTTTTCAGAATATTAAATGAAGTACCGACCCTTTTGCTTATTTGGATCGTGGTTTGGGTTATCGTTAAGCCCTACTCGTAAATTCACTTTCTTCTTTGAGTTGTTTCTGTTAAAGAGTTTTCTGCAAGCGTGGTTCCGGCCGCGCTCCCGCTCACTCGGTGCGCATTTGCCCACCATTTTTCAAAGCTTGGACATATGACTGATCTTGTTGATCTCAAGGAGATTAAGCTCTCCGAACTAAAACGTAAAAATGCCGCTGAATTGTTGAGCCTTGCTGAAGAGCTGGAGGTGGAAACGGCTTCGGCGCTGCGCAAACAGGAACTGATGTTTGCGATTCTGAAAAACTTGGCCGCACGCAATGTTGAAATTATCGGCGAAGGGGTTATTGAAGTTTTGCAAGATGGTTTTGGTTTTCTGCGTTCGGCAGATGCTAATTATCTGGCGGGGCCAAATGATATTTATATTAGCCCCAGCCAAATTCGAAAATTTGCGTTGCGGACAGGCGATACAGTCGAGGGACCGATTCGTGGGCCTAAAGACGGTGAACGTTATTTTGCTTTGGTCAAAGCCAGCACAGTAAACTTCGAGGACCCAGATAAAGCGAAACATAAAATCAATTTTGATAATTTAACGCCGCTCTATCCGGATCAGCGTTTGGAGATGGAAATCAGTGATCCGACACGCAAGGATTTTTCCGCACGGGTGATTGATATTGTGGCTCCAATTGGCAAGGGTCAGCGCGGTTTGATTGTTGCTCCGCCGCGCACAGGTAAAACTGTTTTACTCCAAAATATTGCTCATTCGATTACGACTAACCATCCTGAATGCTATCTTATCGTATTGTTGATTGACGAGCGTCCGGAAGAAGTAACCGACATGCAGCGTTCAGTTAAAGGTGAAGTTATTAGTTCAACTTTTGACGAGCCAGCGACGCGCCACGTTCAGGTTGCTGAAATGGTGATTGAGAAAGCTAAGCGTTTGGTTGAGCACGGCCGCGATGTTGTTATCTTGCTCGATTCGATTACCCGTCTGGGCCGCGCTTACAACACCGTCGTTCCATCTTCAGGCAAAGTTTTGACAGGCGGTGTGGATGCTAACGCTCTTCAGCGCCCAAAGCGTTTCTTTGGTGCGGCACGAAACATCGAACAAGGCGGATCGCTTACGATTATTGCGACAGCCTTGATTGATACGGGCAGCCGGATGGATGAAGTTATTTTCGAAGAGTTTAAAGGTACAGGCAATTCGGAAATCATCTTGGACAGGAAGGTTGCTGATAAGCGCGTGTTCCCATCAATTGATATTCTACGCTCTGGCACTCGTAAAGAAGAGTTGTTGGTCAAGGCGGAAGTTCTCAAGAAGACTTATGTCTTGCGCCGGATTTTGAACCCGATGGGTACTGTCGATTCAATTGAGTTTCTTCTCGATAAGCTCCGTCAAACCAAGGGGAATAGCGATTTCTTCGATTCTATGAACGCGTAGTACCACCACTTCTGGGTCGAGATTGGTATCGATTCGAATCCGAAATGAACGATAAAAATACCATTTATGCGCTTTCGTCTGGGCTTGGTAGGGCCGGTATTGCCGTGGTTCGTGTTTCGGGGCCGAATGCTTCTGAAGCCATAATTCGGTTGTCGGGTGTATTGCCTGCCCCACGCCTTGCCTCACTTCGGAAGTTGCTTTCATCCAAAGATCAGAGCGTCATCGATCAGGCACTAGTGTTTTGGTTTCCTGGTCCTGCTACTGCCACGGGCGAAGATGTTGCAGAGTTTCATCTCCATGGTAGCCCCGCAATTGTCGCGAAGCTTTTTTCTGAACTTGCGGGTATGGAAGCTATTGAGCCTGCCGAGGCTGGTGCTTTTACCCGCCGGGCTTTTGAAAATGGCATTTTGGATTTGGTTGAAGTTGAAGGTTTGGCTGATTTACTTTCAGCCAACACAGATTCTCAACGGCGTCTTGCCATGCGGCAATTTCTTGGAGAGGCGAGTTCCGTTTATGAGGCTTGGCGTGCTGATTTGATTAGCGCAATGGCATTGATTGATGCTGCCATTGATTTTGTGGAAGAGCCTGACGTGGCTGCTTCGGCAGTGGCGCAAATGATTCCAGCGGTTCAAAAGTTGCTTGTCGAGCTTGAGGCTGCGCTTTCCCAATCAACACGTGCCGGCGCAGTGCGTGATGGTTTGCGATTGGTGATTGCCGGTGCGCCAAATGTTGGCAAGTCTTCTTTGCTCAATTGGCTTTCCGGGCGTGATGCAGCGATTGTGTCTGAGCAAGCTGGGACGACACGTGATGTGGTGGAAGCGGTGGTTGAGTTTGAAGGGGTGCGATTGGTTCTCGCAGATACGGCTGGTCTTAGAACAGATTCGAAAGATGAAATTGAGAAGATTGGAATGGCGCGCGCTGAAGCCGAAATCCGTGATGCTGATGTTGTATTGTGGTTAGTTGCGCCGGATGTGAGTAGTGAAGTAGGGCCGGCGAGGACTCCTGACTTGGTTGTTGTAAACAAGTCTGACTTGCTGGGCAGTGGTTTGATTCATAACCGAAATGATTCAAAACTTGCGGTTTCCCTCAAGACAGGCGCAGGACTTACTTTGTTGCGTGAAAAGCTGGCGCAATTGATTTCAGCGCGTTCAGCATTGTCTCAAGATGCTGTTGTTGTTCGAGATCGCCATGTTGTGGCCATTCAAAAAACGATTCGGAAGCTTAACGATGTTCTTAATCATCCGAATCTTCCGCTTGAAGTTCTGGCAGAAGAGTTGCGTGATGCATGTCGTATCATGAGTTCGATTACTGGACGTATTGATGTTGAAGATTTGTTGGGTCGGATTTTTTCTGAGTTCTGCATTGGTAAATGATGTTTCACGTGAAACTCAATCTTCTTTGACCTTGCTCCGTGGACGGACTATTAGGCACACAGTGTAAGGTCCGAGCTAGAAAAATGAATAATGCGTATGATGTGATTGTTGTTGGTGGTGGCCATGCTGGCTGTGAAGCAGCTGCTGCGTCTGCGCGTGTTGGCGCACGCACGGTGTTGCTTACACACAAAGTTCATACAATCGGGGAGATGTCTTGCAACCCAGCCATCGGTGGATTGGGCAAGGGCCATCTCGTTCGCGAGATTGATGCGCTTGATGGTGTGATGGGTAAAGTCGCTGATGCTGCAGGAATTCAGTTTCGGTTGCTGAACAGATCTAAAGGCCCAGCAGTTCGCGGGCCCCGGGCGCAAGCCGACCGCAAGCTGTATCGGCTGGCCATGCAAAAGGCTTTGGCAGAACAGACAAACCTCAACATCATCGAAGGCGCGGTATTTGGGCTGGTCATTGATAACGGTCGTGTGGTGGGTGTTTCCACAGAAGATGGCCAGGAGTTTCGCAGTGGTGCGGTTGTTTTAACCACCGGCACTTTTCTGAACGGACTAATTCATATTGGCGAGCATAAAATTCCCGCAGGCCGGGTTGGTGAAGCACCTGCTCGTGGACTATCTGAACAAATGAGTAAAGCGGGGTTGGCGCTTGGTCGTTTAAAGACGGGAACGCCCGCGAGGCTTGATGGCAAAACCATTAACTGGAAAAATTTGGAAGAACAGAAAGGTGATGAACCACCGGTTCCATTTTCGTTCCTGACTGAAAAAATTACGACGCCACAAATTTCATGTTTCATGACAACTACCACTCAGGTCACACACCAGATTATCGCCGACAATATTTCGCGGTCTCCACTTTACTCTGGGCAAATCACAGGGACTGGTCCGCGTTATTGTCCTTCTATCGAAGACAAAATTCACCGGTTCAAAGAAAAACAGGCGCATCAAGTGTTCCTTGAACCTGAAGGTCTGGATGATGACACGGTATATCCAAATGGTATTTCGACGTCTCTGCCAGAGGATGTCCAGGCTGAGTTTATCCATTCGATGCCGGGTTTAGAACGAGTCCGGATCATTCGGCCTGGTTATGCCATTGAGTATGACTATGTTGATCCTCGTGAGCTGAAACATACTTTAGAGCTCAAGAAGCTGCCTGGACTTTATCTGGCTGGCCAAATCAACGGTACCACAGGTTATGAGGAAGCGGCGGCCCAAGGGCTGATTGCGGGCCTCAATGCGGCCCGCGCCGTTGGTCGGCAGACTCCGGCAATATTCGGGCGTGCGGATGGTTATTTGGGCGTTATGGTGGATGATCTGGTGATGAAGGGCGTTTCAGAACCCTATAGAATGTTTACATCACGGGCCGAATACCGACTCACGCTTCGCGCTGATAACGCCGACCAACGGCTGACGCAGCGCGGAGTAGAATTGGGGCTGGTTGGAATGGAACGTCAAAATGCCTATTTCACCAAATTGAAGGCACTGAATGATGCGCGCGCATTGTCGAAAGGTCTTACTCTTACATCTTCTGCGGCGGCAAAGCTGGGTTTGCGTGTTAATCAAGATGGCAAGACCCGTACAGCTATTGATCTGATTTCGATGCCGGAGGTTGGTTTGGAAGCGGTTGAGCGTATTTGGCCCGAATTTTCGAACCTTCCACAGTTTGCCAAAGAGGCGTTGGAAGCCGATGCGCTATATTCAGGATATATGGACCGTCAGAACAGCGAGATCGAAAACATGCGCCGTGAAGAGGAGTACCGGATCCCGTCCGATTTGGATTATTCTGCCCTACCCAGTCTCTCCATAGAACTACGCCAAAAGCTGGCGCGCATACGCCCCGAAACATTGGGGCAAGCGGAACGGATCGACGGTATGACTCCTGCTGGCCTTGCTTGTCTATTGGGGCACATTAAACGCCCAACCAAAACACGCAACGCGGCTTAATCAATGGTCCAGCCTCCTTTTGAAGAAATTGCCAAGTTTGGTGTTTCACGTGAATCATACGATAAGCTATTGATATTCGAGAAGCTGCTCCTAACGTGGCAACCTCATATTAATTTGATTGCACCTTCGACAATTCCAGATTTGTGGGATCGCCACATCATCGACAGTCTGCAACTGCTCAAGCTATTACCAAAATCCATTTCAGCTATCGCTGATCTCGGCTCAGGCGGTGGGTTTCCGGGCCTTGTGCTTGCCGTCTCTCAAGGTGCGATTGTCCACTTCTATGAATCAAGCACAAAGAAGGCGGCTTTTCTGCAAGAAGTGCTCAGGCAAACCAAGACCAAGGGCGAGGTTCACCGGCAGCGGCTTGAGCCACTTCAAACACCAGCCGACATGCCAACCGTGGATGTGGTTACAGCAAGAGCCTTTGCCCCCTTGCCATTACTGCTTGGCCTTGCTGAGCCTTTTATGCGCCGTGGCGCGACGGCAGTTTTCCACAAGGGCCAAGAATACCACAACGAGCTCAACGAAGCTGCTAAATCATGGAAAATAGCGTATGATACGCATCCAAGTGTTACCGATTCGCATTCAGTGATCTTGGAGATCAAGGAGATCGCCCATGTATAACTCGGACGTGCCAACACCCCGCATTCTAGCTGTCGCCAACCAAAAAGGTGGCGTGGGCAAAACGACGACTGCAATCAATTTGGGAACTGCACTTGCGGCAGTGGGCGAATCTGTATTGGTGATTGATCTTGATCCTCAGGGCAACGCAAGCACTGGCCTTGGCATTGCAAGACGGCAAAATCAGAAATCTTCGTACCATGTGTTGATTGGCGAAGCTGATCTCGACCAAGTGATTATCGATTCGGCCATACCACGGCTTCATTGCGCACCCGCAACAATTGACCTTCTGGGTGCTGAAATTGAACTTTCGGATTTAGACCGGAAAACCCATAGACTTGCAGATGCCATAGCCCGGATGCAAACATTGGCGCATCGTAATTATACCTATATTCTGATTGATTGCCCACCTTCCTTGAACCTCCTGACCATAAATTCACTAACCGCTGCAGATGCTATTCTGGTTCCGCTGCAATGTGAGTTTTTTGCACTCGAGGGGTTGAGCCAACTTCTCAAAACAGTTGAGCGGGTTCGCACCACGCTCAACCCGCGCCTGATTATTCAAGGCGTTGTGTTAACCATGTTTGATAAGCGGAATAGTCTTTCCGACCAAGTTGCCGCTGATGTTCGTGAAGTTCTTGGGGACAAAGTCTATCAAACCGTAATTCCGCGCAATGTTCGTATTTCAGAAGCGCCATCTTATGGTAAGCCAGTTCTACTTTATGATCATACCTGCGTTGGATCTCAGGCCTACATTAAGCTTGCGTCGGAAGTGATTAAAAGAGAACGAGAATTACGTGCAGCATAATCGATTCGGTACAGAAACAATCTGAGCCAAAGAAATAGACAGGATATTAATCATGACTCAGGTTCAAAAACGTAGACTTGGACGCGGCCTTGCAGCACTGATCGGTGACGACACATCCGAAGAAGCAATTGTTCAAGATGCACGTAGTCTGCGGCATGTCCCCGTTGAGCTGCTTCATCCTAATCCGCACAACCCACGCAAGCATTTTGCTGAAGAAGATCTAGAGAGCCTGGCCAAATCACTTAAAGATAAGGGCTTGCTTCAGCCGCTTGTCGTGCGTCCGCGTGCCGATGGCTCGTTTGAAATCGTCGCTGGTGAACGCCGTTGGCGCGCCAGCCAACGTGCAGGCATTCATGAACTTCCCGTTTTGATTCGCGAACTGGATGACCGCGAAACACTTGAGATCGCGCTCATTGAAAATATTCAGCGTAGCGACCTCAACGCGCTCGAAGAAGCGCGCGCTTATCGCCAGCTGATGGATCAATATAATTATACTCAACAACAGTTAGCCGATTCAATTGGGAAGAGCCGGAGCCACATCGCCAATACGATGCGCTTGCTGAGTTTGCCCGAAGCCATTCAACACCAAATTGAAAATGGCAAATTGACTGCGGGTCATGCGCGATCCCTCGTGGCGACAGAATATCCTGCAGAAATGGCTGATCAGATCATCAAGCTTGGCCTCACCGTGCGTGAAGCAGAAGATTTGGCCCGCAAAAATTCAGTAGCGCCAAACATAAAATCATTTGCTTCGGAAAAAGATGCTGACACCAGAGCGCTTGAAAAGACACTGACTGAAGCCCTAGGGCTCAGCACCTCTATCAAGCACAAAGGCGCTGGAGGAGGATCAGTTCAGATCAGCTACAAGTCACTCGATCAGCTTGATGATGTGGTCCGAAAACTAACTGCGCAAGTCAGCTGATTTAGAACGCGCAAGACGTGCCAATGAAAGTAGCGCACGGCCGGCTACAGCATCCGCTAGATCAGCATTTTTGCGGGTTTGAAATGTTGCTGCCGCAAGAGACTGTTGCATGGACAAAAGTTCCGGCGCGTCGAACTTCTTCAGTTGCGATATCACTGCCAATTGTCTTTTAAAGAATATTGGCGGCCTGGCACCCCGAACCGCTGTGTCAGCATTGGCACCCCCGTCCATGATGCCGCGTAACTCTTGAAGCCTTACCAGATGCGAAATGGCAGAAGACAAAATCATCCGTTGGCCACCGGCATCACTGTCCAAATTACCGATCATCCGGTCTACTGATTCAAGATCGCCCATCAACATTGAATCAATCAAACTATCGGAACTTGATGACGCGGTGTCACCGCAGACGGCCAAAACATCAGTGCTTGTGATTGTCGACTGACCCAAACAATAGAGTGTGAGTTTTTCGCACTCCTGTGTTGCTACGCTGCGATCAATTCCGACGATCTCATAGAATAAATCTTCTGCACCATCTTCCCATTTCAAGCCCGCTTTTGAAATCAAAGCGCCCAGGCGCGTGCGGATTGATTCAATAGTTTCCTCATAAAGTGCAAGCGCTCCGAACTTTGTTGCCACTTCACAAGCAACGCGGAGCTTAGATGTTTTGGTTAAACTATCGGCACTCAGAAAAACGAAATTCGCAGGATGTGATGATTTGATAATATCCAACAATGTCTTCAAATGAGTGTCGCCGACACCGTCGATCCAAAGGACCCGCCGGTCGCCTAACAACGAGAGTGAATAGAATTCGTCCTGAATGCGCCCTGCACCATCTTTTAGAATGCTCGCGTCAAAGCGTTCTCCATCACCCGCGCTGCCAGCAATTGCTCTGACGATTTGACGACCAAAACCAGCAACTGCTGCACTATCGGCACCATGAACCAAAACACCGTTTAATGAATTTATCTGGCGTTTTAAAAACTGCTCAAAACCATCCTCGCGCAGGACTGTCACTGGCCTGGCCTACTAAACCGGATGATCTGCAAAATAAGCCGCAACACGTTGGCGCAAATCTTGGCCAACTTCCTGTGCCGCTCTCTGCATAGCATTATTCGCAGCCTGTAAATCGGCTACTGGCTGGCGCACAGTATCAAACGACACATTCGAAAAACTATTGCCAGATGCTAAAATTGCGCCAGTGGAAACGTTTAACAAATCATAATGTGCATTAAGATTAAAACGCTGCCGCCAAAGATTAGAAGCCGTAAATGTCGAAACATAGATAACTGCTTCTGTGACATTCAATCTCAGCGTAAACCGTGCAGGTTCAGTTCCCATGGCATTGAGTAATTCATTGCGCACCAACTGAGCGCTCCTCGTGTGTTGTTCAGGAACCGAAACAGCTGACAATGAAGTTGACACGCCTTCGCCCGTGGGGCCTTTCCCATAGAGCGGACGAAAAGAAGCGCAGCCTGCCACAAACAGCAAACCGAAACAGATTCCCAAAGTTAGCAATAATCGCATCAAACCTCGCAAACAATATTCACAATTCGGTCTGGAACCACAATAACCTTTTTAATAGTTTTGCCTTCTATCTGCCGGATGACCGAATCCAATGACAAAGCTTTTGCTTCGATAGCACCACGATCCAGGCCTTTACCAACGGTCATTTCGTCTCTCCGCTTACCGTTAATTTGAACGGCAATCGTAACTTCGTCAACTGCCACCAAAGCCTTCTCAACCACTGGCCAGTTGCTATCAATAATAGCTGACTTATGTCCCAAGATTTTCCATGACTCTTCAGCCAAATGCGGCATCATCGGGGCCATCACTAAAACAAGAAATGAACCAGCTTCATGCAATGCTGCGTTCAACCCATCAGATTTCTCGGAAATCTGCAGAGCATGGCCAATTGCATTGGAGAGTTCATATATTCTTGCAATGGCGCGGTTGAAACGCAGGTTGTTCAAATCGTCGGTCACCGCTGCAACGGTTCTATGAGATGTACGGCGCAACTCTAAGCCCGAAACGTCCATCGAAACGGAATGCTTCGGCAGTGTTGCTATATCATTCACAAGGCGCCAAATCTTTTGGGTGAAGCGCCAAGAACCTTCGGCACCTGCTTCGGTCCATTGGATGTCGCGTTCGGGCGGGGTATCAGACAGCATAAACCACCGTGCCGTATCGGCCCCGTAAGAGGCGATGATTGTATCAGGGTCAACAACGTTCTTCTTGGATTTTGACATCTTCTCGACGCCGCCAAGCTCAAGCTCTTCACCCGTAGCTGTGTGAACCCAATGACCATCCTTATTCATCGCATCTGAAGGTAATACCCACTCGCCGGATTTAGACCTAAATGTTTCGTGGATCACCATCCCTTGCGTAAATAAACTTGCGAACGGTTCGCCGACTTGCAGATGACCTGTTTTGACCATCGCTCTTGCGTAAAACCGCGAATACAAAAGATGCAAAATTGCGTGTTCAACACCACCAATATATTGATCAACTGGCAGCCAATATTTGGACGCGTCTTGATCAACTGGAACGGTGGCGTGCGGTGAGGCAAACCTTGCATAGTACCAAGACGAGTCAATGAATGTGTCGAACGTATCAGTTTCCCGCTCCGCAGCTACGTTGCATTTTGGACAATTCACATGTTTCCAAGTGGGGTGATGCAAAAGCGGATTGCCCGGCTTGTCAAACTTCACATCTTCCGGCAGCTCGACAGGCAACTGAGACTTTGGCACAGGAACTATGCCGCAGTCTTTGCAATGAACAACAGGTATGGGGCAGCCCCAATAACGTTGGCGTGAAACACCCCAATCACGAAGGCGGAAATTTACCCGCACTTCACCGCGACCAGCTTCTTTCATGCGCTTGGCAACTTCAGCTTTAGCATCATTGACGTTTAAGCCGTCCAAAAATTGCGAATTTACTAAAACACAATCGTCGCCATCTTTTTCAAGATAAGGCTCGTTGCCCAACACGGGCGACGACACACCACGGGGTGCTACAACAAGCTTTATCGGCAAATTATATTTTGTCGCAAAATCCCAATCTCTCTGATCGTGAGCGGGGCAACCAAAAATAGCGCCTTCGCCATAACCCATCAAAACGAAATTAGCGGCATAGACAGGCAACTTTATGTTGGGATCAAATGGATGACGCGCAAACACGCCCAACGCGCAACCGCGTTTTTCAGCACGTTCGATGTTTTCTTCGCTGGTTCCGAGCGCTGCTACTTCTTTGCGGAAGGCCGAGACGCTTTTATTTTTTTCCGCAATTTCTTGAGAGAGCGGATGGTCAGCCGAAACTGCACAAAAGCTTGCTCCAAAAATTGTATCATGACGCGTCGTATAAACCGGTAGAACTTGATCCAGCTTATGGCCAAGTGCGTCTTCCAGATCAAACGTGAAACGCAAACCTTCCGAGCGACCAATCCAATTCTTCTGCATTAAACGCACTTTTTCCGGCCATTTATCGAGGCCGTCCAAAGCGCTCAGAAGCTCTTCCGCATAAGTCGTAATTTTCAGGAACCATTGGGCCAGTTCTCGCTTTTCAACGGCAGCGCCAGAGCGCCAGCCCTTGCCGTCGATCACTTGCTCATTGGCTAAAACAGTTTGGTCAACGGGATCCCAATTCACCATTGAAACCCGGCGCTCAACTAGATCTGCACCCATGAAGTCGATAAACATTTCTTGCTCGTGCCGATAGTAAGACGGATCACATGTCGCAAATTCACGCGACCAGTCAATGGCCAGTCCCATTGACTTCAACTGCATGCGCATGGAGGCGATATTTTCATAAGTCCATGTCTTGGGATGTATGCCTCGTTCAATTGCCGCATTTTCTGCTGGCATACCAAACGCATCCCAGCCCATTGGATGCAACACGTTGTAACCACAAGCTTTACGAAATCTGGCAATCACGTCGCCCATCGTATAATTGCGTACGTGGCCCATATGGATGCGGCCCGATGGATAGGGGAACATTTCCAAGACATAATATTTCGGGCGCGAAACATCTTCCTTGGCTTCAAAGGACTTATTTTCAGTCCAAAATTTCTGCCATTTGGGTTCAACTTCCCGGTGGTTATAACGCTCAACGGCCACGCCAAATTCCTCTTAAATCAAAAACATTCGCTTCCACGTACCAGTCCTTGAAAAGTGCTGCAAGCATGGTCATAACAGCAGTCGAAATGACCCCATCTCAGATACAGCTATCTATAGTGAAACAGCGCATTGAAAATGCTGCGATCAAAGCCGGACGACAGACTTCAGACGTGACTTTGATTGCTGTGAGTAAGACTTTTGATACGCAGGATATCATACCGCTGCTTGAGAGCGGCCAACGGGTATTTGGCGAAAACCGCGTGCAAGAGGCCCAAAGTAAATGGCTAGCACTGCGCAAGATCTATCCCAATATTGAGCTTCATCTGATTGGCCCATTGCAGACTAATAAGGTTTCTGAAGCCATCGCGCTCTTTGATGTCATACAGACGTTAGATAGACCCAAACTTCTTTCGGCGCTCACCAAAGAAATCGAAAAACAAGCCGCAACCACCAAACTGCTCGTACAGGTGAATACCGGCCGTGAACCGCAAAAAGCGGGCGTTCTTCCAGAAGATTTGGAGCAGTTCATGGGGCTTGCTCGCGGCCAACTCAAAAATCAAATAAACGGGTTTATGTGCATTCCGCCTGTTGAAGACGATCCAAAGTCACATTTCAAGATGTTGAATGGTCTGGCTCAGACCTACCAACTTCCGCAACTTTCAATGGGAATGAGTGGAGATTATCCGGTAGCAATTGAAGAAGGCGCTACTTACGTGCGGGTGGGTTCAGCGATTTTTGGAACAAGGCCGAAGCTAGTCCAGAGTTAGGCCAGATCACTAATTTTGTATTCTTCGAACACCGCGCTAGAACTAAATTTAAATGTTTTTGCGAAAGTGCGATGCAGCCTTCGGTTCCTTTTTTTCCGTCAGTAACATGAAGGAATATGGCGCTACCAAAGCCTCTGATCCGCGGTTTTTGATTGTAGTTCGACGAAATCACGATGTTATAGGCGTTGTCGGCACGCCATAGCTGCTCGTGACTTGCCGCAAACGGTAAATTCACTTGGCGATTATACTGAAAGACACCGGAAGCATCACACCAGCCATCAGATTTTTTGACCTGCCTCGAGTTAATTTGTGTTCTCGGACGAGAAATTCGGTCAGGCCGGTAGTAAAGCTGTTCGAGCTTGAAAACACCGATGGGACTAGCACCGTCACCTTCTCTCTTCATAAAACGGCGTCCGGTCTTGCCTAACCTGCATGGAAATTGGGTTGCGCCAATCACCAGCATTCCTCGGCTTGAACACGCGTTAATCGCGCGTACGTGAAGTTGTGTTATCATTTTGCTCACGGTGAGTTGTGTTGTCGGTCTGCCCTGCTTCGGGCATGGATCATAACACGAAGTTTGCCCGAGTTAGAAACCGCGAGATTAGAAAACATGTCTACGACGAAAAAAATTCTGATTGTTGATGACGATGATACTTTGCGTGAAACGCTGAAAGAGCAATTTAGCCTGCATGACGAGTTCGTTGTCATGGACGCAGCAACGGCAACGGCAGGCGTGAAAGCACTGAAAGCCGATCATGCGGACATTGTTATATTGGACGTTAATCTGCCTGATATGGACGGCAGAGAAGCTTGCAAAATTATGCGACGCAATGGCTTTAAAGGGCCAATCGTCATGTTGACGGCCCAAGGATCAGACTCCGATACAATTTTAGGTTTGGACTCAGGGGCCAATGATTATGTGACTAAGCCCTTCCGGTTTGCGGTATTGTTGGCGCGTATTCGCTCACACTTACGCCAGCATGAACACAGCGAAGACGCGGTTTTTCAGATTGGGCCATATGTCTTTAAACCTGCAGGCAAAGTTCTCATTCGCGATGACAATAAGAAAATCAGGCTGACGGAAAAAGAAACTTCGATTATCAAGTTTCTCTATCGCTCTGGCGAACAAAGCATGAGCCGCGAGACACTCCTACAGGATGTGTGGGGCTATAATGCCGGTGTTTCAACCCATACGCTCGAAACACATATATATCGCCTGCGGCAGAAAATTGAGCGCGACCCAGCCCATGCCGAGATTCTGGTGACAGAGGGTGGCGGATATAAGCTCATCCCTTGATTTCACCTGCTAATCGCAGTCAAAGGAATGTCTGATTCGCTGAAGGGGCAAAATCTGGCATGAGTGTTCGAGCAGATGCTGAAACATTGCGCCAAATTCCGATTTTTCGGGAGTGCGAATCTGTGCCTTTGCAGATCATGGCGTTTGCAGCCGAGCGCCAAAATTTTGCGCTGGGTGAAGAAATTTTGACCGAGGGCAAAAAGACCAGAGCGGCATTTTTTGTTTTGAACGGAAGTGTAGATTTGAGAAGGCTGGGTCAAAGTATTGGCCGTGCTGAACCTGGTGCCCTTCTGGGAGAAGTGGCAATGATCGGCGGTAATCCCAGTACGCTCACTGCCAAAGCGCTTGATCTGGTTTCTACGGCACGTATTAGTCATGAGTTGTTTTTGCGGGTCGCAAAAGAATATCCCGAATTTGGGCGCGTGGTTCTGCTCAATCTTTCCGAAAAGCTCGTGAGCTCCGTTCGCGAGTATGAATCGGTTCGGGTTTTGCTGACTAAAGCTCGAAAATTTTCTGATCTTTAAGCGATATTGAAATCGAACTTTGCGATTACTGGCACATGGTCGGATGGCTGGGGCCAACTGCGAACATGGCGCAACACCTCAACACTCGTGCAGTGATCTGAAATTACTTTATTGGCCCAAATATGATCGAGCCTGCGGCCACGGTCAGAAGCTTCCCAATCCTTGGCGCGGTAACTCCACCAAGTATAAAGTTTTTTATATGCTGGAATGTGATTACGCATCACATCTTGCCAATCACCGGCCTTTTGTATGCGCGCGAAACCTTCAACTTCGATCGGTGTGTGGCTGACGACTTTTAAAAGCTCACGGTGCGACCAGACATCGTTTTCCAAAGGTGCAATATTCAAATCCCCAACAGCAATGGCACCATAACCTTCGGGCATTGCACCTGCCTTTGACCATTCTTCCATTTCGTCGATAAAAGCGAGCTTATGGGCGAATTTTTCATTGATGACGGGGTCGGGCTCATCGCCGCCAGCTGGCACGTATAAATTATGCAATAGAAAAGGAATCTCTCCTTCAAACTTAACGCTTACATGGCGGCTATCGCCCTTTTTGCAAAAATCATGTGAAAATTGCGTATTAAATGGAATGCGAGAAACAATGGCAACGCCGTGATACCCTTTTTGGCCAAATTCAGCGATGTGGTTATAGCCCATATCGTGCAACGGCCCCGACGGAAATTGGCCTTGCGGACATTTGGTTTCTTGCAAGCATAAGATATCAGGCTTGGCCTCGTTCAAAAGGCGTTGAACTAAGCCGATGCGCAGCCGCACAGAGTTGATGTTCCAAGTTGCAAGTGAAAAGCCCATACCAAACAAATGGCATGGGCTTTCGTTATGAGCAAGAGCTGAATTTTAGGCAGAAAGATTAATTCTGTTTGCCTTCGGACCGATCGATTTTACCAATGAAAAGTTTTGGATCGAACTTTCCGCCGGTTTGGATATTAGCCAGCTGAACGGTTGTGCGGCGATCTTTGCCATCGACGATAACCCATTGCTGCAATTGCTCGCGTTGCTCGTCAAAAACTAGGATAATGTAACCGCCGAGTGAACTCTTCCGATCCGCCAGAGAAATGCTGGTGATGCCGTCCTTGCTCTCGAAACCAATCACATCCGTCTCAGCGGCCAGATCAACCTGGGGCGAAACCACCAAACGAAGCGGTGTGGCACTCAATGGAAATTGATCACCCTTTTCCTTCGCGCGATTCTTGATCGTAAGCCATCTGCCATCTGCAACAATCAGCATTGGATTGGGCGCTGCATATTCAAAGCGCAATTTTCCAGGTTTGCTGATCAACAATACACCTCGAACCATCTGCCCTTTGGAGCTGATCTGCGTGAAATCGCTCTTCATGCTTTGATAGCTGTTCAAAAACGCATTGACCTTTTGCAATGAATGTTTCTGTTCGGCGTTGAGTGTCACCACCGGATATTTTTGTGCGGCCATCAATACAGGAGAGGTGACCAAAACACCCGTCATCACAAAAGCAGCAAACATCAGTTTAATTAATTTTGTCATATTTAACTTTCGAATCCCTCAGACTAGCGCCATTGCTATAGTTCAGGTTCAGTTAGACGCACAAGCGGGCCGTTTTACGGCGAGAATTGGTCTTAAGTGTTTTGACTTTTCATGGAAAAGTCAAAATCGCCCAAAGTCAATATTTTCGATAAACTTGTCTGAACTTTGACGAATTTGTCAAAGTTCAGGTTGAACTAAACGCGCGCACTGTCTCCGGGAACCAAGATTTCGCGTTTTCCAGTGGCATTTGCGGCTGAAATGAGGCCCTCTTTTTCCATGCGCTCAATCAAGCTGGCCGCCTTGTTATAGCCCACTTGCAAGCGACGTTGGACA
>JAYWEV010000285.1:0-2947 GCA_043779145.1 Aestuariivirga sp. | reverse complement strand
CAGCTACTGCATCATCATCGTTCTCGATGTAGACAACAGGCGCAGCTTCGAGTGATGAGCCGATCGTTTTGTTGGCACGCTCGATTTCGAGAGCCCCTGTGACAGCGCGGCGCACGTTGCGGATCATGTCCCACTTCTTGGCAATTGCGGGATTGTTCCACTCTTCAAGCGGCTTGGTGAACTGCATCAAATGCACCGACGAGCCCTCGCCGTTAAAGCGCGAGAGCCACACTTCTTCCATTGTGAACACCATGATTGGCGCCCACCACGTCGTTAAGCAATGGAACAGTTGGTCCATCACAGTGCGGCAGGCCTTGCGTTTCAGGCTGCTCCACGGGTCGCAATACAGCGTGTCTTTTCGGATGTCGAAATAGAAGGCCGAGAGTTCGACGTTCATGAAGTTCGTCAAAGTGGCTGCAACTTTTTTGTAGTCGTAAACTTTGTAAGCCTCAGCCACCGTCTGGCCTGTCTCCCAAAGGCGGTGCAAGATGTAGGCTTCGAGTTCCGGCATGTCTTTGGGGTAGACCGTTTCCCAATCATGCAGGCCTTCAAGTGCGCCCAGCATATAGCGGAAGGTGTTGCGCAGTTTGCGATAATTCTCAACGGCGGATTTTAAAATCTCTGGCCCGATCCGCATGTCATCGGCGTAATCGCAGGTGGCAACCCACAGGCGCAAAATATCAGCGCCGGAATTTTTGATCACGTCTTGCGGCACCGTGGTGTTGCCGAGAGACTTTGACATTTTGCGGCCATCTTCGGCCAGCGTGAAGCCGTGGGTGATCACTTGGTTGTAAGGTGCCCTGCCGCGTGTGCCGCAGGATTCGAGCAATGAAGAGTGGAACCAGCCGCGATGCTGGTCTGAACCTTCGAGATAAACATCGGCTGGCCATTTGAGATCGGGACGTTCTTCGAGCACGAATGCGTGGGTGCAGCCTGAGTCAAACCACACGTCGAGAATATCTTTGACTTGCTCGTATTCATCGGGACTATGATCGGGGGCGAGATATTTTTTCGCCGCGTCTGCTTCATACCACGCATCTGCACCGTGTTCACAAAATGAATCATAAATGCGCTGGTTCACTTTGATATCGTTGAGAATTTCACCGCTGATTTTGTTCACGAAAACAGCAATGGGTACACCCCAAGCGCGTTGGCGCGAGATGACCCAATCGGGCCGCTGCTCAATCATGCCGCGCAAACGGTTCTGTCCTGCCGGAGGGAAGAATTTTGTTTGCTCTATTGCGGCCAGCGCTTTCTTGCGCAAATCCTTCTTGTCCATCGAGATGAACCACTGTGGCGTGTTACGGAAGATGATCGGCTTTTTGGAGCGCCATGAATGCGGATAGCTGATGGTCTTTTTAGAGGAAGCCAGCAACATGCCAGCCTCTTTCAAAGCCTCGATCACGCGCGGGTTGGCATCTTTCCATTTGCCATATTGATCAATCACGCGAACGCCTTCAAAGCCGGGGGCATCAGCGGTGTAAAAACCATCAGGGCCAACGGGTGTTGGAACGGTGGTATCAATGCCGCGATCGCGCAGCAGCTTCTGATTGGCAATCCAAACATTGTAGTCATCCGCACCATGCGAAGGCGCGGTGTGGACAAAGCCTGTTCCTGCATCATCGGTGACGTGATCGCCGTCGAGAAGTGGTACAGCGAAATTATAGTCAATCTTCTTCTTAACTAGATTAAAGTTATCGAGTGGAGGCGCAATTGATATTGGGCCAGAGGAAGTTGAACTTTCACCTGTTTCATATTCATCAATCAGAGGATTGAGCGGATGCATACATTCGGTAACTGCTAAAATGTCTGAAGGAACCCCGCAGACTCTTTCAAACTTTTCTACTTTAAAAATGGACATGAGTTCGAGAACAAGCTTGTCTGCGAGCACAAACTGCTGATGAGGTTTTGCCCAGTTATCGGCTGGCGCTTCAATCACGCGATAAATACTGTAGGGTATTTTTGAACTGAAAGAAATTGCTCGGTTACCTGGAATTGTCCATGGCGTCGTGGTCCAAATAACGAACTTTGAATTTTGGAGTTCCGATACTAATTCTGGATTTTTTGCAACGCCAGCTTCGTCAAGACCAACATAGTCGACCGGAAACTTCACGAAAATCGTATCGACCGTAATATCTTCATATTCAATCTCGGCCTCGGCCAGCGATGTGCCTTCGACCACACTCCACATCACGGGCTTTGAGCCGCGATATAACTGCCCATCGCCTGCAAACTTTAACAGCTCGCGCGCGATGATGGCTTCGGCTTTGAAGTTCATGGTGAGGTAGGGGTTATCCCAATCGCCTTCCACTCCGAGGCGTTTGAATTCTTCGCGTTGGATATCCACCCAGCCCCTCGCAAACTCGCGGCATTCTTTGCGGAATTCATTGATCGGAATATCGTCTTTGTTTTTGCCAGCGGCGCGATATTTTTCTTCGATTTTCCATTCAATCGGCAGGCCATGGCAATCCCAGCCCGGCACGTAATTGGAATCTTTGCCGCTCATCTGAGCGCCACGCACCACGAGGTCTTTCAAAATTTTGTTTAAAGCATGACCAATATGTATGTTGCCATTGGCATAGGGCGGGCCATCATGCAGCACGAATTTTTCTTTGCCTTTGGATTGCTCACGCAGCAGCTTGAACAAATCCATATCCGCCCAACGCTTTAAAAGCTCCGGCTCTTTCTGAGGCAGACCGGCTTTCATGGGAAAGTCAGTTTTCGGCAGGAACACGGTTTCGCGGTAACGGTCGGTCTTTTTCGGTGCGTCGGTCATTTTTACTTTTCTTTTGAATCTGCGGCGCTTGTATCAGGAAGGGATTGTAGAATAAAGTGCTGTAAAACAGGAGCAGGGCGTCGAACTCAAGTTAACGGGGTTTGGAGTTTGCATTTAGTGTGATTCCATGAGCCTCCCTGATTCGGAGGTTTGCCATGGACATGATGTTGG
>JAYWEV010000284.1:0-2949 GCA_043779145.1 Aestuariivirga sp. | reverse complement strand
TTTGAATCGGTTGCAGCCATATGTTCTAAAGTCACTGCATCTTCAGCAGGCAGTTTATTGGCGCTGCCGAAATGGGGAACCACGCCCAAGCACGGCGTTTTGGTTTCACGCTCTAGATAGAGTTTTCCCTCAGAAAACAATTGCGGATCGCCGTGGAACTTATTGATTATGAATCCTTTTATGTGCTTGCGGTCTATTTCGCTTAAAACTGCGAAAGTGCCAATGATCGAAGCGATAACCCCGCCACGATGAATATCACCAATCAACAAGGCCGGAACATTGGCCGCGCTGGCAAAACCGAGATTGGCCAAATCACCATCGCGCAAATTCACCTCAGCAGGGCTGCCAGCCCCTTCCACCAAGATCAAATCGTGGTTTTCGGCCAGTTTGTGGAAGCTTTCGAGGATCGCTGGCATATAACTGGCGCGTTCGCGGAAGAAATCACGCGCTCTTAGCGTGGCTTTGCGCTGGCCCTGCACAATCACCTGAGCGCCGGTTTCGCTTTCGGGCTTGAGCAATACCGGATTCATATGAACCGTTGCTGGAATACGCGCGGCACGGGCCTGCAAAGCTTGAGCACGGCCAATTTCACCGCCATCGGATGTAACAGCAGCATTGTTCGACATGTTCTGAGGCTTGAAGGGCGCAACACGAAGCCCGCGATTGGCAAATGCCCGCGCCAAGCCCGCTACAATGAGGGATTTGCCCACATCGGATCCTGTGCCTAGAAACATGATGGCTTTTGCGCTCATTGTGGGGCCTGCGAAATTATGTGGGCATAAGACCCCATCACATTACCTACGCGCTGGCCAATCGGTCCAAGATCATTTCCAGCGGCATCGGATGCGTGAAACAGTGGATCCACAGAGCTTTGTGACGTGATCGTTGAATAATGGAACTCATGCCCCCGCAAATTTGACGTCCATGGGCCACTTAAAGGTTTTAACTGGCGATATCCCAGTTGGAGTTTGCGCTTTGCAAAGCTGGTAGTCACAGGCAGCAAACCCGCCATTGCATGCGATGTGCCATCCGCATCAACAATTGCATCCCCCAAAACCATGTATCCACCGCATTCTCCATAAATCAGGCCCTTATGGCTGCGCAGTGCGCTTAAAAACACGGTGTTGGAAGCCAATTTTCCCGCATGCAGTTCAGGGTAGCCACCGGGGATAAAGACCGCGTCACCTTTTGGCGTTTCATTATTCAAAGGCGAGAAGTACGAAAGTTCTGCACCTTGCTTGCGCCAATCATTCAGCAGATGGGGGTAGGCGAACGCAAAGG
This sequence comes from Aestuariivirga sp., assembly GCA_043779145.1. Taxonomy (GTDB): domain Bacteria; phylum Pseudomonadota; class Alphaproteobacteria; order Rhizobiales; family Aestuariivirgaceae; genus Aestuariivirga. Next base: position 1,668 of record JAYWEV010000284.1, on the reverse strand, counting down.
CTAAATCACTCGCGATGGCGATGTTTTGGGCGAGTGGCGGCATTGGTATTTGTGATTCGAAATTACGATTCGTAAAAATAGTTGCCGATTCGTTAATTTTGTCAAGAAATGTTTCACGGGAAACTCCTGCGGCCGCTGATTCGATAAATGCTTCAAGCTCTTGATTCTCTTGCGCTTGAATCAATCCAAGATGCCGCGACGGCCAAATGAGCGAGTCATTCTGACGCATTATCCCCAGGATTCTCGAGTGCAAAGAGTCACTTATCATCTTGGCATGTCGGTCACTGGCCACGCGGTTGAGGATCACACCCGCGACATTAAGCGAGGGTCTAAACGTTGAAAACCCGTGCACAACAGCGGCCACGGATTGCGCCTGCTTGGCTGCATCGATAACGAGAACGATTGGCAACGCCAACGTTTCGGCCAAATCTGCCGTCGATCCGTTCGCGCCATCTGGCCCATCGAAAAGCCCCATAACACCTTCAACAATGATTATGTCTGCATCGATCTCAGCAAGCCGCGCTTTACAAGCATCAGCCCCCATCGCCCAATAATCGAGATTGATGCAGGGCGCGCCACTCGCTGCCTCATGAAAGCGCCCGTCAATATAATCTGGCCCAACTTTGGCCGAAGCCACTTTCATTCCACGGTTGCGCAATGCGCGGATGAGCCCAAGAGTGATGAGGGTTTTGCCGCTGCCGGAATGAGGTGCTGCAATCAGCAAACCTCTAGCCAATTGGATTATCCTTCAGGGTAGGAGAATACCAATCCAGCAATTCCCGCCAATCTGATGCGTGGCCAATCACCACTATTGCTGGTGTTGGAGGCTTATGGTTTTTCACGAACTCACCTGCTTCGCTTAAAATCGTGCTGGCCACGGATTGATTTGGCATCGATGCATTAGAAACCATCGTCACCGGATGATTTGCTGGACGGCCCGCTTTCATCAATGTCTCAGCGATCTCGCCTAAGTTCTTGATGCCCATATACATTACGATAACCGGGGCGGCGGTGGCGACGGCTTGCCAATTTACATTGGCGGGCATTTTACCTGTCGCGTCGTGGCCCGTTAAAAAGATCACAGCGTGGTTCGTATCGCGGTGCGTGACGGGAATGCCCGCATAGGCCAGACCACCTATTCCTGACGAAATGCCAGGCACAATGCGAAACGGAATGCCAGCTTTAGCCAGGCTTTGGCTTTCCTCGCCGCCCCGTCCAAACATAAAGGGGTCACCGCCTTTCAACCGCAATACGCGCTTTCCAGCATGGGCGAGTTCAATCAGCCGAACTGAAATATCTCTCTGGACGGGCGAAGGTTTGCCGCCACGTTTGCCTGCATATTCAAGTTCAGCCCCGGGGCGCACCCAGCGTAAAATATCAGGGTTCACCAAGGCATCATAAACCACCACATCGCAGTTTTGCATGGCGTGATAGCAGAGCAGGGACATAAGACCGGGAGCACCCGGCCCAGCGCCTACCAACCACACCCAACCTTCGGCAAAATGCGGAAAGGGTTCGGCATCCAATTTCGCAAAGCCAGAATCCTTGCCGGAATGGGCTTCCCAGCTTGCGACAGTTTTGGTGGTTTTATTGATCATGGCCCCTTATAGATAGGCTCATGCGTTTGGAAAAGCCTCAATCACCATTAAGACGCGGCTGGACCACTGG
>JAYWEV010000283.1:0-7850 GCA_043779145.1 Aestuariivirga sp. | reverse complement strand
TCCCGGGAACAAGTGCCCCATGTGCAAAAAGCCTCGAGACGTTTGAAAAGCGTCTTAGGATGTGGGCGACATAGGGGAAGTGGCGGGAGAAGTCAAATATTCACCAATTGCGCTCAATATCAAGAAATACTACCATATGTATGATTTGGAAAAAACGACGTTGAATCAACATGCAACACATAAAGTTTTAGGCGTAGGCACATACTCTGTGCTGGAAGCCTCCCGTTTGTTGAAAATCCCGACAGTAAATGTTCGTCGTTGGCTGGGTGGCTATTCATTTAAGAATGTAAAATCTAACAAAATAGTAATGCCGCCTTTGTGGAAGTCAGAATTACCGCTCTATGGAAATCATCTTGAAATTGGTTTTCGTGACCTTATTGAACTGAAGTTTGTGCGGGAATTTATGAAAGCGGGTCTTTCAGTGAATGTTATTCGCCTTTGCCTCGACAAGGCAGCCCAAGTAATTGCGGATTCTCATCCGTTTTCAACACGACGGTTTCAAACTGACGGTAGTACGATTTTCTTCGAGGGCATTAAAGGTTCGGGCCACGCTGAATTGCTTGATCTTAAAAAAAGTCAGTACGCTTTGCCTGAAATTATAAAGCAAACTTTCAAAGATTTAGACATTGAAGATGATGTTGTCGCTAGCTGGCGGCCATATAAAGGTAAAAAATCAATTCTTATCGATCCTAATAGATCCTTCGGTCAGCCAATAGCGGCAGATGCTGGTGTACCGACAATAGTGTTGGCACAGGCCGTTCAAGCGGAGGGCTCGATTGCAGCTGTTGCAAGACTTTACGAATTGGCTCCTACCGTAGTTCGGGATGCTATCGCGTTTGAGGGTCTACTCGAAGCGGCGTGAAAGTATTTTTTGATCATAACATTTCACCAAAAATGGCCCGCGCCTTCAATGAGCTGTTTAAATATCAACATGAAGTCATAGCACTTCGAGATCGATTTCCAATGAACGTTTCGGATTTAGTTTGGATAGAGACGCTCAGCAAAGAGGATCGGTGGGTTGTAATTTCTGGCGATCGAAGAATAACAAAAAGTAAGACTGAGTATTCTGCATTTAGAAATTCCAAGTTAATAGGCTTTTTTCTATCTGCGGGGCTCCATAAATCGAAAGTAACGAAGCAGGCTGAGCGAATACTTGCTCAATGGGATGGAATTGAATCCCTTTATGCAACCGTGAAAAGCGGTGCAGTCTTTGAACTCCAAATGAAAGGCACCTTAATTAGACAACTAAGAGATTGAATTAAAACTATTTGTAAATTCCCTGCCCCATCCACACGCCCCACTCCCAAGTCTCTCCGCTCGTCAGAGAGACAGACTTGGGCTAGGCCCAAGTCAGGAGAGGGCCGCCTTAAATCTCAAACACCGCTGTATGCCGATCCCCCTCACCTGTCATCCTCGGTACGAGCCGAGGATGACGGCCCACTCCCGCAAGGGGAGTGGGTTGGTCAAAGTCGGCCAAAACCCGAAGAGCCAGCGCCTGAGCATTGGCAATAGCCTTACCCCCCATCACGCCAGAAAGCTCGATCATCTGATCAATCCTACGACCGTCAGTTTCTTGTTAAGTCTCAAAGTACACGCCAGAATTCCTCCAACTTCGCTTTCAAGCCAAGTAGTTCCCATTTTTGGGGGTACACCAACTGAAATATACCCAAATTCCAAACGCCAATTTGGGCTGTAGATTTAAGTGCGAAATCCAACGGCAGACCATCGCCCTGCAGATAAATTTGTAGAAACTCAATGGCATCGGCTCCCTCACTGATACTAGAGTTTAGAGAAAAACCGCGCTCGTTTGGATGAGCACCATAGTCAATTGTCCGCTTGTATAGCTGCTCGAAAATTCTTCCAAGCTTGTCAGCATCGCCAATTATTTTTTGTTTTATAGTTACATGTTGAAACTTCTTCTTGAAGTCACGTAGTTCAGTGACACCATCGTTTCGCTTGATCCACGCCTCAGCATTTGAGTTATCAGTGCTAATATAATATCCATACGCAGCAGTTTCTAAACTTAAACGTAACATGGCATTCGCTTCTTGAACTTGTCCTGCCATCACCATGCCACACGCAGCCCGCCAAGAACTGTGAGAGCGGTGAATAAATTGAAACGGAAACCAAGGACGTGGATTGATTGGTTTGTCTAAAACCTTAAAAAAGCAATCGTCGATCTCCAATAATATTTTGAACGCAGCCTTATTGGCAAAAGTGGCAAATTGGTTTGTGCGGCAGTTTTCAATATACTCTGTTAGGCGATCTTTAGCCCACAGTTTCGGTGCAATTTGTGTATTTGTCATAACGCTAGTTATAAACAGCAAAATAACAGAAGATAGTCTCCGCAACGTCTCTATTCATCCGAATTGAAACACCGCCCGCCTCCACCTCCAAGTCAGAAGAGGGCCGCCTTAACTTCAAACACCAGCGCATGCCGCACCAGCCCCCTCACCTGTCATCCTCGGTACAAGCCGAGGATGACTACCCACTCCCGCAAGGGGAGTGGGTTGGTTGACCATCAGACGCCAAATAAAACCAAAAAGCGCTCGGAGTAAAACTCGCAGCCGGATTAAGGGGGAAGTCAAATTAGTTGCCAATTAACTTCTAAGCGCTCTTAGAAAACAGTGTAATTGTCTGGTAGTTGAAATTTGAATTGGAGTTCACTGCATGACGGACATGGAAAAAATTCAGGCCTATTCGATGAATGAACACTCACACAATTTCGCTGTTTGGACGGTAAGTCGAGCTGCGTTCAGGAGATTTGATAACGACGAGCAGAACCTTATTGAACTGACGCAACGTCTTCTAAACAGCTGTTCAATCTCCAAGGAATATACGGTTGTAAATCTACCAAACCCCGAAAAATTCGACGAAATTCACAGAGAATGGCGCAACCAAATGTGCGAATTAAAAGACGATTACGAACGCGCAGGGATTACACATGGTCGAGCAGCAAAAATTATCAATATTTATCTAAAATCCCGATTTCTTAGTCTTGAAAAAGGTGTGCCAGACGCGAAAGTCGTATCTATTCACCCGCCAATTGATAGAATTCTTTTGGAAAGTCTTGAGAAAAGCAATTTTGCTGGAAAAGCGAAAATTTGGCAAAAATTCAAAAAATTTAATTGGACCCAATTTGATAGCACAAAATATGAGGAGGTGATTTTCAACCTTAAAGACTCGATGAATGGGCAGCCGCTCTGGAAAATTGAAGCATTTTGGAACCCAACAAATACTTAGTAAATATGTTTGGCATGCCCGCACCTCTCCGCACTAAACGTCGCCCCGCCCCGCCGCACTCCCCAAGTCAGGAGAGGATCGCCTTAAACTTCAAACACCAGCGGATGCCGAACCATCTCCCCTCACCCGTCATTCTCGGTTCAAGCCGAGGATGACGGGCCACTCCCGCAAGGGGAGTGGGTTGGTTGGCCCAATGCGCTTGCTACAGCACAACAGAATCGCTTAAACCAACGACATGCCCCAACCCATCCGCACCCTCACCACACCACCGCTCATCCTGGCGGGCCGCAATAAGACTTATAAGGTTGAACCTGATCCCGGCATGAAAGAGCAGTGGGCGAGTTTTATGACGGACTTTGGCAAGATCGACTGCCAAGTGGGGTTCAGCGCTTATGGCGTATGCCATTCATTTGGTGGCGGGATGATGGATTATCTCGTCGGCGTTGAAGTGAAAGATGCAGGCCAAGTGCCGGGCTATTTATACACCCTCACCATCCCCAAGCGCAAAACCGCTGTGTTTCTGCATGAGGGCGATATTGCAGGGTTGCCTGCAACGTGGGGAAAGATTTTTGATGAATGGTTGCCCGCCGCCAAACTTGAAGTGGCACAAGGCCCGCAGTTTGAAGTTTATGGTGAGGCGTTTAACAATGGCGATGACCGGATTGAGATTTTCATTCCGGTCAAATAATCATAGCCTCTAATAAAGCCCACGCAGCAACCGATCAATATAAGCGCGTTCGCCCGAACCTAAATTCGGATCATCATATTTCTGGCGAAGCGTTTCCAAAATCTCGCGCGCGCGGCGCATCGAGAGTTCAGATGGCACCATGTTTTTGTTGGGCCCGTTGTCGGGGTTCTTGGTTGCGCGGGGACGGCCCAGTGGATCGTTATTGTCGCCACCAGCCTCACCCTCTTTACCCTGCTGGCCAGATTTGCCCTTGCCTTGTTCGGCCAATTTTTTGCCCAGCTTCTGCGCGCCATCGCGCATCTGCTTCATGGCATCGCCCTGTTGGCGCAGCGCGTCATCTTTCGAGCCGTCTTTAAGGGAACCTTTGGCACCCTTCATGCTCTTGCTGGCATCACCAAGCTCACCTTGACCGTCTGCTCCCAACTGTTTGTTTAATCGGTCGAGCATGTCAGAGAGATCACCCTGTTTATCAGCCAGCGCGCCAGAGCCATCATCTGGTTTATCGGGTGCTTGTTCGCCTTCACCAGGCCTTGGCAGCTTTTGAGTTTGATCCATAAGTTTCTGCTGCTTCCGCATCATGTCAGAAAGCTCATCCAGCTTTTGTTGCAACTGCGAGTCACCATCTTTGCCCGCTTGATCGGAAACGCCCGGTTGAAGATTTTGCAGCAATTGATCAAGCTGTGACAACATCTCTTGGGCGGCATCTTTCGATCCGCTCTTGTTCAATTTTTCAATATCATCCAACATTTTTTGTAAATCTTCGCGGCTGATCGATTTGCCGTTGGGATCTTTCTTTAAGCTGCCATCGGCCATGCGTTTTTCAGCATCTTTACGCATTTGGTCCATCAGCTTGTCCATGCCCTTGCGCATTTTATCCATCAGTTCAGCAATGCGTTCGGGTGGTGCGCCTTCTTTCAACGCTTGTTCCAATTGCTGCTTCAAATCACGAAGCTGAGCGCGGATATCAGAGAGTTCGCCATCTTCAATCGCAGCGGCCAATGACCAAAGATTTGTGACAGCCGTTTTAACGTTGTCCTGTTCCGTGGCATGGGCCAAGCCTGCCCTAATTGTTGCCATCTGCAAAATCAGTTTGCTGTTGTTATCAATCGAATATGGATAGGCTGAGAATGCATCCAGCATCGTTGCCACATCTGGCGCATCATCGGGCACCATAATCAATTTTTTGCGTTGTTCGATCAAGGCCTTTGCAAGAAAGCGAAAGAAGCTGCGCTCGGGCAATTTGAAGCGTTTGGATTCTGCGGTTGCTGTATGGCCAGCACTATCTTTGGCCGTCAGCGACATAGTGACATAAAGCCCGGCCCAAGGATGAGGGCTCAAATCCTGCTTTGATATTGTGTCTTCAATTTTTGCGTTGGGCTTTTTCATGCCGACTTTGAATATGGGCGCGTCGTATAAAAACACGCCATTGCTATCAAAGCCGGTTCCATCTTGTTGTTCATCAGCCAATGATATTTCGGCTGATATGGCATTCACGCCATAATCATCAGAGGCTTTCCAATGCACATTCAGCGCGCCGCTTTCTCCAGCTTTCGGATCTTCTACAAAAGTAATCTTAGGCGCTTCATCAGGAATCAGCGTGATTGGCCATGAAGCGAGTTCTTTTGTGTCATCAAAGAGTTTAACCGTGACAGGACGATCAAGTTTCACTTCGGCGTTGAAACCTTTTTCAGTGTTGGAGATTTGTGCAGAAATAGATTTTATTTCAGTCTCTGGGCTGGGCACAGTGCCCGGCGAATAAAAGGCAAGTCTCGGTTTAGCCGAGCCAACAGCACGAATGCTCAAACTTGAATTTTCTGGGATTAAGATTTCAGGCGATGAGCTGAGCTTATCGCGCATTGCGGCACTGGTCAGCAAGATCGGTTGCTTGCCAGTGTATGTAGGCGGCTTGAGCCACGCATCGAGAGAAGGCGGGGTAGCAATAACCGGAGGCGCAAAATTCATTGCATTACGGGTGTTGGAAATCAGATCGCCAGAACCGAGCAGCAATGATGCAAAGGCCGCAAGTGCCACTGGCACGCGCAAGGCCGTTGGATCAAACAAACGCCATGCTGATTTTGGTGGCGCGAGTTTAACATTTTCCAGAGCCTGCAATTGGCGGCGCTTGTGTTCTTCCCACAAGGTCTGAGTTCTCTCATCCTTGCCTTCAGCAACCAAATCATCACCATGGCTTGAGAGGCCGCGGTGGCCGATTGTTGAGTGCTCTTCCATGCGGCGCATAGCGGCAAGGCGGCTGGCTGATTTCAGCTTAGCCAAATCCTTGAGGCTGTATAAAAACGCTAAAGCCACCAGGCCAAAAACAACGAGATCAAACCATTTTGGAAACCAATCAAGCATGCCCGAAGCGATAACGACGATTGCGACGCCAATAACCATCAACGGTCTTTGAATACGCCGCCACACGTCTTCCCACAGCAGCGCGGCCCGCTGGAGGGCGATTTTTCGATCTGTGTAATTTGGCGATTCAGAATTCATCGGGTGTGACTATAACACGATTCCACCAAAATCATGGCATTATTGCCAAGGGGCAAGCCTGTCTAATCCGATCAATTCTTCGTAAGTCTGGCGGGGGCGGACGATGGCAAATTGATCATCTTTAACCAAGACTTCAGGGATCAGTGGCCTGGTATTGTAAGTGCCAGATTGAACCGCGCCATATGCTCCTGCCGTCATAATCGCAATAAGATCGCCTTGTTGCAATTTGGGCAGACGGCGCGATTTGGCGAAATAATCCCCGGTTTCACAAACAGGGCCAACCACATCGGCCTCCTGCGTTGTTTCGTTGCGGCTTTCTTCGACGGCCAAAATTTCATGATAGGCGTCATAAAGTGTCGGGCGAATAAGATCATTCATCGCTGCATCTTGCACAACGAAAGTCTTGCCCTCATTTTCTTTCACATAGATCACACGAGACACCATGATTCCAGCATTGCCCACGATCATGCGCCCGGGTTCCATCATGTATTTAAGCCCGAGATGACCAAGCGTGCGTTTAACCATCGCCGCATATTCATCGGGATGCGGAGGAATATCATTGTCTCCACGGTAAGGCACGCCGAGCCCGCCGCCTAAATCGAGATGGCGAATATTATGGCCTTCGGACTTCAACCGCACCACCAGTTCACCCATCAGCTTGAAGGCTTGTTCGAAGGGTGCCAGTTCGGTGATCTGGCTGCCGATATGCATATCAACCCCTGTCACATCAATATTGGGCAGTGCGGCAGCGCGGGCGTAAACCTCTGAGGCGCGCAAATAAGTGATACCGAATTTATTATCGGCTTTTCCCGTGGAAATTTTGGCGTGAGTTTTGGCGTCCACATCAGGATTAACTCGAATGGATACCGAAGCCCGCTGGCCCACACGCTGCGCCACCGTTGAAAGCAGTTCTAATTCCGGTTCGGACTCGACATTAAAACAGGCAATGCCTTCGCGCAAAGCATAAGCCATTTCCTTGGCAGTTTTACCAACACCTGAAAAAACAATTTTACGCGCAGGCACACCAGCAGCCAAAGCGCGGCGGAGTTCGCCTTCAGACACCACATCCATGCCGGCACCCAAAGCAGCCATAGTCTTGATGACGGCTTGGTTGGAGTTTGCCTTCATAGCGTAGCACAGCAAATGGTCTGTATCTTGAAAAGCGCCATCCATCACGCGGAAATGGCGTTCTAAAGTGGCAGTCGAATAGCAATAAAACGGCGTGCCCACTTCTTCAGCGAGGGCTTGCAAATTCACGTCTTCGGCATGCAGTACGCCGTCTTTATAGGCAAAGTGGTGCATTTATTTTGTCACAGTGGTGGGGGCTGTATAAACCGGATCATTGCGGATGCCGCAGCCGGTAAGGGTGGAGACGATGATGGCCAAAAATATGGCGTTTCTTAAGTAATACACCATCGCTCACTTT
>JAYWEV010000282.1:0-7870 GCA_043779145.1 Aestuariivirga sp. | reverse complement strand
GTAAAGCCGTATCTTCGGACTTACAAAAAAAGCCCTATTTTACTGGTTTTTTTCGTAGGCGGAACCGCTCTGCACAGAGATGTGTGAATATGATAGCCTAAAACAGGAGAGGGTGTTACGCATCAGAGCGTGACGGGAGGGGTTCGAGATATTTTTCGATCACCTACACAACCCCCCTCCCGTCCGCTAAAACAATTATCCGGCCTTGGTTGGCGAAGACGGGCGTTTTGTAACTTTACCTGGCAGTTCAGCCTGAGCATCCTTCACTTCATCTAGACGCGAAGGCTCACCGCCAGACATGCCCTCTTCGGTAGCCACCGAAAGGCGAACCGCGTCCTGTTCCCATGCTGTCAATGCGTCCTGTTTTTGCTTCGTGGTAAGTGTTTCGTCTTTCACCACATCCGCTGGTGAGGCGAAATTTCCAACCGGATCTTCAACCTTCTGTTTTGGCGTAACTTTATCATCTGGCATTTTATCTCCAATTTTTAGTTCTGCGAATTTGGCGGCGCGCGCCTCTATCTGCGAGCCCCTAAATCGGTCGCTCTAGGCGGCAGTTACAGTATCGAATTATACTATGAGGCATTTGGCATTCACGCCTTACGAACCAAAACGCAGTTCGCGCCGTCAAGTTCCATAGTCCATATATTTGCAATGGTTGATTTCCGAAAACGGCTCAAAAGCGGCACCAACGTCGTCTTCAGTCACCTTGCAAGACTTGTTGGTGGGAGTTGAAACCCAATTTTGGAGACTACACACAAGTAACAGCTCCACCGTACGGTGTCAAGAGTTATTTCTTATATTTTGAATTTATCTTTTAACTATGTGAAATTAATCCAATAATCCCGTTCTTCCAGCGAAGGCGGGAATCCAGCTTCGACGTATGTTTCAGATTAAAGGTGAGTCGCCGCCTACGCGGGGATGACGGCTTACAGGGATTATGTGGCAGCGGCCTAGGGGCGATGAACCAACCCGCCAAACTCCTCAATATATGAAATCACCTCGCTCAAGCCTGTCTGCCGCAACAGGTCGGTGAACACATAGGGCCTTGTCCCCCCGTGCCTTCTTTGTGTCGCTTTCCATCACGTCCAAATCTGCCATCACATGTGGCGCAAGGTCAGTCTTGTTGATGATCAGCAAATCCGAGCGGGTGATTGCGGGCCCGCCTTTCCTTGGGATTTTTTCGCCTTGGCAAACTGAGATTACATAGATCGACAAGTCGGCCAAATCGGGCGAGAAGGTGGCGGCCAGATTATCGCCGCCGGATTCGATGAAGATCACATCCAAATCCGGGTGGCGTTTTGTCATCTCGTCAACGGCAGCCAAATTGAGCGAGGCATCTTCCCTGATGGCCGTGTGTGGGCAGCCGCCGGTTTCAACACCCATAATGCGGTCTTCGGGTAGGGCTTGCAGGCGGTTGAGGATCAGCGCGTCTTCCTTGGTGTAGATATCATTGGTGATGACGGCCACGGAATATTTATCACGCATGGCTTTGCAAAGTTTTTCCGTCAGCGTGGTTTTGCCAGAGCCGACAGGGCCGCCGATGCCGACTCGGAGGGGGCCGTTTGTCATGTGCGGAAAATCCTTGGTTGGAGATGTTCGTGCTTCATCGATGCGATATCGGCCAGCAAAGTGCAACTGCCAAGATCATCAAGCGTTGCAGTTGCAGCACGGTTTCCGGTTTCAGAAATTATGGGGATCAGATTTTTCAAAACATGAAGCCCCGCTGTTTGACCAAGCGGCACAAGGCGCACGGCTACAGAAACTTGCGATGCGGCGAAACCTTGCAGGAAAGCCAACAAGGCGGAATGTTGATCAATACCCATACTCTTGCAGGCCACGCCAGCGGCAATCGGATAGGCTAAATCACCACAAGGGAACTTCACGTTTGCAAAAAAACCGAAGCTGCAATTGCAAAGCTTTTGGCTAATTGCGTTGTTTCCAAATAACGCTCTGATGATGAAGCCATGCTCAGTGCGAGGTCATTGAGGTCTTCGCTCACGCCAGTCCAACACTGCGCAAACATCACCGCGTCATTCCAACCTGAACCCTGTGTAATCAAATCTGCAATCCAACACTCGACATCGCTTTGCGTGGTGATTTCATTTTCAGCAATCGCAAACTCAAGCCCATAAGAATAAGCAAAGCTGCCGATTGGAAAAGCGGGAGACATCCAATTGAGCAGCAACAAAAGTTGCGAGGCTTCAATGTCCGTGGGCATGATAGGCACCGTGTAATGGTTCAAACTGGTCACGCAATTCGATAACGGTGGCGTGCAATCCCAGAAGCATGGCTTTTATAATATGATCGCGCTTAATTAAAATACGGTTGTATTCGATTTGCGCGGGAAGATGGCGGTTGCCAATATGCCATGCAAGCTGGGCAATATGAGCAGGGCTTAATCCCGTTATTTCGTAGAGATCTTCCTCGGCCGCGCAGACTTCAAGGTAAGTGCCATCATCAAGTTCAAGATGATCACCATCCTCGAAATAAGCGGTGAGTGGCAGATCGACGAGGACATCTTTACCGCTATCTGCTTTGATCAGCTTGCGCCTGATCGAGCGGTCTTGCGCATCCAATGTGATTGCATCGGAGGCTTGGCTTGGTGCTTTGCTCAGTCTGATGTGTTTGATGCCGCGAATTGTCATCAGAATAAAAAATATCGCTGCGTCATGGGCAAACTCGTTGCGGGTTCGCATACCAGCAATTCGCCATCAGCGCGCACTTCGTAGGTTTCGGGGTTCACTTCAATTTTTGGCGTAGCGCTGTTATGGATCATCGAGGCTTTGGAAATTCCGCCTCTGGTGTTTTTAACGGCCACCATTTTCTTGGCAGTGCCTAAACGGCTTTGCAGTCCTGCATCGAGGGCCGCTTGCGATACGAAAGTCACCGATGAATTCGTACGCAGTTTTCCGAAACTGGCAAACATCGGGCGGTAGTGCACGGGCTGTGGTGTAGGTATTGATGCATTTGGATCGCCCATGGGAGCAGCTGCAATCGAACCGCCAAGTAAAACCATTTCAGGTTTTACACCAAAGAAGGCTGGCGACCACAAAACCAGATCGGCGCGCTTGCCCACTTCAATGGAACCCACCTCATGCGAAAGGCCATGCGCAATGGCGGGGTTGATCGTATATTTGGCGATGTAGCGTTTGACGCGAGAATTATCATTGCCCTTATCGCCAATCAATTCGCCGCGTTGCAATTTCATTTTATGTGCGGTCTGCCAGCAGCGGATGATCACTTCACCCACCCGTCCCATGGCTTGCGAGTCTGATGAGATCATTGAGAAGCAGCCGAGATCATGCAAAATATCTTCAGCGGCAATGGTCTCTTTTCGGATGCGGCTTTCGGCAAATGCAATATCTTCTGGGATGCGCGGGGATAAGTGATGACAGACCATCAACATATCCAAATGTTCAGCAATCGTATTGATCGTATAGGGCCTGGTCGGATTGGTGGAGGAGGGCAGCACATTGGGCAGGCTAGCTACTTTGATAATATCAGGCGCGTGACCACCACCAGCACCCTCGGTGTGGAAGGTGTGAATGGTGCGGCCTTTGAATGCGGCTATCGTGGCTTCGACGAAACCGGACTCGTTCAGCGTGTCAGTGTGGATGGCCACTTGCACATCGTAATTGTCGGCCACGGATAAGCAGCAATCAATCGCAGCAGGTGTCGTGCCCCAGTCTTCGTGCAGCTTTAATCCGCACACGCCTGATAAAATCATTTCTTCCAATGCTGCTGGAAGTGAAGCATTGCCTTTGCCCATCAGTCCCAAATTCATTGGGAAGGCATCAGCCGCTTCGATCATGCGTTCAGTGTGCCAAGCGCCCGTGCAGGTGGTGGCCAAAGTGCCATGGGCTGGCCCCGTGCCGCCGCCCAGCATTGTCGTGATGCCGGAATAGAGCGCTTCTTCGATTTGTTGGGGGGCAATGAAATGGATGTGGCTGTCAACGCCGCCAGCGGTCAGGATCTTTCCTTCGCCCGCAATGATCTCTGTTGATGGCCCGATGATGATGGTCACACCGGGTTGCGTATCAGGATTGCCAGCCTTGCCAATTGCTGCGATACGGCCTTCTTTCAAACCGACATCGGCTTTGTAAATTCCTGAATGATCAACGATCAGCGCATTGGTGATGACAGTATCCATTGCCCCTTGAGCCCGCGTCGCTTGGCTTTGCCCCATACCGTCGCGGATCACTTTGCCGCCGCCAAATTTCACTTCCTCACCATAGATAGTAAAATCTTTTTCGACTTCGATGAAAAGCTCAGTGTCGGCCAGCCGCACTTTGTCGCCCACCGTCGGGCCATACATTTGAGCGTAAGTGGCGCGAGAAATTTTTGCCATTACAAAGCCCCCATAATTTTTTGTTGAAAGCCATAAACTTTGCGGAGGCCTAAAAGCGGCACCAACGTGACTTCGCGCTTTTGCCCAGGTTCAAACCGTACCGCTGTTCCTGCTGCAATATCCAATCTCATGCCACGTGCCTTTGCCCGATCAAAGTTCAGCGCTTCATTGGTTTCGAAGAAATGATAATGGCTACCAACTTGGATAGGACGATCCCCCGTGTTGGCGATTTCGAGTGTGACGGTTTTCGCACCGACATTTAATTCGATATCACCTGATTTCGTAATGACTTCACCTGGGATCATGGTTGCCTCTCAGCGAATGGGATGATGGACGGTCACAAGTTTTGTGCCGTCGGGGAATGTGGCTTCCACTTGAATGTCGTGGATCATTTCAGAAATGCCATCCATCACTTGCGCCTTGCTCACAACATGCGCAGCGTTTTCCATCAGGTCGGCAACGCTCTTGCCATCGCGCGCGCCCTCAATCACAAATTCGGTGATCAAGGCAATGGCTTCGGGGTGATTAAGCTTCACGCCGCGCTCTAATCTTTTGCGAGCGACAATGGCGGCCATGGCCACGATCAGTTTATCTTTCTCACGCGGGGTTAATTGCATAAGTCTTCCTCATAACGCCCAAGTTTTAGGCAGCTCTGTTGGGCTGGCCAACTCAGACAATGCCGAAACGATTGCTTTTTTCAAGATCATTCCATCTTTTGCGATTAGTCTTGCAACAAGCTTGCCATTCCACGCTGAAACACCGCTATGTGCGCCAATTGCTTTGCGCAATTGATCCATGTCGATATTGGCTTTTGCATCAATCAATATAATTGTTGCGATGGCGCGGTTGTTTTGGAGCGTTGCTTTGGATTTGGGTAATCCAGTTTCCAACTTGATGATGTCAGAATGAATGAGTTTACCACCCAGTTTGATGCGCCATTCTTCGCGAAAGAAAATGGAATTGATATTTTCTCCACTGGCCTCGCGGCCGAAGATTGTGGCTTCAAGACCGAGAAACCGAGAGCTCTCATTCAACTCAATATCAATGCGGCGATCAAGGCTTGCGCCGTCGAACAAAATCGTTTCATGAGGCAACCAATGCAGGCTGGCCCCTGCTTCGACCTTGATGCTGTTTGCAACTGATGCAGGAGGTCCGAGTGAACGATAAACCCTCTCGGCTGCCTGCGTTGAGATGGTTAGCCTAGAATTTTTACCAATCAAAATTTCATTTGAAAACGCATCGCCGCCAGCAAACCCGCCAGCGGTATTGATCAAAAAAGCTTGGCCGGAACCGGGTGGCAACCTAACTTTTGAAGAGCCAACCTCGCGGATGTGCTCAACGCCAGATTGCCTTACGTGGAGTTTCACATGGCCTTGGGCGCGTTGTTTAAGCAATGCTGCAGTTGAAGACATATCGCTTTCTTATGCGTGAATAGCAGTTGCCGCCAGTTAGAATGTGATGGTGGCCTCGTCTATTGAATTTGGAACCGAAAAAACGCATTTTGCTTAGATGACACTTCTTCAAATCGCTAAATTACGCCTTCGTAGGCCCGATGCAATTTTTGTTTCATGCGATGATGGGCGCATTTTCACCTATGGACAGTTTTGGGCACTTGCGGGGCGATTGGCGCAAGTGCTTTTAAAGCAAGGTGCCAAACCCGGCGACAGAATTGCCGTTCAGGTTGAAAAGTCGGTTGAGGCTATTGCACTGTTTTATGCGTGCGTGCGGGCAGGGTTGATTTATTTGCCTTTGAACACGGCTTACACTGCAAACGAAATTTCATACTTTTTAGGCGATGCTGAACCTTGTCTATTCCTATGTTCACCCAACAAGCCAGTTTCGGATCACGTGAAGATATTGACGCTTGATGACAATGGTGGTGGCAGTTTGATGGAACTGGCACAAGGATATGACGGCACATTGGATAATGCACCCGATGATGCAGAACGATTAGCCGCGATACTTTACACATCTGGCACCACGGGCAAGTCTAAGGGCGCGATGCTGAGTGTTGGCAATTTGTCGAGCAATTGTGAAGCTCTGGCAAAGCTGTGGCAATTTACAGCGCATGATAAACTCATACATGCCTTACCCGTTTATCACACGCATGGTTTGTTTGTTGCCACAAACACTGTGTTTGCTTCTGGCGGGCAATTGTTGTTCAGGCGAAAATTTGATGTTGACGACATTATGCGCGTGATGCCCAAGGCCACAGCCTTGATGGGGGTTCCCACTTTTTATACGCGGCTGTTGCAACACAAGGGACTGACGCGTGATGCGACAAAGCATATGCGGTTGTTTGTTTCTGGGTCGGCACCATTGCTTGCCGAAACGCATATGGAATTTTCAGAACTCACAGGCCATGCGGTTTTGGAGCGTTATGGCATGACGGAAACCAACATGAACACCTCAAACCCTTACGTCGGTGAGCGCCGCGCGGGGACGGTGGGGATGGCGTTACCTGGCACCGACGTTCGCGTGCGCGATGGTGGTATTGAGGTTAAGGGGCCAAATGTCTTCAAGGGCTATTGGCGAAATCCAGAAAAGACCAAAGCTGAATTTACGAGCGATAGTTACTTCATGACGGGTGATTTGGGGCATTTCGATGAACAAGGCTATCTCGTCATTTCCGGCCGCGCCAAAGATTTGATCATTACGGGCGGGTTCAATGTTTATCCAAAGGAAGTGGAAGAGGTGATTGACGCCATGACTGGCGTTTTGGAATCGGCAGTCATTGGTTTGGCCGATGCTGATTTCGGTGAAGCAGTCACAGCAGTTGTGGTCTTGAAGAAGGACGCTTTACTCACGGGTCCAGAAATTATAGCGGCATTGAAACAGGACCTCGCCAGTTATAAGTGCCCCAAGCGCGTGATCATTGTGGATGAACTGCCGCGCAACACCATGGGAAAAGTGCAGAAGAATGTTTTGCGCCAGACTTATGGGCTTCCTGTGTGAAGGCCGATCAGATTAAGAAGGTGTATGCCTGCAAAAACGGCTAAGGCACCACCTATAAACAGAAATAACGTTGTGGGCAAAAGGCGGGGGTTAAGTTCTTGCTTTGGCCGTTTCTCCAGCCAAACCATCAAGCCTGCCAAGGCGGCACCCAGCCCAAAAACACTTAAAGTGAGCCAAAACTCAGTATTCCACATTGTATTTGCTGTATAATTCCGATGGTTGACAGTGGGAAATCTCATGACTATGTTCCGCCGCGAAATCAAGGGCAGCTTATTGTCCGGTACTAGGTGAATATCATGAAAGTTCGTAACTCACTCAAAGCATTGTTGAAACGCCATCGCGACAACAAGCTTATCCGTCGCAAGGGTCGGGTTTATATCATCAACAAAACGAATCCTCGTTTTAAGGCGCGTCAGGGCTGATTCGCGTTCACGTCTTTGTGTAAGCGCGCTGGATCATATCCGGCGCGTTTCGCGTTTATTTATGGCGCGGAATGTGCCATGCTGCTGGAATGCGCAAATTAGCAGTGTTATCAATTTTGTTAGCTTTGAGTTCTCCAGCACTGGC
>JAYWEV010000281.1:0-7881 GCA_043779145.1 Aestuariivirga sp. | reverse complement strand
CAACATCATGTCCATGGCAAACCTCCGAATCAGGGAGGCCCATGGAATCACACTAAATGCAAACTCCAAACCCCGTTAACTTGAGTTCGACGCCCTGGGTGCCGATGTTGTGGCATTGACGAACCCGAATTATTGTAGTAACAATAAATATGAAGTTCGAGTTTGATCCAAAGAAGCGAGCACTCACACTGGAAATGCGCGGACTGGATATGGCCGATGCATATAAAGTCTTCGAGCGAGATAACGTGACTTTTGAAGATCGTCGAGGGGACTATGATGAAACGAGAATGATCACGTTTGGTTATTTGGAACGTAGAATGGTTGTTTTAGTTTGGACTTTACGTGGAGAATTTCGTCGTATTATCAGTATGAGGAAGGCAAATGATCGAGAACAAGCGCTCTACCGTGAAAGATTGGAAAGACCCTGACGATGCCCCTGATCTTTCCACTCCTTATTGGCAAGAAATTATCGCAAAAACGCCTGTGACACGTGGGCGTCCGAAACTCGCTGTGACAAAACGCTCAACAACAATTAGGCTCGATGCGGATGTCCTTGAAGCATTTAAACAAAAAGGACCGCGCTGGCAGTCGCGTATTAATGAAGTACTTAAGGATTGGTTGGCGCGGGGATAAAGAGATTGTGAATGGCAATTAGGTTATCAGATATCTGGCCAATTTCAGAATTAGAACAATACAAAGTTCATTTTGCACGTTGGAATAAGATAGCTCAGCCATTGGATGTATGGGCGAGAAGCAAACGTGAATGGCAAACTTGGAATGAGTACAAGCCAGCAAACAATGATTTCAATCGCGAATACATTTTTTCATTGGTTCAATTCTATCATGAAACTAATACGTGGTTGTTTGGAGGCATATTTAGAGTTTTGCAACGTCATGACGATCGATATGAGATTGAATTAGCCAATTTTGGCAGAAGTTATATTGGCAGACTAAAAATTGGTTCAAACTATCGTGAACGAGCAACGCGTGTAAATTTTGAAAATCATTATCCAGAATTTATTGTAAAAGAAATTTTGCCAGAGCCGTATTCTGGTAGGATGTTTCCTGGGTACGATGAGATCGAGCTTTCATTTTCTGAGTTGGAAACCTTGGTCAAGAATGAGAGACTCGATTGGAAAACAGCGTTGAAAAATGTAAAAGGAGTCTACCTCATTACAGACATTACAACGGAGAAGCGCTATATCGGTTCTGCATATGGTTCCGAGGGAATTTGGTCACGTTGGAATGGCTATGTAAAAAGCGGGCATGGTGGCAACGTTGAACTAAAGGAATTGGTCAATGATCCAAGTCTAGAGTACTGCCGGAAATCCTTTCGTTTCGCGCTCTTAGAATATCGATCTTTTCAGACTTCTGATGAAACAATATTTAGCCGTGAGAATTACTGGAAACGTGTTCTATTGACGCGTGGCGATAGCGGATTAAATCGGAACTAAAAACTCCACTCTTTCGCCTTGCCCACAATGAAATCTCTAAAGGCCGTTACGCGTTTTGTGTCTTTCAATTCTTCAGGATAGACAAAGTAAGTATCAAACTGTGGGGCCTCTAATGGCAAATCGATTTGCACGAGGTTCTTGCCATCCGCGGGCACGATGTAATCTTGAAGTGAGCCTATGCCGGCGCCTTCCTGCACGGCGCGACGCAGGCCATAGGCGTTGTTGACGCGCAAGGCTGAGCGGCGGGGATTGCCATCGGGGCGGCCTACGGTTTCAAGCCAGTTGAGATTTGTGAGATAGCCTTCTGTTGTGCCGAAGGTGACGATGCGGTGTTTATCCAAATCGTCGACAGACTTTGGAATGCCGTGGCGCTTGATGTAATCGGGCGAGGCGTAGATATGATGGTGAACCGTAAAGAGTTTGCGCTGGATTAAATCAGGCTGGGTTGGCCTTCGGAGGCGGATGGCAACGTCTGCTTCGCGCATGGACAAATCAAGCTCGGTGTCATCGAGATTCAATGTCACAACAATATCGGGATAGAGCTCCATAAATTCTTTGATGCGCGGGGTCAGCCAGACAGAGCCAAGACCCACTGTAGTGGTGATGCGCAATTCTCCGGACGGTTTTTCTTTTGAATCCATCAATCTCGTTTTGGTGGCTTCAAGTTTTATGAACACTTCGTGCGCGGCGCGGTGCAGCACTTCGCCTTGCTCGGTGAGGATCAGGCCGCGTGCATGGCGGTGGAAGAGGGCGACTTTCAGATCCTCTTCAAGCGCTGAAATTTGGCGGCTGACAGCAGATTGAGAGAGCAATAGTTCATGGCCTGCATGGGTGAAGCTTCCGGCTTCGGCCACCGCATGAAATATCCGCAGCTTGTCCCAGTCCATTTTTGTTTACTCCGCTGCCTGTCTGATCTCAGCTGTGCTGTGAAGATATTTTTCGGTTTCGATGGCGGCCATACAGCCCATGCCAGCGGCTGTCACAGCTTGGCGGTAAATGTCGTCGGTCACATCTCCGGCCGCGAACACTCCGGGGATGGAAGTTGCTGTGCTCCACGGCGCCGTGACAAGATAATTGCCATTCTTAAACGGCAGCTGGCCTTCGAACAATTCTGTTGCGGGCTTGTGGCCAATGGCGATGAAGATGCCGTCGACGGCGTGGTCCGTTGTTACGCCTGTTTTAACATTTTTGAGGCGCGCAGTGTGAACGCCTTTTGGCTCATGTGTGCCCAACACATCTTCCAATGCCGAATCCCATATCACTTTAATCTTTGGGTGACTGTGCAAACGGTTCTGCAAAATCTTTTCAGCTTTAAATTCATTGCGGCGATGAACCACCGTCACTTCCGACGCGAAGTTGGTGAGGAACAATGCTTCTTCCACGGCGGTGTTGCCGCCGCCCACAACCATCACTTTTTTGCCACGGTAGAAAAACCCATCGCAGGTGGCGCAGGCCGAAACGCCGAAACCTTGGAAGTGCTGTTCGGATGGCAAGCCAAGCCATTTGGCTTGAGCGCCGGTTGCTATGATCAACGCATCGCAGGTGTAAACCATGCCGCTGTCACCCACCAGTTCGATTGGAGTGTTTTTGAGTTTTACTGAAACGATCGTATCAGACACAACTTCAGTGCCCATATGCTCGGCCTGTTGACGCATTTCCTCCATCAGGAACGGGCCTTGAATAGTTTTGGCAAAACCAGGGTAGTTTTCAACATCGGTGGTGATCGTCAGTTGTCCACCAGGCTGAATGCCTTGAATGATCAAGGGCTGCAACATGGCGCGCGCGGCATAAATTGCCGCTGTGTATCCAGCAGGGCCGGACCCCAAAACAATAACGCGGGCATGACGAGTAGGCATATCGAGACTCCAATAGCTATGTGAATTTAGCATATCTTATATAGCAACAGGGACAAGGGAAATACACGCTGTTGTGAACAGGATGGGCTAGAACAACCTGAATTTTGGCGAAATCGTCAAAGTTCGGAAAATTGACCGAAAATCTAAGTTTATTGAGATTTTGACTTTTCTATGAAACGTCAAAACGCTCTAGCGACGCGAAATAATATTTCGTATAGCTAGTTTATGAACACGGCAGATGATCTCGATACCATTGACTGGAAAATTCTCAAAGAGCTGCAGAAGGCGGGGCGCATTACGAATGTTGAGCTTTCTGACCGTGTAGGTTTGTCCCCGCCCCCAACACTGCGCCGCGTGCAGGCGTTGGAGAGGGATGGTTTCATTACTGGCTACCGAGCGCAGCTTGATGGTGCAAAACTCGGTTATGGCGTTCAGATGATGGTGCTGGTTGGCCTCAAGAGCCAAGCTGATCAAGAAATGCGGGATTTTGAGCGGCGGGTTTCGGGTTGGCCGATTGTGCGGGAATGTTATGCGGTTTCGGGCGTGGCGGATTACATGTTGAAATGTGCAGCGCGTGATTTGCAATCAATTCAGAGTTTTGTGATGGGGGCATTGTCAAAGGCGCCCAATGTAGACAGTGTGAAGACATCCCTCGTGCTGCATGTCGCCAAGAACGAACCTGAGGTGCCACTGTTGTGAGTGGAGTATCGCGAGGTATCGGATGGGCGACGTTAACAGCGGCTTCAGCTGCAGCTGTGATCATTGGATTTGCGTCGACGATTTTGATTATCATGCAGGCGGCACAAGCGGTGGGTGCAACGCCTGCACAACAGTCCTCTTGGGCAGCTGTGCTGTGCTATGCGATGGCGATTACGACGGCGATTTTGTGTTGGCGCTACAAGATGCCAATCATTACAGCATGGAGCACACCAGGGGCGGCGCTAATTATTGGAAGTTCCGCTGGCATCGACTACCAATCCGCTTTGGGTGCATTTGTAGTGGCTGGTGTTTTGATGGTGATCACCGAGTTGGTAAAACCACTTGAAGGTGCCATCGAAAAAATGCCGCCCGCGATTGCAGCTGCGATGTTGGCTGGTGTGTTAGTCACTTATGTTTTGAAAGTTCCGGCGGCAAGTTTGGCGGCACCCTGGTTGGTTGTGCCTTTGGTGATTGTGTTTTTTGCAATGCGGATTTTTTTGCCGCTTTATGCCGCGCCTGTGATCACTGTTGTTGGATTGGCCATGGCATTTATGAGCGGAAGCATGGGTTCTGGGTGTTGCAGTTTGGGTATAACGCCACTGACTTTTGACATTCCAAAATTTGAATGGCACGCGATGATCGGCCTTGGCGTACCGCTTTATCTCGTGACCATGGCCTCGCAAAATCTTCCCGGATTTGCTGTTATGCGTGCGGCGGGTTATCAGCCGCCAATGAGTGGTGCGTTGCTCACGACGGGTGCAGCATCAATCATAATGTCTCCGTTCGGCGGTCACGCCGTCAACATGGCGGCGATTACCGCCTCGTTGGTTACAGGCCCTGACGCTCATCCCGATCCTGCGCAACGCTGGAAAATTATGTATCCATATTTTGTCATGTATGGATTGGTGGGCTTGGCAGCGGCGAGCTTTGTGCAAATCCTTGGCGCTTTGCCACATGAACTCGTGGTGGCGATTGCAGGGCTTGCACTGTTTGGGCCATTAATGGGCGGCATGACGGCGATGTTGAAAGAGCCGAAAGATATCGAGGCGGCATTGGTGACATTTCTGGTCACTGCATCAGGCTTAAGTCTTTATGGTGTCGGTGCTGCGTTCTGGGGATTATGTGCAGGCTTGGCACTGTGGGGCGTGAATAGATTCATCTCTTAACGCATATTTCCCGTGTGGCCTTGGCTATAGCGGCCGGGTTGCGGCCACACTGTTAGGCCATGTGGTTCGAGTTGGACTGGCACTTTTACAACGGAACCATCAGTCGTATTGATGGCGTAAACTTCGTGGTCAAAGCGGCCCGAGAGCCAAAGCGTTTTGCCATCAACACTTACATTGCCCATGTCGGGGCTGCCACCGCCGGGGATGGGCCAGGTGGCTTCAATTTTTCCAGTGGCAAAATCCATCACTGATACGCTGCCCGGGCCTTTTGGGCCGCTGGTCATGTTATGTGAGCCGCGATTGGAAATGTAGAGTTTCTTGCCATCACGGCTGACTGTAAAGCCGTGTGTGCCTTTGCCGGTTTCGAAGAAACCGGTTTCGACGAATTTATCGCCATCAATGGTGAACACGCCATCATTCATCATATCGGCCACGTAAAACGTTTTACCATCTGCTGAGAGACGAATGTCTTGTGGCATGCCTTTTTTGGAAAAATGTAAAATGCCAAGGAGCTTTTTATTTCTAAGATCGACTTTGGCCAATGCGCCACCGCCAAATTCGCAGGTGAATATTGCGTATGTATTATCAGCGGCGAAATCTGCGTGGTTCACACCTTCGCATTCAGGCAAAGGTAATGTAGTTTGAAGGTTCATGGTTTGTGCGTCGCGGAAATCTAACTGGCGAAAAGCTTCATCAACAATCACCGCTGATGATCCGTCGGGCATGAAATACATATTGTAGGGATCGTCAACAGTGATCTGCTGGCCAGCCTTCCCTGTCCATGGATCAATCGGGGTCATCGAGCCTTTTGTGGAATGGTCGGCGTTATTAGCGACCCACAGAGTTTTCTTATCCCATGAAGGAATGATATGTTGAGGCCCGCGACCTGCCTTGTAAGTTTCAACAACTTGTTTTGTCGTCGCGTTAATCACCGTCACGCTGTCTGATGCGTGGTTTGGCACATAGACGCGGGGCAGGGCGTTGATGAGGGCAAAGTCTAATTTGTTTGCGCCAGCCTCGGCATAAATATTCGTTGTGTCGGTGTAGGATTTAGGGGTTTCCGCCGATGCAGGCAGAATGCTTGGTTCGTGTATGGGCAAGACCACAGGATCTGCAATGTGCTTCATGTGGCGCATCTTTACTGGTGGTTTCGCAAAGATGTTTCTGTCGTGATGTTTCTTGAACGGAGCAAGTTTTTTCGCGGGGGCCTGTTTTGTTGCAAGAAGCTTTATCACAAACTGTTTTTTCGTATGATGCTTGTGCTCGATTGCCAATGCGGGCTGAGTAACAATGCTTGTCGTCACTAAAAAAATGGCAGTGGCCAAGAACTTGGTCATGATTTTCATTTCGATTAATGTGTTGCCGTGAATTTCTTAATTGCCTCTACCGTTCCATCAACGATGAGGTCAATCCCCAGTTGTCCAAATTTGGATGAAGCGTTTTTTGGATCACCATTGTAGACGCCGTCGGCGCTGCCGAGTTTTGGGCCGTTTGCGATCTTGTCACTGCGCACTTTGCTCGGATCTACGGCAAGCATAAGCGATGTGTCAGCCAGAGCGGCATGGGTTCCGATTTCAGAGTCTTTTGCGCCGTTGGCTTTCAACGCATCCACATATTGGTGTTGGCTGATGTTGTAGTAGTCGCGATCAGCGAAAACCCGTGCGCTACCTTTCCATTCGGCATTGAGTTTATCGGCAACAATTGTGAGGTCGTTCTGATAGCTGCCGTGATCGCCAATTAGCACAATGGTTTTAAAGCCAGCGTGTTTGAAGCTGCGTGCTGCAGAGTTGAGCATGTCTTCGAAGGTTTTATCCGATATCGAGATGGTGCCGGGAAATTTCATGTGTGCTTCTGGCGGATCAATATTGCCTTCGGGCACATATGCAATGGTCGGGGCCACCATTGTGTTTCCAAGTTTTGTGGCGATTTTTTCGGCGAGAAATTTGACACGGAAATTATGTTTGCCAAGTGCCATAGCAGGCCCATTTTGTTCGGTGCCGCCGATAGGGATAATGACTGTTGTGGCGCCAGATTTGACTTCGTCACGAAGTTCTGTCCACGTTTTATCTTCAATAAAAACAGTGGCTTGTGCGGAGTTCGCGAGAAAGAGAGTCAATAAAAAAATATAGTGCAGTTTCATCGGCGATCTCCAAAACGTCATTCCCGGCGGCGCGGGAATGACAAGTTAGCGAGAATTGAAAAAAGGTATGATCTTACTTCCACTGCACTTTTACAATTTCATATGACTTGCCGCCACCTGGCGTGTTCACTTCAATGCTGTCGCCCTTTTTCTTGCCAATCAGCGCGCGGGCGATTGGAGATGAAATTGAAATGCGGCCTTGCTTCACGTCGGCTTCGAAGTCGCCTACGATTTGGTATTTCACTTCCGCTTCTGTGTCTTCATCGATGAGCGTGAGCCTGGCACCGAACATAACTGTGTCGCCCGACAGTTTTGTCGGGTCGATTACTTCGGCGCGCGAAAGACGATCTTCAAGTTCTTGAACCTTGGTTTCGTTCCAGCCTTGGGCTTCTTTGGCGGCATGATACTCTGCGTTTTCCGACAAGTCGCCATGGGCGCGTGCTTCTTCAATCGCTTTAATGATGCGCGGGCGTTCCACCGATTTCATGAACTTTACGTCCTCTAACATCGTGGCGTAGCCTTGTTCGGTCATTGGCACTTTTTCCATGGCTTTTCGAATAGTCCTT
>JAYWEV010000280.1:0-2980 GCA_043779145.1 Aestuariivirga sp. | reverse complement strand
GACTAATAGCGTTGCACTCACGGGAAAAACGACGGGCACTTGTCCATTTGCAATGATCACGTTGAGCGTTCTGTCAAACATCCCAGCCGCAACTTCGTTTTCTTCCCAGACAATTTTTTCTTTTGCATCACCCACAATAATATCAAGCCTCGCGGACGATGCGGCGGTCTTCACAATATGACCTTTCAGCTGAATTGTAGCGGCCGGCAATGATACGTTATAGGGTTGTAACACGGTAAAGTTGCCAGAAAAAGCAGAGGAACCTTGCATTTTTGATCCATCTGCCATGGCAGAAAGCGAATCCAACTTCATGGAAAAATGTAGTGCTTCTCGCTGAGAGTCAATTGACACAGATTTCGGCGAGATTTCACTTTCGCTACTTGTAACAAACTGACCCATTTCGAGGCTGGCCATGTCAGCAGAAAATGATTGAGCAGCGAACCCAAATGCTAAAATCGCGCCCGCGCAAAAAATATTCCGAATCATTTAGACACTCCTTAATTTAGTTAAGGAAGTGTTAATGGGCTGTCAAACCAAGGTGTGAATAAGTTGTTTCCGTGGTCTGTAAAGCTGCACACAGAATTGAATAGTGCTGTTTACGATAGCCACCAAATCTATTCGGTTATGCATAGTCAAACTTGACTCAAATTGGATTTCCCCAACCCATTTTTAACACCTTGTCGGCTAATTTGCCGCTCGGGGCTTAGATTCGGCGAAGCAATGCTGATTTATGGAAAGATGGATATGAAAAAGACGACTATAAATTTTTTTGGTGCGGCAGTGTTGATCTCGGCACAAGTACATATTTCAGCAGCTCAAGCTGGCGAAAAATGGGATATGCCAATGGCGTACCCTGCGACCAATTTTCAATCCATAAATGCTGACGAATTTGCCAAGTGCGTGGAAACGGGAACAAACGGTGACATAAACATCGTAACCCACCCGAACGGAACGCTCTTCAAGGGCAATGATATCAAACGCGCTGTTCAAACCGGACAGGCGCAAATCGGCGAGCGACTGCTTTCTTCGCACGAAAATGAAAATGCAATTTATGGCACGGATTCAATTCCATTCTTGGCCACCTCATATGATGCTTCTGTAAAACTTTTCAAAGCCGCACGCCCAGAACTCGAAAAAGTTTTAGACAGTCAGAATTTGAAGTTGCTCTATTCCGTTCCATGGCCACCGCAGGGGCTTTATTTCAGTAAGGACGTGAATAAGGTTGAGGATATGAAAGGTGTTCGCGTGCGTTCATATAACAAAGCCACTGCGCGAATGGCTGAATTGACGGGTATGGTGCCAATTTCGATTGAAGCTGCTGAAATCAGCCAAGCGCTTTCTGCAGGTGTGATTGGATCTCTGATCACATCAGCTGTGACGGGGCAAGATTCAAAGGTTTGGGAAAATCTCAATCACTTTTATGAAGTAAAAGCCTGGATGCCGCGGAACACTGTGATTGTGAACAAGGATATATTTGCAAAGCTTTCGGACAAAAACAAAGCAGCAATACTTGATTGTTCGACCAAGGCTGAAGCCAGCGGTTTAGACAAATCAAAGATTGCCAACGACACAGCGTTGGCGACTTTGTCAACAAATGGAATGATGGTTTTGCAACCATCTCCTGATCTTGCCGCTTCTATGGCCAACATTGGCGAAACGATGACCACTGAATGGGTCGCAAAAGCCGGCGATGCTGGCAAAAAAGTGATTGATGATTTCAAGAAATAAGAGCTGATGAAAAACTTAACGCAGATTTGGTCATGGCTTGACCGACTCTATCTTTATTGTGGATATCTTGCTGGGTTTTTTATGGTCTTAATTTTCGGCGTTACGATGTGTCAAATCATCGGGCGTTATATTGGTATTAATCCGCGCGGTCTGACGGACTATGTCGGTTATTTCATGGGTGCGTCGGTTTTTCTGGCATTCGCCCATACGCTTAATCGTGGCGCTCATGTGCGCATTGAGTTGTTTCTTTCAACTTTGGGCAGACATCGGCATTGGGCAGAGAAGTTAGCGTTTCTCATTAGCTGCATCGTGGTGGTTTGGCTTTCATATTATGCTTGGATCAATGTTTATTTGTCTTACAGCTTTGGCGATGTGAGCCAAGGACTTGATGCAACGCCGATGTGGATTCCGCAATTGTCGATGGCTGTTGGTTTTAGTTTGTTTGCTGTCTCAATAATTGACCACGGACTACGTTTGATGATCACGCGTGACAGTGGCATAGCCGCTGGCCCTGACGTGATGTGAATCAAACATGGATCAGCTTATATTCTTTACTACTCTGATAGCTCTACTGGCTCTTTTGCTTGGCACTGGTGTGTGGATTGGTGTTTCGCTCGTTACGTTGGCGGCAATTGCTATTGAAGTGTTTGCATCACGGTCGGCCGGCCTTCCCATTATCACAACGATGTGGAGTTCGTCCTCATCCTGGATGCTTTCGTCACTCCCAATGTTTGTGTGGATGGGTGATATATTATTTCGAACCCGATTATCGGAGGATTTGTTCAAAGGCTTAGCGCCGCTCATGGGGCGTTTGCCTGGTGGACTTTTGCACACCAACGTGATGGGCTGCACAATTTTCGGTTCGGTTTCAGGGTCGTCAGTTGCGACTTTAACAACAGTTGCACAGATGACTGTGCCTGAATTGAAGAAACGCAATTATCCTGAGCGGATGATCATCGGCACTTTAGCGGGGCCTGCCACATTGGGTCTTATGATTCCGCCATCAATCATTATGGTCGTTTATGGTGCGATGACCAACGAGTCGATTTCAGCCATCAGCATTGCTGGAATAATTCCCGGTTTGGTACTCGCGGTCTTTTTTACAGTTTACGTCGCTGTGTCATCTAAGATGGCAAAAGACTATCACCCTGATCCGGAGCCAATCACAACGTGGCGCGAAAAACTATATGCGTTGCGCCATCTTATTCCTGTGCATATTCTTCTTGCTCTGGTTTTGGGAACCATGTTTGTG
>JAYWEV010000279.1:0-7947 GCA_043779145.1 Aestuariivirga sp. | reverse complement strand
GCCACGTAGCGGCTATTGCCGATCAACTGGTCACCAAGCTCAAAGCAATGGGCCAGAAAGACATCCGTGTTGAAGGCCTTGATCAAAGCGATTGGGTGCTGGTGGATGCAGGAAATGTGATTGTTCACATATTCCGTCCCGAAGTGCGCAGTTTCTATAATCTTGAAAAACTCTGGTCAGAACACGCACCCATCGAACAAGGCACAATGGAAAGCCGCGACGCGGAATAATTTTGCGCCTCCACATCTCAGCGATCGGCAAACTCAAAACCGGGCCAGAAAAAATGCTGGCCAATGACTACGCCGGTCGCATCGAAGTCTTTGGCCGCAAAGCTGGCGTGGCCGCATTGAAGATCAGCGAATGGTCTGAATCACAAAACCAAAACGTCAATTCTCGTATGGAAGAAGAGGCTAAAACACTTTGGTCAACAGTGCCCCAAGGAGGCATTACTTTTGTGTTAGACGAGCGCGGCAAATCACTTTCGAGTGAAGAGTTTGCAAGTCTGATTCGAAAACACGCCGATCAAGGGGCTCATGATATAAATTTTTTAATCGGTGGGCCTGACGGTCATGATGCGACAACCCGCACAAAAGCCAATCATCTCATCGCTTTAGGAGCCATGACCTGGCCACATCGTTTGGTTCGCATCATGCTGCTCGAACAAATTTACCGATCCCTCACCATTATGGTTAATCATCCTTATCACAGGTCGTAACGGCCCCATTTTTGACACGTGATAAAGGCATTTTCGCTTCTGATATGAAATTTTCGAGTTTGCGCAACGGCCTGATGATCGCCACCCCTTTGCTTGTGATGTTGCAAGTGATGGCCCATGCGCAAACAGCCGATCCCGCAGCAGAGCTCGGCCAGGTCGAACAAAGCATCAAAGACTCGAGCGACAAGCAATCTGCCTTGGCCACAGACATCGAAACCGCCACCAAATCCCAAGCCGAAATCTCCGATAAGCTTATCGTGCTGGCCAAAACACTACAGAGCCAGCAAGCTGCTGTTCAAACAGCAGATGATAAATTGAAAAAACTCGGTGCCGAATCCATCGTCATCCGCAGCACATTGGCTGAAAAGCAGGACCAGCTCTCAGAACTTTTGGCAGGCCTGCAACGCCTTGAACAAAACCCACCCCCCGCCTTGGTCGTCGAACCACAAAACATTTTGCAAGCCCTGCGCGGTGCTATGATGTTTGGCGCGGTCGTTCCAGAGATGCGCAATCAAGCGCTAGACCTCCAAAACAATCTTCACCGCCTCGAAGCCATTAAAACTGAAACCGAAGATGCCAAGAAAGCTCAAGAGCTGGCGCTTACCGCTCTCGCCACATCGCAGTCTGAACTCATCCAACTTCAATCTGATAAAAAGGCCTTGGCTATAAACTCAGCGAAAGACCTAGAATCTGAAAAACTTCGCGCCGCTGATTTGGCCAAACAAGCCAAAAACCTAAAGCAACTCTTGGCCGGACTAGAAGAGGAGAAGAAAAAAGCCGAAGCCATCAAAACCGCTGAAGCCAAAGCTTTAGAAGCGGAAGAACGCAAAAAGCGCGAAGCCTTATTGCGCCCCATGATGATTTTCACGCAAAACAAAGGCAAAATCGAATACCCCGTCCAAGGCGAAAAACTGAAGCAATTCGGCGATGATAATGGCTTAGGCGGAACTTTGGACGGCCTGGCCATCGCAGCCGCAGCTGATGCGAGGGTGATCTCCCCTGTCGATGGCCGCGTAGAATTTGCAGGGCCATTCAGATCTTACGGTCAGCTCTTGATCTTGAACGTGGGAGAGGGCTATCTCGTACTCTTGGCAGGCATGAACCAGATTTCCGCCGAGATAGGACAAAGCATAAGAGCCGGCGAGCCCTTAGGACAAATGGGAAAAGGCCCATCCTCGGTGGCATTGATCGGCAGTGAAACGAATAATGCACAACCCGTGCTTTATGTAGAATTTAGAAAGAACAATGATCCAGTCGACCCCTCCCCCTGGTGGGTCGGCGGCAGAAAAGAGGCAATGAAATGAAAGTGAATACTCAGATGCGTAATATAGCTTTAGTTTTGGTGGGTGCGGTTTCCGGAATCGCAGCACTTCAGGCATTCAACGGTGCCACCGCCGCCACCAACGC
Organism: Aestuariivirga sp.; assembly: GCA_043779145.1. Classification (GTDB taxonomy): domain Bacteria; phylum Pseudomonadota; class Alphaproteobacteria; order Rhizobiales; family Aestuariivirgaceae; genus Aestuariivirga. The sequence continues at coordinate 5,825 of JAYWEV010000279.1, read as the reverse complement.
TGAAACCTATAAACTGCTCAATCTTTTTGGCGATGTTTATGACCGCGTACGTGCTGACTATGTTGAAAAGCCCGATGAACAAAAGATGATGGAAGCCGCCATCAACGGCATGCTCACCTCGCTTGATCCACATTCCAGCTACATGAACGCCAAAGAATTCGCTGATATGAATGTGAAGACCAAAGGTGAGTTTGGCGGCCTCGGCATTGAAGTCACCATGGAAAACGGCGTCGTCAAAGTGGTGTCGCCTTATGATGGCACACCAGCCGCAAAAGCGGGCATCCTCGCCAATGATCTCATCATCAAGATTGATGGCAAGCAAGTGCAGGGGATCACCCTGAACGAAGCCGTCGATAAGATGCGCGGTGCCATCGGCACTCCAATTAACTTGACCATTCTGCGCGATAAGCGCGACCCCTTCGATGTGAAGTTGGTGCGTGATGTCATCAAGATTGAATCGGTGAAATCCTCCATAGAGGCGAACGACATTGGCTATGTGCGCATCTCAACCTTCAACGAGCAAGCCGATAGCGGTCTTTCGAAAGCCATCGCCGATCTTGATAAGAAAATGGACGGTAAAGAAAAAGGCTTCATCCTTGATCTGCGCAACAACCCCGGCGGCCTCCTCCAACAAGCCATTGCTGTATCTGATGTGTTTATGGAAAAAGGCGAAGTCGTCTCCACCCGTGGCCGCAATCCTGATCAAGTCGAGCGTTACACGGCCCAAAAGGGAGATCTGACCAACGGCAAAAAAATCGTGGTGCTGATCAATGGCGGCTCTGCCTCAGCATCTGAAATCGTTGCTGGCGCATTGCAAGATCAAAAACGCGCCACCATGATTGGCACGCGCTCATTTGGTAAAGGCTCTGTTCAAACCATTATTCCACTGGGCAATGAAGGTGCGATCCGCCTCACAACGCAGCGTTACTTCACCCCCTCAGGCCGCTCCATCCAAGCCAAAGGTATTGATGCGGATATTGTGATTGAACAACCATTGCCACCAGAACTGATGGGCAAAAACGTCTCAACCGAAGGTGAAGCAGGCCTCACCGGCCACTTGGCCAACCCCGGTGGCGGCGATGAAGGCGGCGGCTCTTCGGCCTACGTACCAGGAGACAAAACCAAGGACGTTCAGCTGAAAGCCGCAATCGATTTCCTCCACGGCGAAAAAGTCGTCACCAACGTTGTGCCCCCTGTCGTAAAGCCAGCGGATGCAGCCAAGCAATCCAATTAACGAGACTAAATCGGGGCTCTAGCGAAAGCTGGGGCCCCATTTTTTTGGCATGAATTCCAACACGGTTAATGAACCGTTAAGCCTTGCCCCCACACAGTGGCATGAAGACGAATCGAAGAGCCTCAATGCCCCGTGACGAATTAAAACAGCCGCTGCACCAGCGTCGCCTGTCCCAGAGAATTTGGGAAAGGCGGCCCAGCGCACTGACGTCGTCATACGCGCTTGTTATCGTAGGTTTTCTCAGTGGCGGCTACTGGCTGACCAAACAGCCCATGCCCTATGCAGGCGAACCCGTTATCACCCTAAATGTGCCCCCCGTTGAGGAAATCAAAACTGCCAGCGTTGAACCCCTGCCCGAAGCACCAGCACCCGTGGAAGAAGTTGAAGTTGATCAAACGCCCGCCAAACCATCAGCCAAATTTGTAGAGCCCGTAAACCAGCAAAATTATCAGCAAGATGCCACCATCTATGTCAGTGCCAATCAGCCACTCACCAAAGCCCCAGCGATGGGCGCGGTTGAAGCAGCCAGCATGGGCCCACTGCCGCGCATCACGCCGCAAGGCAAAAAACCGTATGATCTTTATGCCCGCTCCGTGCCGATGGGGCTTGTGCACTCCGAAGCGCCAAAAATTGTCATCATACTGGGCGGCATGGGCCTCAATGAAAAGCTGAGCGCCAAAGCCGCTAAGGAACTGCCCGCCGATATAACCCTCGCCTTCGCACCTTACGGCGATAATTTACAAGCCCAAGTCGATAAAGCGCGCGCCAATGGCCATGAAGTGCTGCTGCAACTGCCCTTGGAACCCGTGGGCTACCCTGCAACAAATCCTGGCCCCAAAACCCTTCTCGTCGATGGCCCAGATGCTGCCAATCTTGAATCCCTGCAATGGCATATGAGCAGGTTCACAGGTTATACTGGCGTGGTCAACTATATGGGCGGCCGCTTTTTGTCGGCAGCGCCCGCCATCAAGCCAATGCTGGTTGAGTTGAAGAAACGTGGCATTCTGTTTTTGGAAGATGGCTCTCTGCCCCTGTCGGCCACGGACGGTGTGGCAAAATCAATGCAGATGCCCGTGCGCCACGCCAACTCGGTGATTGATTTAGACGGAAACCCAACATCCATTATAGCCGCCCTAAATCTGCTTGAAGAAGAAGCTAAAACCAGCGGCATAGCAATTGGCACTGGCACAGGCCTTGAAACCACCATCACAACGGTTGGTGAATGGGCCAAAACGGCGGCTGATCGGGGCATCATTATTCTCCCCGTTTCTGCTGCTTTTAAAGGCCGATTAGGATGACCGAACGCATAAAACCTGAAATCACAGCCTACCGCCCGTGCGTTGGCGTTATGTTGATCAATGCCGAAGGTTTGGTGTGGATTGGCCGACGTTTTGAAAAGCAAAACGATGACGGCGTCGGCAAATGGTGGCAAATGCCCCAGGGTGGCATTGATCAGGGCGAAGATCCTACCAAAGCCGTAATGCGTGAGCTTTATGAAGAAACCGCCGTCACGAACGCGCATATCATAGCTGAATCCCCGCGCTGGTATAACTATGACCTGCCCGAGCATCTCATCGGCAAAAGCTGGAAAGGCAAATACCGCGGTCAAAAACAAAAATGGTTCGCCCTCAAATTCACCGGGAAAGACTCTGAAATCAACTTAAAGCCCCCAGGCCGTAAGCAGGAATTTGACGAGTGGCGCTGGGCCAAAATGGACGAAATGCTGAAATTAATTATTCCGTTCAAACATCAAGTCTATGTTGACGTGATAGCCGCTTTCCGGCACTTAGGCGCTTAAGGGTTTTAAATGAGCATTTCTCACATCATATTCGATTGCGACGGCGTTTTGGTTGACAGCGAACCCCTCTCAATGCGCGCCGACGCTGAAGTTCTGGCCCGCGCTGGAATTAAAATCAGCGAAGTCGAACTCCACAAGCGCTTTGTCGGCACCACATTTAAAGCCATGGTTGAGGCGATTGAAAAACAACACGCCACAAAATTACCGGCAAACTTATCCGACCTCAAAAACGCCCGCATGAACGAAATGTACCGCACTGAGCTTAAACTCGTGCGCGGCGTGCGCGATGCACTGGAAGACATCCGCAACATGGGTCTCTCCATGTCGATTGCCTCAAACGGCCCCAAAGAGCGCGTGAAACTCGCCCTGCAACTCACAGGTCTGTTGCCCTATTTCAAAAACGCCATCGTCACCTACGAAGATGTGCCCCAAGGCAAACCGGCCCCTGATATGTATTTGCTCGCCGCTAAAAATGCCGGAACCAAAGCCGATAATTGCTTGGTGGTGGAAGACAGCATCACTGGCGTTACCGCCGCCGTCGATGCTGGCTGCTGGACTCTCGGCTTCACCGGCACCTACGAAGACCAACAATCCCATGGCGAGAAGTTAAAAGACATCGGCGCTGAAGCCATTTTCAACAAAATGGCAGACTTGCCTGCGCTGGTTGAGACGTTTGTGCGATAATTTTTAGGCTTATTTTCAATAATTTGCGATTTTTTAGATTTATCTAGGATTTTTAGCTTGACACCGCGCGGTGGTTGAGCTATATCTGGCCATACTCCACAATTGGGTCTTCGCTTTAGAAATCCCGTTACCCCCAACAATAGTCTTGAACCCATCAGGAAGACGACGTTGGCGGTTTGAGTGTGCAGCACCACTTGAATACGACATCTCAATTTCTATGTCGGCCTCAATCTTGACAAAATCCTAAACGTATAACATATTATACATATGTTCGTCGTCAAGAAAACTGACCTCTTCCTAAATTGGCTGAAATCCTTGCGCGATGTGCGGGCCGTGGCTCGCATTCAAATTCGAATTGACCGCATGGAAATGGGTAATTTGGGGGACGTTAAATCTGTTGGCGAAGGTGTGAGTGAACTGCGTGTGGATTATGGCCCGGGATATAGAGTTTATTTTACAAAGCGAGGCCAAACGATTTTAGTTTTGCTCTGTGGTGGCGATAAGCGGACGCAAAATTCTGATATTGCAACGGCCCAGAAACTTGTGAAGGAGTTAAAGCATGAAAATTAAAACCAGCGCTTGGGATTCAGCAGAGCTGCTCGGTAGCCCTGAAGCGGTTGCTGCTTATATTGAAGCGGCGTTTGAAGATGGCGATCCCTCATTGATCACTCATGCGCTTGGCGTGGTGGCGCGCGCACGGGGCATGTCGCAACTGGCTAAGGATGCAGGGTTAAGTCGCGATGCGATGTATAAAGCCTTTCAACCTGACGGCAATCCGACCTTGCAAACCTTGACCAGCGTGATGAAGGCGCTTGGAATGAAACTGTCTGCTCACCCTCAATCAGTGTTATAGGTTTAGTTGGTGTGAATTACGGTGACACCTCACTTAATTTCGAATTACGGTGACACCTCACTTAATTTCAAACGACTGAATCTACCTTAAGGCCCCTCACCCTCCCATGCTTCGCATGGCGAAAAGTCAGTTGAATGCAATCCGCTTGACTCGAATCTGAATTTGTTACCAAGTGATAACGACGAGAATGGTGGATTAAGCTAAGAATTAAGGGGGCGAATGGGATTGGGAAATACAAGGCACATTTGTAGCGGTATTGTTGAGACGTGCTGCGAGAGATATGTGCACTGTCACCGTAACCCTAATCATGGCCCTTTCTTTCTTGATAAATTCAAGCCCGGTTCTGCCGAACCAGATTAATCAGGCTGCCCGCCAGCACCATTTGCACTTGGCGGAGCGTCAGCGGGTGCTCGGTTTCATAGGTCTCGTTCTTGGTCAGATTGATCACACTCACCCGATTTGCTCTGCGGATGGCATTTCGCACATCAGGGATAGAAAGCACATCGCCTTGGGCGATCTTTTCCCAATCCGCCGGATCGACAAAGGTCAGGGGCAGGATGCCGAAGTTGCTCAAATTTTGCAGGTGTATCCTGGCAAAACTTTTCGCAATCACCGCTTTAAGGCCCAAATACCGTGGTGCCAGGGCGGCGTGCTCGCGACTCGAACCCTGCCCGTAATTGGCACCGCCCACGACGAACGAGCCCTGCTGCTGACAAGCCATGGCTCGGGCGTAGTAGGTCTCGTCGATCGGGCTGAAAGTAAATTTGCTGAGTTCCGGGATATTGCTGCGGAAAGGCAGTGCCTTGGCCCCGGCCGGCATGATTCCGTCCGTGGAAATATCGTCCGCCATTTTTAATAAAACCGGCCCTTCGAGTTGCTCAGGCAGCGGCGCTAAGGTCGGCAGCGGTTTGATATTGGGGCCTTTCTCCAATGCATATAGCCCACCTTCCGATGCGGGAGGAACCAACATCCCGGTATTGAGGCGGTTGGTCCCCGGCTCCTTAAAGCGGGGATAGGTCATGCTCAGCGTGCGCGGATCGGTGATCACACCGGTCAAGGCCGAGGCGGCGGCGGTTTCCGGACTGCACAGATAAACCTGATCTTCCTTGGTGCCCGAGCGGCCGGGAAAATTCCGGGGAACGGTGCGCAGGCTAATGCGCCCGCTGGCCGGCGCCTGTCCCATGCCGATACAGCCGCCGCAACCCGCCTGGTGCAGCCGCGCTCCGGCGCGGATGAGTTTCCCGAGAATACCCAAT
>JAYWEV010000278.1:0-2998 GCA_043779145.1 Aestuariivirga sp. | reverse complement strand
CTATAGTCCGTGTGCTGATTATCAGTACACAAATGATTATAGGAGAGTGCTCCCATGGCCAAGAAAGCCGCGCGGGCAAAAGTGAAGGCTATGCCATTGAAAAATGCCGCACCAAAAGTGCAGGCTAAAAAGCCAGCGACCAAGAACCCCGCCGCCGCCAAGGTGCCAGCCGCAAGAGGGCCAACGCCTGCTGAAAAGCAGCGTTTCACGCTTTATGGTTTTGCCACGTCGGGGCCGACCTATACTTCTGCACTGATGCTCTCACTGTGTAAGCACCCATTCTCCTATATCCACGTGAACTTGCGCGAAGGCGCACATAAGCAACCTGATTATTTGGTGAAGAACCGCTTTGCCCAAGTGCCAGCCTTGCGTGATGGCCAGCTGATGGCCGTGCAATCTGCCGCAATTCTCATTCACCTTTCCGAAGTGCTCGGCAAATTTGAGGGAAAGTCACCCGTCGAAAAACAACGCGTCACCGAATGGCTCTTCTGGGCGTGGGACAAACTTGCGATCCCTATTTTCCGTCTGCGGGCGAGGGCGCGCGGCACACGTCAGTTTGGCGATGAAACGCGCACAATGTATGACACGGAAGCGCGAGCTGCTCTTTCCGTTCTTGAACATGAATTGGCGAAGAACGAATGGATTGGCGCAAAGAAAACCTCAATTGCTGATATCGCGATATACGGCGTGTTGCGATACGCCCAAGAAGGTGGTGTGGATGTTATGCATTATCCGCATGTGATTGCTTGGAAGAAGAGGTTTGAAGAGTTGCCGGGTTTTGCTACACCAGAGCAACTTCTGCCGATGGAGAGCAGACTAACTTGAACAGGTTTTAGGATGTTGGCGTGACTTCTCATCTCTTCCCAAGCCCCGCGAACCAAAATAAAACACCGCTGCAGGAACAGGCTAAACGTCACAAGCACCGCGACTGGAGCGGCGCTATGGTTGGTGCCGCAATCGGTTTAGCAGGATTATTCGCCGCAAGGCTGGGCCAACTCTGGATTGGCTTTGATATTTTTGCCCAATTCTGGATTCAGTTTTTCTTTCTAGCGCTTGCCAGCTTTCTCGGGCTGGCGTCACCGCGCTACAAAACATTGGTGGCTGCCGTTTTGTTGGCATTGCTGGTGGCTGGATATAGCATCTGGCCGTATTATGTTTCGAGCGCGAAAGATACGACACTCAAACCTGTTGGCGCGGGTGAAAAGGCGCTGCGTGTTGCAAGCTTCAATACATACGGCAACAATAAAAATCATGCTGCAATTGCGCGTGAGGTTCTGCGTCTTGATCCTGATGTCATGGTTTTGGTTGAGTTCGATCAAACAAAAATTGCGGTGCTCAGCAGCCTTCGCGAAAGATATCCGTATCAGGAAAGCTGCCTGCAAATTGTTGATTGCGATTTTGCAATCATTTCAAAAACCCCGCTTTCAGATTTTACTGTGAAATACCAATGGGCTGGGCCGGCTTTTGTCAGCGCAAAACTCGGGGCCGAATTCGGAAATGTGCATATCTATGGTTTGCACACAAACCGCTTTCCGCACCAGCGTTCGCAGCTCAAACAAATCAATGCGTTCATAAAATATATGGAAAGTGAAAACGGGCCATTTGTTTTGATGGGCGACTTTAATGCCACGCCATTTTCGCGCATCACCCAGACACTGGCAGAAGGTTTAGACCTGGAACGCCTAACCAACCTTCCCACGTGGTCGGCCACTTATGGTTTTCCGCAACTGGCCATCGATCATATTTTTGTAAGCAAAGGCATCAAAGCGCTCGACCATCAGAAGATCGGCGAATATGCCGGATCTGACCATTTCCCAATTGCTATCACCCTCGCAGTGCCAACAAAATAAAACGCTAAAGCGTGCGCGATGATGAATCAAACCTAAAGAAATTGCAGTAAATTAAGTTTTAAATTTAGGTAAGTGGTTGATTTTAATCACTGATATTGCGGAGATAGATTTCACCACACTGCCGTGTTCAATTTTCCTTAAGCCTGTCACTTAACGCTGTCTTCAAAACCTTGGAGCAACTTTACATCCAACGAGTTGCAACAACGCGACCGAAATACAGGATGGGATTAACATGAACACGATTGAAAACAATTTTGACGCGATGAGTAATTCAGCAGATGCATTGTTCGAGCTCGGCATGAAATATTGCTTAGGCCGCGATGTGCTCCAAAATAATATTGAAGCCCATAAGTGGTTCAATATTTCTGCAATGAAAGGCAACGAACCTGCCAAGCTCTATCGCTGCGAGATCGCCACTGAAATGACCACCAGCGAAGTGGCTGAAGCACAACGCCAAGCTCGCGCAATGTTAACTCTACACTAATCGAAAAAAAGCCCGCAAGAGTTTTCCTGCGGGCAACATTTCAGATCATATCAATATGCAAATGGATCTGGCGTCGAAAAATCTGAGTTTGAGAAAAACCTTTTGATTGCGCTGTTATGGTTGCGCTGTTCAAGAGCCCGACGATAGATCTCAGTTTCGTAAACATCGGTTTGCGCCGATAATGATTGAGCATCGCTGTTCAAGGAAGGAAGCTTGCTCACGTTCGTTGAATAGCCAGTTCCCAGCGGAATAAAACTTTCATACGCCAGAGCAGGGGCAAAACTGCCGCAAACAACTGCACCAACTAATAAAATTTGTTTCAATCGCATGGGACTACCTCATCAAACACATCTAACTTAGAGCACAATTCGGCCAAACACACAAAGATTCAGTTAACTGTTCTAGATAATTGATTTTTTACCACACCAGCGCTTGCACATCTGAACAAATCAAGGCAAAAGCCCACTAGAGCGTTTTGACTTTTCATAGAAAAGTCAAAATCGCCCTAAGTCTATTATTCGATCAACTTTTCAGAACTTTGATATTTCGTCAAAGTTCAGGTTGATCTAGTGCGGAAACGTGGCCGAGTGGCTGAAGGCAACGGTTTGCTAAATCGTCATACGTCGTAAGGCGTATCGAGGGTTCGAATCCCTCCGTTTCCGCC
>JAYWEV010000277.1:0-3019 GCA_043779145.1 Aestuariivirga sp. | reverse complement strand
CGGCAAGTTGAACTTGAGCGGCCGCGAGAATGTTAGGATTTGTCTCTTGTGCAATGCGGTAAGCGCTCTCGAGAGATTTGGGACGCGGCGCCAATCTTGGCATCGCAAGTTTACCAGGCGCCCTGCCCACAACCGTTTTATAATTTGCTTCAGCTGCCTGAACATTAGCAATCGCCAAAGCCACTTGACCTTGAGCGCCGCTCAACGTGGCACGAGATTGTGCCACGTCTGTGCGCGTGAGCTCACCTGCTTTGAACCTGGAATTCGAAGCATTCAACTGTGACTGCAAGACAGTTACGTTCTTGCGGCGCAAACTGAGAACTTCACGCGCTTGGATAACGTTCATGTAAGCTTGGACAGCATTGGAAAGAGTGGTTTGTTCAACCGACAGCAATTGTTGACGCCCCGCTTGCACATTGGCTTCAGCTTGTGCGGTGCCTTCGACTGTCTTGAAACCCCTGAATATCGGTTGTGTGAGTTGGATACTCAACGACCTTGGATTTGTGACCGAATAATTTGTGATCCCAAAAGTACTTGTACTGTTTGATAAATCATGGCCAATCGAACCCTGTGCCGTGATTGTTGGCCTCCAACCTGAGAGAGCTTGGGGAACGAGTTCGTCGGTTCCGCGTTGGCGGGCACGTTCGGCTTCCAATGTCGAATTGTTATGATATGCGCCAGACAGGGCGTCGGCCAATGTCTCTGCAAAAACGACATTTTGCACCGCAAAAAATGTAATCCCTGCTAAAAAGATTGCTTTCAATTGAAAACCAATTTTCACTGTCGATACCCTTGAATATTCTTGTTCAAACAATCTGAGGTTCTCACTAACCTATCACATGCCTCATCTTCGCAATCTTATACATTACGAAATCGAATCGACGTGAAAGGCCCGCACCCCTTTTTGCAGTTCGGTATTTAAAGTGTATAAACTTAAAAGGCAAACCTCGGTTTAGGTGTTCCAAAACTGGTTAATGGTGCCATTGAGATATCAAATGCAAACCTATGCGTGTGGGTTTGCCCTGAAATCGTATAGACAAGGCATTTTGCCATTTCAGGTTGCCCCACCGCAGCAATAATGCGACCGCCATCTTTTACTTGTGAAAACAAAGCGTTAGGAACTTCTTGAACGCATCCTTCAATCACAATCAAATCAAATGGCTGGGTTGCAGGTGCGCCAAGCTCAAACGCGCCCTCCAAAAGCGTCACATTTGCAACACTGGCGAGATTTTTACGCGAAATGGCCGCCAAACCGGAATCTCCCTCCAGAGCGACAATCTGAGCCGCCAAATGTGACAAAACCATCGCGCCATAGCCTGTGGCAGATCCAATATCGAGAACACGGTCGCTGGAACGAATCTCGGCCACTTGCAGCATGCGCGCGAAAACCATGGGAGATATTAAAGACCGTGGGCCGTTGGTTGCTTCTCTCAAGTGCACATCGCCATCCATATATGCCAAGCTCTGTTGGGCATGACTGACGAAGCTTTCGCGCATAACAGCGTGCATGGCATCTAAAATCCGTATGTCAGTGATTCCGTTAGGCCGAAGTTGACTATCAACCATATTGGTGCGGGCTTGAGCAAAGTTAGACATGTCGTTTTTAAGTCCAATTAATGTTCAGCCCAAATAGCCCAGTCACGGGTTTGAGTCTATTGCTGGAATTTTCGCACTTGAGCGTTGACCAGATGAATGGAGCGCACGGCAGAATCGACGAGTTTCACCCGAAGCGGAAAACGCAATTAAATGCACTGCCACCGCAACCCGCCCCAACTCTCTCCCCTCGCGGGGTGTGAGCAGCCTGTTTTGCTCAGCAAAACAAGCAAGCGAGGGTGGTGCGCGATGTCAGTCAAATAATTAAGTGGGGTGTCACCGTAATTCGAGGATGGCGAGCAACAAGTTCTTTTTATCGTCAGCGCTCATTGGATTCTCCAAACAAAATTCAAACGATCTAATTTTTCTATGGGCAAAACATCACTTGCGTTGTGGCTGCCAGAACCCAGTCGCAAGTCGGGCGATAATATTTCGCCCTTATATCCAACTATCCACGGAATCACCTTCTCCACCACGCCCTCCGTCACTGGCTCATCGGTGATTTCCAATGTGATGGATTTCAGTGAATAGCCGGAACCGAAGGTTGCAGCCAAATCATAGGGTTTCACTTCCTTCACGCTCTTAGGGTCGCTCAGATTGCCGAAGGTCACCAGCATGGGATACATATCCGTCCCCAGCGTTTCCTTGCGCGGCGGCAAGCGGTCTAGCCGTGCCGATTCAGGAAAGTTCTTTCCATAAAACACCGAATAGTCATGCGGCTTCCTTTCTTCGATCAAAGCAAACAGAAACTTCCCCTCACCCAAGTCCACCACCGCAGCTTCGCCGCGCTGTTTAAAATGCCCCTGTGGCAGAATGGGATCCATGGCAAACTGGTGCCAGCGCACCGCACTGCCACTCACATCACCATGCGGGGTTGAAACCGTCACTGTCATCTTGCTGCGCCACTCATCAGGTGATTCCCAGCCACACCCCGACAGCAGCGTGGCGGCACTAGCAAGGCCTGTAAACTGCGTGAGGCTGCGGCGGTTCATTGTTATGCGTTGCCTTTTGTTTCTGGCATGGGCGCGGACGGCGCAGTTTGGAGTTCCGCCGAAGCCAGTTTCAATTTCTCCAGCACAGCCGGATCAATCAGCCTGGCCACCATCGGGTGGATTTTGATCGGCTTGTCACCCACCAGTTGGCGGAAATTGGCGAGCACGGAGGTGGCTTGGGCGCGGTCTCCGGCGATTACATCGAGGAGCCACGGCAAGTCTCCGCTGGTCCAATCTTCCGGAGCCAAGCGCAAGGGGAAAACGCCGGCTTTGGTTTGTTCGGCAATTTTGGCGTCCACCTCTGGTGACACAGTGGCATAGATGGCAATCCCTGCGATGGTTTCTTCATCGACTTTTGTGGTGCCATTTTCCGTCACACTCTTATGGGCGATGGCCACGCGGTTTCTGAGCAGAGGATTGATCACCAGATGTGA
>JAYWEV010000276.1:0-20956 GCA_043779145.1 Aestuariivirga sp. | reverse complement strand
CATTTTTTGCTGATAACAATTGTTGGCATTCGCATGGGCAAGGCGCGGTTCGCTTCTCTCAGTTCCGGAGAAACAAAGCGTGCTGATATCGTTTTAGACAGCCGTAAATGGCCTGACCGCTTGCGGCAGATCAGCAATAATTTTGATAATCAATTTCAGGCGCCGATGGTATGGTATTCCTGCATTGCGATTTTGATTGCGGTGGGGCTTGTTGATAGGGTTCAAGTGGTCTTGGCATTTGGGTTTCTGGCCTCGCGCGTGGTTCACAGCTTTATCCATGTCACCACTAATAAATTGCCAGATCGGTTTTATGCGTTTATCGCGGGGCTCGTTTGCCTTTGCGCAATGTGGGCATGGTTTGCTCTTCGACTTTATGTGATTGGATAATTTATGAGACTTGCTGGACGGGTTGCCGCGGCGATCGAAATATTGAGCGATATTTTTACACAACATCGCCCCGCTTCTGAGGCACTGAAAGATTGGGGCAAGGCGCACCGTTTTGCAGGATCGACTGATCGGCATGCCATTGGCACCTTGGTTTATGATGTGCTGCGCAGGCGCAATACGGCTTCGTCGCGCATGGGTGACGGAAGGCCGCGCGCATTGGCGCTGGGTGTGCTGCGTGATGTGTGGAACATGTCCCCTGGTGAAATTGAAACTCTGTGTACGGAGCAATTTGGCCCCGGTGTTTTGACGGCGAAGGAAAAAACCGCACTTGAACGCGAGATGCGCGATGATTTGCCGTCCCATATTCGGGGTGACTATCCAGAATGGCTGGAACCTTCGTTGCAGGCAGTATTTGGTGAGCGTGCTGCAGAGGAGGGGGCAGCTCTTTCGATGCGTGCGCCAATTGATATGCGCGCGAATACGCTGAAGGCCAGTCGTGAACAATTATTGGAAGCATTTGCCAAGCATAATGCGGTGGCCGGGCCGCTTTCGCCTTTGAGCGTGCGCATTGAATCGCCAACGCACGAAACGCGCAATGTGAATGTTGAGGTTGAGCCAGCGCATGGGCTTGGTTGGTTTGAAGTGCAAGATTCAGCTTCGCAAATCGCTGCTCTGTTGGCTGGCGTTCAGCCGGGCGAGTCGGTCATTGATATTTGCGCTGGTGCAGGTGGCAAGACTTTGGCGCTGGCGGCAATGATGAAAAACAAGGGCCGACTCGTCGCGCACGATCAAGACAAGCACCGCCTGCGTCCGATTTTTGAACGAATCAATCGTTCTGGTGCAACCAATATTGAAGTAGTGGCCGCCGATGAAGGTGCAAAACTGGGTGATATGGGCGGCTTTGATTGTGTGTTGATCGATGCGCCTTGTTCAGGTTCAGGTGCTTGGAGGCGCAAGCCCGATGCCAAATGGCGTTTGCAGCCTAAGCAGCTTGAGCAGCGCCAGAAAGATCAACGCGATGTGTTGGCGCAAGGGGCAGCTTTGGTGAAAGCGGGCGGGCGCCTAGTCTATATTACGTGTTCTGTGTTGGCCGAAGAAAACACTGATCAGGTGAAGGCGTTTCTTGTCGCAAACAAGAATTTCAAAATTGTTCCTTATGTTGAGCAATGGAAGCATGCCATCGGTGGCGAAGTTCCAAAATCTGCGGACGGTTCAGCTAACACCTTATTGCTGACTCCTGCGCAGCATGGCGTTGACGGGTTCTTTGTGGCGGTGATGCAGAAGGTTGTTTAATTTTATCCTCTCCCGTTAAAGAAACGAGAGAGGACGATTACTGCCTCCGCACTAAAAACCTTGCCATTGCTTTTAATGTCTCGACACTGACGTGATGTTCAATACCTTCGCTGTCAATTCGCGCGGTTGGTTCAGGAACTCCAATTGCCAACAAAAATTTCTCGACGATATCATGCTTGCGTTTGCCGTCCTCAGCCATCTTCCAGCCATCGCCGGTCAAGAAAACGGCACGGTAAGGCTCTTGGGTCACCAAACCTTGATCCTGCAAGCGCTTTAAGGTCTTAACCACAGTGGCATTGGCAACGCCCAGGCGCAGCGCGATATCAGTGCCCCGAGCCTCGCCTTTTTCGTCAATCAATTCAGCAATTAACTCAACATAATCCTCTGAAATTTCAGCTTGATGATCAGCGCGCGTGCGGCTGAAGGCGGCTGATCGCAGTTTGGCAGATTGCAGGCGCTTGGCTTTCATGCAAGCAAGTTTAGCCTATTGCATAAGGTTTAGTCTATGCTAAACTTTTTAAATGAGAAATTTTGAACCAGCTGGAAATTGGCGACGGGCAAATACGGAACCGTCTCTAATGGATGTTTTTCGTTCTGTGCCAGTATTGAATAACGCTGGTTTTTTCAAACGCGCGCTGGCATTCATCGGCCCTGGTTTTCTCGTTTCAGTCGGCTATATGGACCCTGGAAATTGGGCTACAGCAATCGCCGGGGGCGCGCAATTTGGCTACGCACTTTTGTTCGTGGCATTGTTGTCGAACATTATGGCCATTATTCTGCAATCTTTATGCGCCCGATTGGCCATCGCTTCGCGGCGCGACTTGGCCCAAGCGTGCCGTGATGCGTTTCCAAAGCCCGTTGCTTTAATACTTTGGGTCTTTGCCGAGGTGGCGATCATCGCCACCGATATTGCTGAAGTGGTCGGCACAGCAATTGGCCTAAACCTCCTGTTTGGAATTCCGCTTGAGATCGGAGTCATCATCACGGCGCTCGATGTATTCGTTATCTTGTTATTGCAACGATTGGGCTTCCGTTGGGTGGAGGCATTTATAATTTCGTTGCTTGGCGTGATCTTTGTCTGTTTCATGGTTCAGATTGCATTGGCCAGTCCCGATTGGGCTGAAGTGATTAAGGGCTTTGCGCCGACAACCAATATCTTGCGCAATCCTGCAATGCTCTATTTGGCGCTGGGCATCATTGGTGCCACCGTCATGCCGCATAATCTCTATCTTCATTCCGGCATTGTTCAAACGCGGGCTTACGGGGAAAGTTTGGCCGAGAAGAAATCAGCTCTGCGCTTTGCTACTTTCGATTCCACATTCGCCTTATGTTTCGCTCTGTTGGTGAATGCTTCGATTTTGATTTTGGCAGCTGCAACTTTTAACAAGTCTGGCAACACTGGCATTGCTGAAATAGGCGACGCTCACAAAATGTTGGCACCGCTGGTGGGTTCCTTGCTTGCACCCCAGCTATTTGCCATTGCGCTTTTATGCTGCGGTTTAAACTCCACAGTCACGGCCACATTGGCTGGCCAGATTGTGATGGAAGGGTTCCTGAACATTCGTCTGCCAGCTTGGATGCGCCGTTTGATCACCCGTGCGGTGGCCATTGTGCCAGCGGCGGCGGTTACAATTTATTACGGTGCAAACGGAACTGGTTTCCTCCTCATTTTCAGCCAAGTTGTTTTGGCGTTTCAGCTGCCGTTTGCGGTTGTGCCATTGGTGATGTTCACGGCTAGTAGGGCGAAAATGGGCGAGATGGTTGCGCCGAAGTGGTTGACGGGTATTTCGGTGGCAATAGCGGCGTTGATCATCGGGCTTAACTTAAAGCTGTTGTGGGATATTTTGATCTGACCTTGCAGACTCCGCCTCAATGCCTTAATCGCCCGCCATGCATGAGAACATTTTAATTGTCGATTTTGGCTCCCAAGTTACGCAGCTCATCGCGCGGCGCGTGCGTGAGGCCGGGGTTTATTCTGAGGTTATTCCGTTTCAAAGTGCAGAAGCTGCATTTCACCGTTTAAAACCAAAAGCGGTCATCCTTTCAGGCGGGCCAGATTCGGTTACACGGGCAGGTTCACCGCGTGCGCCGCAAATCATTTTTGACTCGAAGCTGCCGGTTTTGTCGATTTGCTATGGCCAACAGACAACGGCAGTTCAGCTGGGTGGTGACGTTGAGGGCGGGCATGCCGCAGAATTTGGCAGAGCCGAAATTGAGGTGCTTGAGAGAAGCGCTTTGTTTGATGGGCTGTGGGACGTTGGCAAGCGCTATCCCGTTTGGATGAGCCATGGTGACCGTGTGACGAAGCTACCCGCTGGATTCACGGTGAAAGCCACGTCTGAAAACGCGCCTTTTGCTGTTGCTTCGGACGAGGCGCGTAAAATCTTTACCACCATGTTCCATCCCGAAGTTGTGCACACGCCTGATGGTGCCGCACTGATCAAAAACTTCTTGTTCAAAGTGGCAGGACTGAAACCAGATTGGACGATGCAGGCTTTTCGCGAAGAGGCTATTGCAAAAATCCGCGCACAGGTTGGAACTGGCCGCGTGTTGTGTGGGCTTTCGGGTGGCGTTGATTCATCCGTCGCAGCATTGTTACTTCATGAAGCAGTGGGTGATCAGCTCACATGCGTTTTGGTCGATCATGGTTTGATGCGGATGAACGAGGCCGCTGATGTTGTGGCGATGTTCCGCGAGCATTATAATCTGAAATTGGTGCATGTGGATGCATCGGATGAATTCATCAGTGCATTGGAAGGCGAAGTTGATCCTGAGACCAAGCGCAAAACAATCGGCCGGCTTTTCATCGAGGTGTTTGAGCGCGAGGCCAAGAAAATTGGTGGTGCTGATTTTCTGGCGCAGGGAACTTTGTATCCTGATGTGATTGAAAGCGTTTCGTTCACGGGTGGACCATCTGTCACCATCAAGTCCCATCACAATGTGGGTGGCTTGCCCGCGCGTATGAACATGAAGCTGGTTGAACCACTTCGCGAACTCTTCAAAGATGAAGTGAGAAGGCTGGGCCAAGAGCTTGGTTTGCCTGCGCATTTTATTGGCCGCCACCCATTTCCCGGGCCTGGTTTGGCGATCCGTTTGCCTGGCGGTGTGACGCGCGAAAAGCTTGAGATTTTGAAAAAGGCCGATGCGATTTACATCGAAGAAATTCGCAAAGCTGGTTTGTATGATAAAATCTGGCAAGCATTCTCAGTGTTATTGCCCGTGCAAACTGTCGGCGTGATGGGAGATGGGCGCACTTATGACCGCGTATTGGCCTTGCGCGCTGTGACATCAGTTGATGGCATGACGGCTGATTTCTATTCATTTGATATGAACTTTTTGGGTCGCACAGCAACGCGCATCATCAATGAGGTCAAGGGCATCAACCGCGTGGTTTATGATGTAACCAGCAAACCTCCGGGGACGATCGAGTGGGAGTGATTAAATAGTGTTGCTACCAATCGCAGTCTATTGGAATAGTCGCTTAACATATTGAATAGCCCCTAGTTTGTTAGACACCCTGCGGGTTCAGTTTTTGTCGTGTCTCAAACTCTACTGGTGACAGCATCTCGTTTCTAGCAAGTTTGCGTTGCGGATTATAGAACATCTCGATGTAGTCGAATATATCCTGCCTCGCGTCGTCTCTGGTTTTGTAAGTTCTGCGTCTGAGACGTTCGCGCTTCAAAAGATTGAAGAAGCTTTCGGCAACAGCGTTGTCATGGCAGTTCCCTCTGCGGCTCATGCTGTGTTCAAGATTGTGTTGCTTCAGGAATGATGCCCAGTCGATGCCGGTGAACTGCGAGCCTTGGTCGGAGTGGATCAGCACCGACTGGGCAGCAGGCCTCCACCTTGGTCTTGAAGATCATCATGAAGCTTGCGGTAGCCATAAACCTTGCCGCTGTCTTCCCAAGCATGCTTAAGCAGCTCAGTTTGTCGCTCATCTTCCAAAGCTCGTTTGCTGAAGGGTCGCTTCAGCCAAGCATAAAACCCGCTGGGATGAACAGTAAGCATGCTGCACATGCTGCGGACATTGAACTGTTGGTGATGCCCTTTGATGAACGCGTATCTCATTTTGCATCCTTGGCGAAATACGCGGTGGCTTTTTTCAAAGTGCCGCGCTCCTCAGTGACACGGGCCAGCTCCTGCTTCAGCCGCCGGATATCTGCTGACTGATCCTCCTTCATCACTACAGGGGAAGAAGCAGCATACCGCTTCCTCCAGCTGTAAAGTGAATGTGTACTCATACCTAAACGCTTCGAAACATCCGCAACTGAATGTCCGCGTTCGGTTATCTGCTTGATTGCATCCAACTTGAAGTCTTCAGTGAAATTACCTTGTCCCATGATCTTCTCCTTGCCTCATTTTAAAGGGGCAAAGTGTCTGCAAATCTTGGGGCTATTCAATTGCTGAGCTTGGTGAGCGCTTCATTGCTCACGACATCCCGCCTCGCTGCTGATCATTCACTTGCAGCAGCAGATCAAATTTCGCAAAGTCTCGCGGATGCGCTTTGATCAAAGCGGCTGGAATAGGGAGATTACTTGCTCAAGTGATTTAAATGACTTTTATAAGCGTCATATTAGACTATAAGGCTTACCTGTAAGCAAATTATTGACTTTGATCCATTATTCTGGTATCGAGCTGGACAACACAAGGAACCATGGGATTGCCGACCACTCCACGCCCAGCACCTGCACGAACCTATTCTCGCTATGGGCGGGAAGCCATTGTCGTGCTCGGTCAACTGATC
The DNA here is from genome assembly GCA_043779145.1 of Aestuariivirga sp. Lineage (GTDB taxonomy): Bacteria > Pseudomonadota > Alphaproteobacteria > Rhizobiales > Aestuariivirgaceae > Aestuariivirga. The sequence goes on along the minus strand of JAYWEV010000276.1, from coordinate 14,532 downwards.
CGTACCCATCGGATTGAACGCAAGCTCAGTGTTGCGCAGCTTGCTGAACGGGTTGGAGCGTCGCGTGATTTACTGCGGCGGATCGAACAGGGTGATCCACGCTGTGGCATCGGCCTTGTATTTGAAGCTGCTGCCATCGTGGGGGTGCCGCTGTTCGAAGAGGATCGCGGTCGATTAACGATGCGTATGACTGAGCAGGAAGAGAAACTGCGGCTCCTGCCAAAATCCATTCGCAAAAACAGAACGGTGGTGAAGGATGACTTCTGATCATCGTTATGAAGAGGCTTATGTTTGGATTTGGCTGCCCGATGAAACGCAGGCCGTCGTTGCTGGCCGCATTGCGCGGCAAAATGACGGCAGGCTGATGTTCAACTATGGTCAAAGCTACGTTGCCCGCGCCAATGCCATAGCGATTTATGATCCAGAACTGCCGCTGAAACTGGGTGAACTTCCGCTGCATGATAAATTGCAATTGCCAAGCTGCATCCGTGATGCATCACCTGATGCATGGGGCCGTCGCGTCATCGTCAATCGCACATTGGGTTTGAAGGGACAAGATGCCAGCATAGCTGAACTAGATGAACTCACCTATCTTTTGGAGTCCGGATCGGATCGTATTGGAGCACTTGATTTTCAACGCTCGGCGACAACTTTTGTACCGCGACAGCAGGCCAATGCGACGCTTGAAGAACTGATGCAATCAGCTGAACGCGTCGAAAAAGGCGTGCCGCTTTCCCCTGATCTTGATCTGGCTCTCCAGCATGGCTCGTCTCTCGGTGGGGCACGTCCGAAGGCTTTGATCGAAAGGAACAAGCAAAAGTTCATAGCCAAATTCTCAGCAAGCAACGACCTATACAATGTTGTCAAAGCTGAGTTTGTTGCCATGCGGCTTGCGCAGATTGTCGGCCTCAATGTTGCCCCTGTAAAATTGACAAAAGGTCTGGGCAAAGATGTTCTATTGATTGAACGCTTTGACCGCATTGCTGTCAAAGTTGGCTGGACGCGAAGAGCACTTGTGTCAGCACTAACGATGCTTGAACTTGACGAGCTGGACGCTCGCTATGCGAGCTATGAAGATCTTTCGATCTTGATCCGTCATCGCTTCACCAACCCCAAACAGACGCTCGAAGAGCTCTTTGGACGGATGGTGTTTAATATCCTCGTCGGAAACACTGACGATCACGCCCGCAATCATGCGGCGTTCTGGGATGGCCGTGACCTCACGCTCACTCCAGCCTATGACATTTGCCCACAAGGCCGGACGGGTGGCGAAGCGACCCAAGCCATGCTCATTACGAGTAATAAAAGGCTCAGTCAGTTGACGCTTTCCATGCAAGCGGCACCCCAATTCTTGCTAAACGTTGATCGCGCACACGCAATCATTAATCTGCAGCTCGCAAACATTCGCGCCAACTGGAACCAAGTTTGTGATGAAGCGGGATTGACTGAGGTGGATCGAGCTTTCCTTTGGGGCCGCCAATTCCTCAATCCCTTCGCTCTGCAAGGTTGGTCTGAAACTTAACATCGTTTGTGCAGAAACCCTTGTGTGCGCAACGGGTGCAACAATGGGGAGTGCACTGCGTGCAATAACATGCAGTAGAGTGGCAAGTGAAAGAAAATGAGGTTCCTGCGGTCAACTCGCTCTTCTCGTAAATGCATTCCACTTCACAAAATCGTTCCAGTGATGGATGGGAATGACAAATCAGTAAAATCAATAAGTTAAAGGGCGTCGTGTGCGCTACGTGTGCAGTAAGGAACTGTCGTTACCGGGTAAGTCCATGGTGAGATTTACAGACTTGGTTCTGCCGTCACCCGGAAATTATTATCTGACGTGGAATGACAATCGTGAACTTTCCTCCGCCGCAAAAACTCTTCAATCGTGGCTCATTAACGAAGCAGCGCGTTGCGTGGAGGAATGATGATGTTTACTTTCCGATCGTCAATGATTTCTGGAGTGCAGCTGCGAGCCCCTTGCCAACAGCGGCATCAAAGCCAGCTTCACGCATCGCGTTTATTGCGGCTGCGATTACGCCACGATAGTCAACGAATTCTTGCACAATGTCAGCAGGATTCTGGCGCGAAGCTTCAAGCAATCGACCAGTGCCGATGAGAAGCTCTGTCACTGCGCGCTGCGCGGTATCAGGTTGAATGCCGTGTGAAATCGCATCTGCCATAAGAGCTTGCGCAAGAAGGGCAGGATAAGCCGGACCAGCACCTGTAAGACCAGTCAAATAGTCAATGTGGCTCTCAGCACCCACTTCATCGCAGGCACCACACGCCCCAAATATGCGCGCTACAATCACGCGATCTTCAGGAGTCGCTTCTGCACTTGCGACCCATGGCGTGTATGACTTGCGGATTTGAGCGGCAACATTTGGCAGAGCCCGAACCACGCGGGCGGTGTGTGTCTGGTCAACCAGTTGCTGCAGCGTGATTCCGGCCATCACCGAAATGACAAGCTTGCCCTTGGCGGATATGATTACGGCGGGCCAATCGGCAGGGCGCACCGACATGATGATCACGTCAGATGCATCGGCAAGTTCTTGAGAGTCTTGGGTAACAAATAGGCCGGGATTTGTATCTGGTGCCTTGTTGCGATATGAAAGCCCCAGTTCCGCAGGTGTAACGGTGCCTGCATCAAGTAATGCCTTGATGATGGCTTGGCCGAGCCAACCACCGCCGCCAATGACTCCAATTTTCATAAGTGTCTTCATTCGATTTCTCCAGCTTTTGCTTCAAAATATTCATGGCGGGCATAAAAACGCGCGAGTTCTCGTGGTTTGGGAGCGCGGTCTGTGAAGACCTCGACGTAGGTGGGTATCCGCTTCATGCGCAAAGCCTTTGCCTCAGACGTTTGCATGGAGATGTATCCAATCTGCAGAAGATAGATCGTACGTGACCGAACATCTGCCGACATGTCATCATGGCCAAAGCGCTTGAACATGTGGGCGAGTGCAGCAAGACGCTGTTGATCAGCGCTTTCGACTTCGGCCTGAACTTCTTTTGATTGGAGCGCCCAGCTTCTCACTGCAAATTCAAGTTTGGAGTCAAACAGGGCAGGGTCAAACCAACAATCGCTGACATTCAAAGCCGCTTCAGCAATCGTTTCAGCATAGGTGCTCGCCTGTTTGATAATATTGCCAGTGTTTTTTTCGCGCCACTTTGAAATGAGCAAGTCCAACAGCGCGTGGCGATCTTTGAAGAACCAATAAAAGCTTGTGCGCGAAAGATTGAGCTTTTTAGCCAACGGCAAAATTCTGACCGCATCAATGCCGGATTCAAGGAACAGCTCATAGGCCGCTCCAAGCCACAGATCGACAGAGCCGCGCCAGCCACTGTCGTTCACCAAGGTTTCCATTAGACATGCGTAACAAAGGTTTTTGCAAGAAACAAGTTAAATGTACATCAATGTCATTTTTATTGACACTAATGTACATTTTTTATAGCGTGGGTTTTCTCAAACCCATTTGCCGGAGTCTTCCAGATGTCGACTGACCCTTTGCTGCAACCCTTCCAGCTCAAGCACCTCACGCTTCGCAATCGTATCATCACCACCTCGCATGAGCCGGCCTATGCAGAAGATGGCATGCCTAAAGAACGATACCGCGCCTATCACGTGGAACGCGCCAAAGGCGGCGTGGCCATGACCATGACGGCAGGCTCTGCCGCCGTTTCCATCGACAGCCCGCCGGTGTTCAACAACATTCTGGTCTGGAAAGATGAAGTGGTGAAGTGGACGAAAGAGATGACGGATGCCGTGCACGAGCAGGGTGCTGCCATCATGATCCAACTCACCCACCTTGGCCGACGCACACGTTGGGACAAAGGAGAATGGTTGCCTGCTGTCTCGCCGTCTCACAACCGCGAGGCCTCGCACCGCGCTTTCCCCAAGAAGATGGAGGAGTGGGACATCGCGCGCATCATCAAGGACTATGTCGCCGCCGCAGACCGCATGAAGGCGGGCGGCATGGACGGTGTGGAACTGCAAGCCAACGGCCACCTTATTGACCAATTCGTCTCTCCGTTGACTAACACGATGGATGCGCCGTATGGCGGCTCGCTTGAAAACCGGATGCGATTTTTTATGGAAGTGTTGGGTGCCGTGCGCAAGCAGGTGGGCGAGAAGTTCATCTTGGGCGTGCGTTACACGCCTGATGAAGACTTGGCTGGTGGCACCACCATCGAAGATGGGCTGGAAATCTCCCAGCTGCTCAAAGACAGCGGTTTGATTGACTATCTCAATGTAATTCGCGGTCATATCGATACCGATGCAGGGCTAACGGATATGATCCCCATTCAAGGCATGCGCAGCGCGCCGCATCTCGATCTTGCCGGGCAAATCCGTGCAGCCACGCGCTTTCCCATATTCCACGCCGGACGCATCCCAGACGTTGCTACGGCGAGGCATGCCGTTGCTACCGGGCTGGTGGATATGGTGGGAATGACACGGGCGCATATGACCGATCCGCATATTGTGCGCAAGATTATCGAAAAACGGGAGCACGATATTCGCCCGTGTGTCGGCGCGACCTATTGCCTTGATCGTATCTATCAAGGTGGCATGGCATTGTGCATTCACAATCCATCAACGGGCCGTGAAGAAACGTTGCCACACGATATTGCAAAAGCGACAACCAAAAAGAAAGTCGTTGTGGTGGGTGCAGGGCCGGGTGGGCTTGAGGCGGCGCGCGTTGCTGCCGAGCGCGGCCATGATGTCGTTGTTTTTGAAGCCTCCGCAAAAGCTGGCGGTCAAATACTTCTCACTGCACAGAGCCCGCGTCGACGCGAGATGATGGGAATCATTGATTGGCGTGTGGCGCAGTGCGAAGCGCTTGATGTTACCATACACTACAATACTTGGGGTACGGCAGAGACGGTGGCCTCAGAACATCCAGACGTGGTGATCATCGCAACAGGTGGCTTACCCCACACGGAAGTCTTGACAGCAGGAAATGATCTCGTTGTTTCGGCCTGGGATATTATCAGCGGCGATGTGCGGCCGGGGTCTAACGTCTTGATCTATGATGATGCTGGCGACCATGCCGGGTTGCAGGCAGCAGAAATCGTAGCGAAATCCGGCGCCAAAGTCGAGGTCATGACGCGCGACAGATCTTTTGCACCGGAAGTCATGGCAATGAACCTTGTGCCTTACATGCGCGAATTGCAGAAGCGGCAAACGACATTCACTGTTACATTTCTTCTTGAAGCTGTTCGCCGCAGTGGCAACCAGCTCATTGCCACCATCGGTAGCGACTATGGCGGGATCAGCAAGGAGCAGACCCACGACCAGATCATCGTCAATCACGGGACACGTCCGAGCGATGATCTCTATTTCGAATTAAAACCGTTGTCGAAGAACGAGGGTTCTGTGAACTACCAAAAGCTGATCAATGGTCAGCCGCAGGATGTTTACACACATCAGGATGCCAGCTTCCAGCTGTTCCGCATTGGTGATGCGGTGTCAGCGCGTAATACACACGCTGCTATTTACGATGCCAACCGGCTTATGAGACAACTCTAGTCGAAGGAAGCTCGAAACTTTTGGTTTTTGTCTTGAATTGCCAGACCCATATGCAACAGAGCTTCAGACATCTTTAGAAGGAACAGTAAAATGACAGATTTCAAACATGTTGCAGTTGTCGGTGCTGGTGTGATCGGCGCCAGTTGGGCAGCTCTCTTTCTCGCATCTGGCCGCAGTGTTGCTGTCTATGATGTTTCGCCAGATGTGGAAAGGTTTGTCCGGACATATATCGAGAGAGCTTGGCCTACGCTGCAAGAGCTTGGAATGGTCAAAAGCGACACGAAAAGCCTGACCTTCCACAAGTCCGCTGCTGATGCGGTTCAGGGGGCAAATTTTGTCCAGGAAAGCGTGCCTGAAAGAATTGAGATTAAGCATGCGCTTTTCCGTGAGATCGAGGGTGCACTATCTTCCGATGTTGTGGTGGCGACTTCGGCTTCGGGCCTGACATTAAGCGAGATGCAGGTCGGCTGGAAAAATCCGTCGCGTTTCGTGCTCGGTCATCCTTTCAATCCGCCGCATCTGATTCCGCTGGTCGAAGTGATGGGGAACAGTCGTACGACCGATGGCGTCGTCGAACTGGCAGAACATTTCTATGAATCTGTCGGAAAAGTGACCATACGTCTTCATCGCGAAGTTGCGGGTCATGTGGCCAACCGGCTTCAGGCAGCTCTTTGGCGGGAAGCGATTCACTTGATCAAGACTGGTGTTGCGAGCGTCGAGGATGTCGACAAGGCAGTATGGGCGGGACCGGGATTGCGCTGGGCGGCGATGGGGCCAAACATGTTGTTTAATCTTGCAGCAGGTGAAGGGGGTCTAGCCTCTTACTGTGAACGCTACATGGACAGTTATAATCGGTGGTGGGATGATCTGGGAGACCTGCACTTTTCCCCAGAGGTAGTTCAATTGCTGGTATCGGGCGTGCAAGCCGAAGCGAAGGGTGAGTCTCAGGAAATTCTCACAAAGCGCCGCGACGCATTGGTGGTCGCCATGTTGAAATCGATGGCGCCCCTCCGAGGTAACTCTGCGCGGGAATAAAAGGGGCTGCAATGTCAACAGCGTTGTCCAGAAGCCAGAGGTTCAACATCTTTCATTCGTTACCTGCTTTCCATTCTTGCCAGCGCAAGAAGAGATTGGCACCGATCGTTGAGATCGGAGGTGGCGGAAGACGTGTTGGTTCTGCCTCCGCCGTAAAGTATTGCGTGATGTCGCTGGTGACACCACACACCAGTTCGGCAGCGCCGATGCCGGTGAGAGTGCCGCGTGCTGTGCCGAGACCATTTTGAACGCACGCGGAGAAGAGGTTCTGGTCGAGTTCACGCATCACGGCAACGCCGTTGCGGCTGAGGCAGAGGTGGCCTGCCCACGTGTATTCCATCGCGATATCGTTCAGCGCCGGAAAGCGCTGATTAAATTTTTCGCGGTGAACTTTCGCCGTGCGTTGCAGCGCCGCTTCGCTCACTTCCATGTCTGGAAGGAAACTAGCACAGGTGCGGGTGATAATGCGGTTGCCACCCTGTGCGGTATCGATCCGCCGCATGGTGGTGCCCATGGGGTCAGAAGGCGTGATGCCCCAGCGTGGTTGGCCGCCTAATTTCTTTAACGCCTCTCCACTGAGATCAACTGTCATTGAGGCGTAGAGGAAGATGTGCATCAGGCGCTGTTCGGCAAAGCCAAAGCTTTCCAGATGTCCGTTGTTGGCAATGATGACTTTGTCAGCGCTGACGCGATGCTTTGCTGTTGCGAGAGTCCATCCATTGCCATCCTGATCGACTTTCAGCACCGGGGCATTTTCGTAAATGGTGACGCCGTCCCGGCGAAGCCCGCGTGCGAGGCCACGCACATATCCAGCGGGCTGCAACATCGTGGTGCCCGGCGTGAAAAGCCCAGACACATAGTGACGGCTGCCAGTAAGTTCAAACATTGCCTTGGAATCGAGCATCTCACTGACCTCACCGAGAGTGCTGAGATGTTTGGCGTAGCTGCGGTTGTGGTCATCGCCTTTGGCACCGACAGCACCATTTACTTTTCCCGCAGGATCAAAATAGGCTGGGTTGATACTGTATGCTTGAACTGCCGCCTTGGCGAAGGCCATGGCTTGACGATTGAGGGCAATCATTGTGCTATCGCTGTTGGCACCTTGTACCGCGTAACCTTCCGCAGACAGCTCATGCGGCAGATCAATCATGAAACCGGAATTGCGTCCCGATGCACCTTCTGCAATGCGTCCTGCTTCAAGCACGGTAATCTGTGCTTGCGGTGCAAGTTGCGAGATGCGCCGCGCTGCGGAAAGCCCAGCAAAACCCGCGCCGATGATCACGACATCGGCTGATACATCCGCATCTAGTTCAACAGGTGCATCCTGTCCGGGCAGGATTGCGCTCCACGCCGCAGGCCCGCGATGCACGGGCGTGCGCCGCGCCGTATAATTGCTCATGCGACAGCCTGATCTCCGTCATCAGCGAGATCAATCCAGATGGTCTTGACCTGGGTGTATTGGTCGTGGGCATGAATGCCGTTGTCGCGTCCGCCAAAACCCGATGATTTGAAACCACCAAAAGGCGTTGAATTATCGCCTTCACCGAAGCTGTTGACGGTGACTGTGCCAGCGCGGATGGCGCGTGCACCCCGCAATGCGCGTTTGACATTTGACGTGAAGATGGACGCGGCAAGACCGTATTCCGTGTCATTGGCCAAAGCGATGGCTTCGTCAAAACTCTCGACCGTTAGCACTGAAAGCACTGGACCGAAGATTTCTTCGCGCGCCTGCGGCGCGTTGCGGTCAGCAATGTCGATGATTGTCGGTTCGACAAATCCTTTTTCTGCCTTGCCACCCATCAGCACCTTGGCGCCCTTGCCGAGATAGGAACAAACCTTATCAAAATGTGCCGGTGACACCAGCGCACCCACGCGGTTGACCGGATCAAGTGGATCACCCATCGGCCATTCGCGGGCGTGGGCGTAGATGCGTTTTAAAAGTTCATCCTTGATGCCCCTCTGTACGATTAGGCGCGAAGAGGCCGAGCAGTTCTCGCCCATATTCCAGAATGCTCCGGTCACGATGTGAGCAGCCACACGGTCAATATTTTCAGCATCGTCCAGCACGACAGCCGGATTCTTGCCACCCATTTCAAGTGTTACTTCCTTGAGATTTGATTCCGCTGCATAGCGCAAGAAACGGCGACCGGTTTCAGTCGAGCCTGTGAATGAAACTGCATCAACATCCATATGGCGGCCCAAAGGTTCACCAACATCTGGCCCTGAGCCCGGCACAACATTGAACACGCCCGCCGGAATACCTGCATCAATCGCAAGCTCTGCTACGCGTAATGCTGTCAGTGAAGTTTCCTCGGCTGGCTTGACGATCACCGAGCAGCCAGCAGCAAGAGCAGGGCCGATCTTCCACGCCAGCATCAGCAATGGGAAGTTCCACGGCAACACGAGGCCTACGACACCCACCGGTTCACGCACGATCATGGCGATATGATTGTCGGAAGCAGGCGACACCTGATCATAGATCTTGTCAATCAGCTCCGCGTGCCACGTGAGGCAGTTGATGGTCTCTGGCACATCAACAGTTTCGCAGTCGAAAATCGTCTTGCCACTATCAAGGCTTTCCAACACAGCCAGTTCGCGCGCATTGCGCTTGATCAATTTGGCCAGGCGGATCAGAGTTTCCTTACGCTCACGCGGATGCAGGCGCGACCAGCGCCCATCATCGAAGGCTTCGCGGGCCTTGCTGACGGCAAAGTCCACATCGGCAGCATCACAGGCAGCGATCTTGGCAAGAACTTGTCCTGTTGCTGGGTTGTGTGTTTCAAAGGTACGACCAGACTGGGCCGGACGGAATGCGCCATTGATGAAGGCTTGGGTGGGAATCGAGAGGCCCTTGGCAACTGCCTTATATTCTTCGGTGGTCAGCAATCCGGTCATGTCACTTCTCCGCAGCGATTTCAGCGATGGTGCGCTTCAGCACCTGCACCACTTGTTCCAGTTGGCGCTTGTCGTCTTTGTTCAAGGGTTTCAGCGGGGGTCGTGGCGGCCCGGCCTTGAGGCCGTTCATTTCACAACCATGCTTGATGCATTGAACGAATTTTCCGCCCTGTTCAAGCACGCCCATAAGCGGCAACAAGGCCGACATAATGCTGCGGCCCTTGTCGAAATTGCCATCAATCGCGCAGGCCTTGTAGAGTGCCATATGTTCTAGCGGTAGGAAGTTGGACCCACCACACACCCAACTCCGCGCACCCCATGCGAAAAATTCCAGTGCCTGATCATCCATGCCGCAAGACATTTGAATGTGCGGATAATCACGGGCTAGCAAATGCACGCGGTTAATATCACCAGAGCTTTCCTTGATTGCGCAGAAATTGCGTGAACGTCCGACACGATCCAGAAATTCCTCACCCATGTGGATGCCCATGCGACCGGGATAATTATAGAGCATGATCGGCAGGTTTGCGGCTCGGTCGATGGCTAGCGCGTTGAGCGCGTTCTCCTGTTCAGTCGGCACCGCATAAGGAGGTGAACCGACGAGGATTGCATCGGCACCGATCTTGGCCGCAGTTTCCGCCACCTGTTGGGAATCGGAGAGACGAATGGCACCCGTGCCGATAATGAGGGCGGTTCGCTTTCCGATGACCTGCTTTGCCAGCTTGGCCAACTCCAAGCGCTCTTCCATGGATTGCGCGTAGTATTCGCCTGTCGATCCACCATTGATGATGCCATGAACGCCGGACGAAACCAGAAACTCAACCATGGCGCAGAACCCGTCGCGATCAATTGAGCCATCTGGTTGATGGGGTGTGATGACTGGCGTGTAGATGCCCTCGAACTTCATGCTGTTACCTTTTCCTTTCCGTTTGGTGGTATGCCAAGCGGGATGTGAATGCTTTCTGGCGTGACAAAATTTTCGATCTGGGCGCGCGATAGCTCCCAGTGGGCCACAGCGAGGTCGGCTGCGGCATCGGCATCACCTGCCGCGATCAGTTCAATAAACTGGTCATGCTGGTCTGCTGCCGTGGCCTGCTGCTTTGACAGGCTGGTTTGCCGAGGGTTGTAAAACGTCATGCCGATACGAGTATGGTCAATGAGCAGGCGGCGCAGGCTCGGCAAAAGGTACTCATTGTCAGCCACTTCGCCCATGGCAGCATGAAAACGTTCATTGAGAAGCGCACGTTGGGTCACGTCACCATTGCGGATGGCCACACGGAAAGACCGTTGGATCTGCTTCATGCGTTCGACTTGGGCGGGAGACGCGTGTTGTGCGGCAAGCCGGGCCACCGCCGCATAAATCATCGGCGCGGCCATGAAGAAATTGCGCAACGTCTTGTGGCTCATGGGGGCTACTTGAGCGCCCCGGTTCTCATGTAAGACGACATAGCCTTCGCCAGCAAGCTGACGCAAAACCTCTCGCACGGGTGGGCGCGAGATGCCATAGGTTTCGCCGATTTCCACTTCATCGAGATAGGAGCCGGGATCCAGTTCGTTAGTCAGGATCCTGCGGCGCAGATCGTCAATGCAAACGGATTTCTTGCCGACCGGAGCGATATCCATGGGCAGCCTCCCTTTCAGCGGCCACGCGTCCCCGCAGCCTGCAATTCCAATATACAATATGTATTATAACGAGGGTGTCAAGGGCGAATGCCGCTCTAGCTTGTTCCCGAAGCATGACGTTCAGCAAGCAAAAACGAAACTAGCGCAAGATCTAGGAAACATCCAGACCCCTTCATGTTCATAATACATAAAAAATACATTTGTCTTGACGAATTAAATAGAGTGTGCAAATTTCACCATGCAAAATGCGCGGGGAAGGTCCGTTATTTCAGCTGATGTTGCTGATGATGGTTCTTTCGCCGACCGGTCGATTTCGCCGAACAGCGTGGGTTCGGTGCCGGTTTTCAAGAAACCACGTCTTGAGGGAGAAGATCATATGAGAAAATTCTTGCTATCAGCCGTCGCTGTCGGAGCCCTGATGTGTGGCAGCGTTGCACATGCAACCTGCGGTGACATCACATTGGGATCGTTCAGTTGGCAGTCGTCTGAAGCCATGGCTGCCGTAGACCAGCTGATTCTGGCCAATGGTTATGGTTGCAATGCCACGATCGTTGTCGGCGACACGGTGCCAACGATCACATCCATGATTGAAAAGGGCCAACCCGATCTGGCTCCCGAAGCAACACCAAGCCTCTTGGGCGAAGTATTTACCAAAGGTGCTGCCGAAGGTCGCATTGGCCAGATTGGTACAGCCATCAGCGATGGTCAGGTTTCGGGATGGTACATTCCGCGATACATTGCTGACGCGCATCCCGACATCAAGACCGTTGAAGATGCAATGAAGCATCCGGAGTTGTTCCCTGCGTCCGAAGATCCTTCGAAGGGTGCGGTGATCCAGGGTCCGCAAGGCTGGGGTGACACCGTGGTGACAGCTCAATTGTTCAAGGCCTTGAACAATCCGAACTTTGTCATGGTCCCATCAGGATCGGCAGCCGCACTGGATGGCGCAATTTCCAAGGCCTATGAGCAGAAGCAGGGCATTCTTGCTCAGTACTGGTCTCCAACATCGCTGTTGGGCAAATATCCAATGGTGCGTCTCGAAATGGCTCATGACGCTGCCGAATGGGCGCGCTGCACCTCCAAGCAGGATTGTCCGGATCCGAAGCCGAATTATTGGACTCAGGCTGAGATGGTCACATTGGGCAGCAAGGGTGCGGTCGAAAAGCTGGACAAGCCTGCAGCCGCGTATATCGCCAAGCGCAGCTGGACCCAGGCCGAAGTTGGCAAAGTGATGCTGTGGATGACTGAAAATCAGGCCAACGGTGCCGATGGCGCCAAATGGTTCATCAAGAGCATGCCTGACGTCTGGACGAAGTGGGTTCCCGCCGATGTGGCCGACAAGGTCAAGGCAGTCGTGCAATAAGACTTACTCATGTCGATTGTGGAGGTTTCGAAGTGATCTCGAAGCCTCCACATCGCGGTTCCTTGCATTATGGATATGCACTTGCCCAGAACGCGCGAATGGGCCACTAACCAAAATGCAGCTCATCGATCTTGAATGAGCAACTGCGCAAGTGAAAATAACATTTAGCGGGGTTCGCGCAATGGAATGGTTGAACAAATTTCCTCAACTCGCCCCTGACACTTTGTTGAACGTCAAGAGGGCTGTTGATGGTTCACTCAAAGCTCTCACGCGTAGCTATGGCGAGTCGATTGAGAATTTCTTCTACCCGTTACAACGCGTTTTGATCTTTTTCGAACAGGTGATTTCGAACGCACCGTGGCCGCTGGTGGTGCTTGTACTGGCAAGCGTGGCCTGGTTTGCAGCGCGCAGCTGGAAAGTGGTCGCAGTTGTTATTGCCATGCTGCTTGCCATTGGTCTCATTGGTCTATGGCCGGATGCGATGAAGACTGTATCGCTCGTCTTCACAGCCACGATCTTTGCCATTGCCCTCGGTATTCCACTCGGAATCCTGATGAACCGCTATCAGCGCGCGGGTAGCATCTTGCAGGCTGTGCTGGATGTGATGCAGACCATGCCACCCTTCGTCTATCTGATCCCAGTTGTCATGTTGCTTGGGATTGGCCGTGTGCCCGGATTTATTTCTGTAGTGATCTATGCGATTCCTCCAATCATTCGCCTCACTGATCTTGGCATTCGTTTGGTTGACAAGGAAGTTCTGGAGGCAGCTGACGCCTATGGTTGCTCACGGTGGCAGAAACTTTGGAAAGTGCAAATGCCACTGGCTATGCCCACCATCATGGCAGGCATCAATCAGACCATCATGATGGCGCTGGGCATGGTTGTGATCGCATCGATGATTGGCGTGCAGGGCCTTGGGCTCAATGTGTTGCAGGCCATTGCCAACCAGTATTTCACACAAGGCATTTTCAACGGCTTTGCCATTGTGGCCATCGCGATCATATTCGACCGCATCAGTCAGGCCTATGGCAAGCGGCTGCAAAAGCATCGGGGTACAGCTCATGAGTAAGGGCGATGCATCAATCGAGATACGCGATCTCTACAAGATATTTGGCCCAGCTCCGAAAAAGCATATCGACGCCGTCAAGAACGGCCTGTCAAAGACCGAACTTGGAAAAACTCACGCCCATATTTTGGGTTTGAACAATATCAATATCTCGATGCCTGCGGGTAAGATCCAGGTGGTCATGGGGTTGTCAGGATCCGGCAAATCGACGTTGATCCGGCACATCAATCGTCTCATTGAACCAACGTCTGGATCGATTACAATCGATGGACGCAACGTTCTTGAACTATCGGAACTTGAGCTGCGTGACTTCCGCCGTAACTCAACGGCAATGGTGTTCCAGCGGTTCGCACTTTTGCCGCACCGAACCGTTATCGACAACGTGACGTTTGGTTTGGAAATTCGTGGCATCGACGCGGCGAAAAGCCGTGATATCGGCATGCGCTGGATTGATCGCGTGGGCTTGGTTGGCTTTGAACACCGGTACCCCCACGAACTCTCTGGCGGCATGCAACAGCGGGTGGGCTTGGCCCGTGCCCTCAGCAATGACGCTTCGATTCTTTTGATGGATGAAGCCTACTCGGCACTTGATCCATTGATCAAGGCCGATATGCAGACCATGCTGCTTGAGTTGCAATCAGAGCTGAAGAAGACCATCGTTTTCATTACCCATGATCTCGACGAGGCATTGAGGCTTGGTGACCGTATCGTTATCTTGAGGGACGGCTCGATCATCCAGCAGGGTGATGCCCAAGACATTCTCTTGAGACCGGCTGATGATTACATCACGCGGTTCATCAAGGACGTCAATCGCGGGCGATTTGTCAAGGTCGACGCAGTCATGGATGTAGCGCCTAAATCTGCAAAATCATCGTTGCCACAGTTGAAGTCTGGCACAACACTCGAAGTCGCCGCGAAGGAATTGACCAGTTCGACCTCTGATGAAGCCTTTATAGTTGACGAAAACGGACGGACCCTCGGATTGATTTCTCTGCGCCAAATTACTTCGGCACTGTCATCAGCCGTTGA
>JAYWEV010000275.1:0-3032 GCA_043779145.1 Aestuariivirga sp. | reverse complement strand
GGCCAGAAAAAAAGCCGCATAAAGATGCGGCTTTGAGTTTAAACAGGGAGGCGTCAAACAGAGTGGACAGAACCCACTCGGAGAAACCCAGAAGGTCTGGGTTGCGACTATGTGTAAACATTAAGTATTACTGAATCGTTAACAATGGTAGCAATCTGTTTAAACTTTATCACTATTTTTTGAAAAATAAGTCCGCAGCCGCTTTTCCTGCATGTTTTTTTGCAATCTCAGCGCGAATTCGTGCAATTTCAGAGTCTAAGACGATAATGCGGTGTTCCAATTCGACAATCGAGATTGCATCCAAATTTTCGCCGATAACCATATGCGGTTTGGCGCGGGGTTCGTTTTCAAGGTCCATGTGGCCTGCTCCTTGTTGTGTTATAGAGCATGCAACAGTCTTGAAATGGTCACAATAGAAAGATCGGAATCCAACAATGAACCACATGAAAGCAATTTCAATCCGTGAACCGGGCGGGCCGGAGGCGTTGACTTTAGGCGATATTGAGCGACCTGAGGCTGGTGTGGGGCAGATTTTGATTAAGGTTGCTGCTGCAGGTGTGAACCGGCCGGACATTTTGCAAAGGCAGGGGGGATATCCGCCACCTGCGGGTGCACCGTTGACGCCGGGGCTTGAAGTTGCGGGCGAGGTTGTGGCGCTGGGGCAGGGGGTTTTGCGGTACCGTTTGGGAGACAAGGTTTGCGCTTTGGTGCCGGGTGGTGGTTATGCAGAATATGCTGTGGTGGCCGAAGCTAATGCGCTGCCGGTTCCTGCTGGTTTGAGCATGATAGAGGCGGCGGCTATCCCTGAGACTTATTTTACGGTGTGGACGAATGTGTTCCAACGCGGCGGACTTAAATCTTCGGAACGTCTTTTGATTCATGGCGGTTCGAGCGGCATTGGCACCACGGCAATTCAACTGGCCAAGCAGTTTGGGGCTTATGTGATTGTGACAGCCGGCAGCGACGAGAAGTGCAAACAGTGTTTGGCACTTGGTGCAGATGTGGCGATTAATTATCGCACCCAAGATTTTGTGGCCGAGATGGAGAAAACAGGACTCAAGGCTGATGTGATCCTTGATATGGTGGGAGGGGAATATGTGGCGCGGAATTTGAAGGTGGCGGCACTGAACGGGCGGATTGTGCAGATTGCATTTCAGCAGGGATCCAAGATTGAAGCAGACTTTTTACCGATCATGTTAAAGCGGCTGACTTATACCGGATCGACATTGCGGCCACGCAGTGTGGCGGAGAAGGCTTTGATTGCGCGCGAGCTCGAAGAGAAAGTTTGGCCATTGCTGGCGGCGGGGAAATGCTTGCCGCAAATATTTAAGACGTTTGCACTGGCGGAAGCTGTTGAAGCGCATAAGTTGATGGAGAGCAGTGCGCATGTGGGGAAGATTGTGTTGGTGGTTTGATTTGAGCGTTGCTCTCGCCGTCATTCCTGCCAAGCCGTACACCCTTTTTTCGTAGAGAGCAGCTTAAAGGAATGATGGTTTAATTTGACATATATCAGATTAAATCCAATTACGCTCGCGCTTGACTTAATCGAAATGCAGAACATTCGCGATCGCTTTTTGAAAATTCGTTAGGAAATTTCTCAACGGCGGCTTCAATCGTCCAATCTAACAAGCCTAAAGCATATAGGCGCTTGAAGCCGGATTGGACGTCTCCACTCGAAACCAGTTGCGATATCGCTGGTATTGTCCTCATTTTATCGCGCATGTTGATAAATTTTGTTGGAACATATCCCTGCGCGCGTGCGCGCTGGATTGTTTGATCGATGAAAGATTCTAATGCTTGACTGGCCACTTTCATATTGACTCCCTAATTTAAGTTAAAGACTGAGTTGAAGACAGGGTCTTGGCAATGATAGTAATTACAAATTGAGAACGACATCACCTCACCAATTGCACTTCCACACTAAATGATAACTCCGCCCACGCCTTATCAGCGGTGATAACGGGCCAGCCTTTCGTCATTGCCAACGCGATGCAGGCGCGGTCGCCGAGGGAGAGGCCGAGGTGGCGGGTTTGAGGGCGGAGTTGGCTTGAGGTTTCAGCTTGGACTTTATCGAAATCGATTGGGTCTATCGCGAGGCTGGAGAGCAGAGCCTTGGCAAGTTTTCCATCAACGCCACGATCTGAGATTTTTGTTAGAACTTCGGCGTAGTTGACGGCGCTGATGACTGCGCCTTCTATACGGTCCAAAACCATGTCGCTGCCGGGTTCATTCCAAATTACTGCGAGAACGGCAGATGAATCGAGAACGGCACTCATCCTCTTGCGTTTTCTGCACGACGTTCTGCGATCAGTTCGTCAACTACTGAACCTGTTCCCGTGTCGGTCGCTTTGATGAGCTGTTGAAGTTTGATAATGGCAGTTCGTGGCGACATCAAAGTTAAAACACCGTCTTGCACTGCAGCTGTTAACCTTGCGTTTTCACTAAGACGCAACGCGTTTCTGATTTCCAAGGGTAACAATACGCTACCATCTCGACCAATTTCCAATTGCACGGCGGTAGAATCCAGCGCACCAGCTCTGTTCAATCCTGAGCTTGATGAAGTGAACTCGCCTTTGTTCCACAGCGCAAATTGCGTTGAAGCCGTATTCGTATTTCCACCTTCTCGGGCGTAAGCTTCTAACACCTCTTTTCGTTTCGCTTTCCGCCCCAGTTCGCGCGAAAGCTGATCGGCTAAATCCCAAACTCTTCCAGTCTGGGTGCCTAAGGTTGGACGTTGAGCGATAGTTGAAAATGACATATGAACCTCCTATAAACACTATAATAATTAATATATATTACTATTACATATATGTAAATTAATTATTTTATGTATTATATATAAGTATTTTTTACGAAGGTAAATATGTCGTTTAAAGGGGAGTAGACGCACGCTGAAACGGATTGCCAAAGCCTGCGCGCTTAACTATATAACATTCATCCCCGACATCGTTATGTCAAACAATACAGGGCCGGAATACGGTTCTGAAGGAGAAGAAACACATGTCCGCACCTCTGATGCCAAAAGCCACTGC
>JAYWEV010000274.1:0-3032 GCA_043779145.1 Aestuariivirga sp. | reverse complement strand
GAGCAATCATGATGCCGATTGGACCGCAACCAGTCACGAGCGCCACGTCTCCGGGTTGAATGCGCGCACGTGTGGCCGCCTGCATGCCAACTGCAAATGGCTCAACCATCGCACCCTCAGCAAATGAAACATGATCGGGCAATTTGTAAGTGAAAGCCGCAGGGTGAACCACATATGGTGTGAGGCACCCATGATCTGGCGGCGTTGCCCAGAATGTGAGATCGCGATCAAGATTGTAAATACCCATTTTTGTGGCGCGCGAATTCATATTGGCAACTCCTGGCTCCATGCAAACCCGGTCTCCCACTTTGAAGTTTTTAATGTTAGAGCCTAACTCAGCAATTGTGCCTGAGGCTTCATGGCCCAAGACCATCGGCGCTTTGACCACGAATTTACCGATCGCCCCATGCGTATAATAATGCACATCACTGCCACATACGCCGACGGTGTGAATGGCGATTTTGACATCATCAGGCCCAAGCTTTGATGGAAGCTCTATATCGCGCAGCGACAAAACATGTTTCTTCTCTAAAACCAGTGCTTTCATTTTCAGCTCCTATAATTTTCCGCACGCATATCAAGAACAGTTGGGATAAGGCCATTTAAAGGGTTTTCAGGATTCCACGCTAACTTGGTTTCAAAGAAACGGGCCAGCAAAGCATCATACATCAAAATGCGACCAGCCAGCCCCTCACCAATGTCCAGAATTTCCTTGATCGCTTCCATGGCCTGCATCGAACCTAAAATTCCCGGCAGCGCGCCCAATATGCCTGCTTCTTCGCAAGCAGGAAAAAGTCCACGCTCGGGCAAATCGCCGATGAAGCAGCGATAGGTGGGGAAGGGGTCGCCAGATGGTGATTTCAGATAGGGTTTGAATGTCGAAATTTGTCCATCGAATTGACCAACTGCGGCAGAGACCAATGGCTTCTTGGCAAAGCAACATGCATCGGCCACCAGAAACCGCGTGTTGAAATTATCACATGCATCACACACCACATCATATTGGCTAATCAATGCGATGGCATTGTCAGCTTCAATGCGCTGGGAATGTTGTACCACATTGACGTGAGGATTGATGGCCTGCATCATCTCTGCGGCGCTCTGGGTTTTGAGTTTACCGATTGATGCAGTCGTGTGAATAACCTGTCGCTGCAAATTCGAAAGAGAAACCGTATCGTGATCGCAAATGCCAATTGTGCCAATCCCAGCCGCAGCAAGATAAAGCAAAATCGGCGCACCCAATCCGCCTGCGCCAACCACTAACACTTTTGCAGCCTTCAGTTTATTCTGCCCCGGCCCACCAACTTCGGGCAGAACAATGTGTCTTGCATAACGTTCGACTTCTTCGGTCGCGAGAGCCATCAACTTTTCCCCGAAGACCCGAACCCACCAGATCCGCGCATGGTTTCGTCAAGAGTTGAAACTTCTTCGAGCATCACTTGGGGAGCAGGGGCAATCACCATTTGCGCAATACGGTCTCCGCGCGTGATTACAAAATCTTCATCGCCGTGATTAATCAGCGGCACTTTTATCTCACCGCGATAATCGCAATCGATTGTGCCAGGCGAATTCAGAACTGTAACACCATGCTTCACAGCAAGGCCGGAACGCGGCCGAATTTGAGCTTCAAAACCGAGAGGCAATGCAATTGCGATCCCAGAGGCTACAAGGGCGCGGCCATGGGCTTTAATGTTAAGAGACTCGGCAGAACGCAAGTCCATTCCAGCAGCGCCTGCCGTGGCATAAAACGGCAAGGCCAAATCCGCGCCATGCGGCAACCGCATAATTTGCACTTTCATTTGAGCAAGCCTGCAATATGCGCCATCAAACGGTTGGCGACTTCTGCCTTGGATAGTTGCGGCCAATCTTCAACGCCGTTAGCGCTCACCAAATGCACAATGTTTTTATCACCACCAAACACGCCAGATGCTTCACTCACATCATTGGCCACGATCAGATCACATCCCTTCTTGGCCAGCTTGGCCTTGGCATGCTCGATCACTTTTTCGGTTTCAGCTGCAAATCCCACAACCAATTTAGAGCGGTGTTTTCCAGCTTTTGAAAGTGTCGCCAGGACGTCGGGGTTTTCAACAAATGAGAGTGATGGCACCTCGCCAGTAGTTGTTTTTTTGATTTTATTGTGAGCAGTTTGCACGACTTTCCAATCAGCAACCGCCGCCGCACAAATCACCACATCATAAATGCCGTCACAAGCGCTCAGCATCTCATCGGCCGTTTGCACATTCAAAACAGTCATCCCCGCTGGTTTGGCCAATGACACAGGGCCCGAAACCAAAGTGACATCAGCCCCCATCTCACGGGCGGCTTCAGCAATGGCATAGCCTTGCTTGCCAGACGAGTGATTGGAAATGTACCGCACGGGATCGATTGGCTCTCGCGTTGGGCCAGCGGTAATCAAAATCTTTTTGCCTTCCAGGAGCTGAGATGCAGGTGACATCAGTTTTTCAATTGCTGATAAAATCTCAACTGGCTCGGCCATGCGCCCCGGCCCAAACTCACCACACGCCATATCGCCTTCATTGGGGCCTACAAAATGAATGCCGTTGCTTTTCAGTGTGGCGATATTGCGCTGTGTCGCCGCATGAAGCCACATGCGCACATTCATCGCGGGCGCGATCAAAACTTTTTTATCGGTGGCAAGCAGTGTGGTTGAAGCCAAATCATTAGCCAAGCCTGCCGCCATCTTTGCCATCAAATCAGCGGTGGCCGGAACGACCACAACCAGATCAGCTGAGCGCGAAAGTTCGATATGCCCCATCTCAACTTCATCGGTGAGATCGAACAGAGCGTCATGAACCTTTTTGCCAGAGAGGCTGGCAACTGATAACGGTGTTACAAATTCTTCTGCGGCCTTGGTCATAATGGCGCGAACGCCAATGCCACGTGTTTTCAAAAGTCGGATCAACTCCAAGCTTTTATAAGCGGCAATGCCACCACCAATAATCAGAAGGACGGATTTGCTCATAATGCTATTTAAGCACAAGCTTGAGGGCAATCACAACCAAGGCCAA
>JAYWEV010000273.1:0-8076 GCA_043779145.1 Aestuariivirga sp. | reverse complement strand
TCAAGTCCATTGATTTCGCTGAGGCTTGCATTGTTTCAGAGATAAAAATTGAAACAGGTTCAGCACCCTATGGTGCGTTTCATCCGCTCGAAATTGCTAGAGTGGCCGTCGTCTTTCACAAAGCCGAAGGTGCCAAATGCGCACGCTCGTGGAAAATCTCGAAAGACATTGGCCAAGATAAAGACTTCCCCGACATCACGCCGCGTGATGCCACAGCGGTTCGCGAATGGATGCACCGCTTCGGGAAAACCGTATGACGATTCCAAAACTTTGGAGCAGGCTGGCCCCGCTTGCCTTGGCGTTTGCAGCCCTAACCTTCGGCTTCGACCAAACGATCAAATGGTATTTGCTCAACATCGTCCAAATGGAAGAGCGCCGCCAAATTACCATCACACCATTTTTTGATCTGGTGATGGCGTGGAACCAAGGCGTGTCCTACGGGCTCTTTATCACCGACACCCAAGGATTGCTGATAATCGTCAGTGTACTGATCTCTATCGTGCTCTGGGTTTGGGCCTGCCGCAGCCACCGCCCATCGACAGTGGCCGCCATCGGCATGATCATCGGCGGCGCATTGGCCAACGCGCTTGATCGCGCGGTACACGGCGCAGTTGCAGATTTCTTTTTGCTCCATTGGGGCGATTGGAATTGGTACATCTTCAACCCCGCCGATATGGCCATTGTTGCAGGCGTAGCCTTACTGCTTTATGAATCTTTAATGGATAAGCGTCCAATTTAGGCCATGGATTTGCCAGATTCGGGTTCGATAGGCAGGCGCAAAGGATATCAGATTTGATGAAAACTGTTCAGACAAAGGCGATTTTGATTGTAGCGGCATTGGCTGTGGTTGGCTGCTCGAACGGCTCGTCTTTGCTCAACAACAAATCAAATGTCCCGCAAGCCAGCAACATTCCGGTGGGCAATAACTTGGCATTGCCACCCGATTTGCAGTTGGCAACCCCAACCCAAACCTCAGATGCCTATGAATCAAACGGCGCTGTTGCGCCAATCGAACCCGCAGCACAGGCCAACAAGAAGATTGCAAAAGCATCCCCCGATGTTCCCATTGCCCCTGTGCCTGTTAAGCAGGATATCTACGATCAATATGGCGTTTCCAAAACCAACGCCGACGGCACGCCGAAAAAACCGGATGTGTTGAAGGCTGAACTCAAAGCCGCCATCATTAAAAAGAAGCGTGAAACCAATCCGAATTACGGCACCATTGCCAATATCGGTTCGATTTTTAACGACCAATAAGTTTTTCATTTTCATTGTGGCGCGTGGGGGCAAAGGTCTAATCTGCACCCATGAGAATCCGCAAACTCCCCGAAGGCACCATAAACCGGATCGCGGCTGGCGAAGTGATCGAGCGACCAGCCAGTGTGGTGAAGGAACTCGTCGAGAATGCGATTGATGCCGATGCAAACCAAATCGAAGTGGTGTTTCGCGGCGGCGGAAAATCCCTCATCCGGGTCACTGACAACGGCTTTGGCATGTCGCCAGAAGAAATCGAATTAGCCCTCGAACGCCACGCTACATCGAAACTCGCTGATGATGAATTAATCCGCATCAACACGCTGGGTTTCCGCGGCGAAGCTTTGCCCTCCATCGCCAGTGTATCGCGCATGTCGCTCACCTCGCGCGCGCGAGGGGAAGTCGATGCTTTCACTTTGCAAATCGAAGCAGGCCGTAAATCAGAAATCACCCCAGCGCGTTTGGGCGTAGGCACCGAAATTGAAATCCGCGATTTGTTCTATGCCACGCCCGCTCGTCTGAAATTTTTAAAAACCGACCGCAGCGAAACCACCGAAGCCTTAGATGTTCTCCGCCGCCTCAGCCTCGCCCATCCAGCAATTGGCTTTGCCTTCATCACCGAAGAAAAACGTTGGCTTGATGCTCCAGCACTTGAAAGTCGTGAAGATCGTATCAAGCGCATTCTGGGCGCTGAATTTTTCGAAAATGCTGTGGCCATAGATCACGCTAACGAAGACATTCGCGTCGAAGGCTATGCCAGCCTGCCCACCTACGCGCGCGGCCAAAGCACCATGCAGTTTGCTTTTGTGAATGGCAGGCCCGTGCGCGATAAATTGATTTTGGGTGCTATCCGCGGCGCTTACGCTGATGTGCTGCCTCCGGGGCGCTATCCTGCTGTGGCACTATTCATCACCTGCGCCGCTGACCGCGTGGACGTGAACGTGCACCCAGCAAAAACCGAACTCCGCTTCCGCGACTCCGGTTTCGTGCGCGGGCTTATCGTCTCGGCCATCCGCCGTGCCATCGCCGGAACAATCGCCAAAGCCGATACCTCAAAATCATTCACCACATCCCAAGCCTTTCGGCCCGGTTTTAGCAGCTCATATAATCAGTATACAGATGGTTTTGCCGAAAGCGCTCAGGCCAACTTTGAAATGCAAATGCCGCTCCAAGCCATGTCGAAAGAAGCATTATCCGAAACTCAAAAAGACTACCCATTGGGCGTGGCCCGCGCCCAAATCCACGGCACATACATCGTTTCACAAACAACCGATGGCTTCATCCTCGTCGACCAACACGCCGCCCATGAACGGATCGTGTATGAACGCCTCAAACGCGAACGCGCAGAGCAGGGCGTTATCACGCAACCGTTGCTGATTCCGCAAGTTGTTGATCTTGATTCCGGTGCCGTGGCCACAATCGCATCAGTCGAACAGTTACTCGCTAAAGCAGGCTTGGTCACTGAAACATTTGGCCAAAGCGCTGTGCTTGTGCGCGAAGTTCCCGCCGCCTTAAGCAACGCAAACATCGTCGCAATCCTCAACGACTTATCTGACGATGTGCGCGAACTCGATAACATCTCAACCATTGACGGACGCATCAACCACATCCTTGCCACCATGGCTTGCCACCATTCGGTGCGAGCCGGGCGCGTATTGCGCGTTGAAGAAATGAACGCGCTCTTGAGAGAAATGGAAATCACCCCAAACTCCGGCCAATGCAACCACGGCAGGCCAACGTTTATCGAACTAAAATTGAGCGATGTGGAACGGCTTTTTGGCCGGAGTTAGACCGTCCTATAAATCCGCACTTGTGTATCTCCATAAGTCCGTTCATCAATTAGTGTAACCCCAGCAACATCAGCCACAACGGCTTTCACATTTTCTTCCAAAACCACAATCGCCCCCACCGCTAACCACCCGCCTTGAACCAGCGAAACCAGCGCCTTCTCGCCCAAGCCTTTATTATAAGGCGGATCAGCAAACACCAGCGTGAATGGCGATTGCGGTGCCGATGGCCCCAGATCGGTGGCATCACGCCGCCAGATTTTGCATAGGCCGATCACGCCGCAAGCATCGGTGTTCTTGCGAATTATCCCGCGCGCTTCGGCGGATTCTTCAACAAACAAACAAAACTTCGCTCCGCGCGAAATTGCCTCCAGCCCCAATGCACCTGTTCCCGCAAACACATCCATCACACGAGCATCGTCAAGCGTAAAATCCGCAATGCCATGCGCCAAAATATTAAAAATAGACTCGCGCACCCGGTCAGAAGTAGGGCGAGTATCACCCGTGGTCGGCCCCAAAATATCTCGTCCTCGAAATTTTCCACCGACAATGCGCATTCAAATCCTCTTGACCAAAGCCAAACCCATCGCTCATGTACCGCCATGAAACAAAAACTGCCAGAGCCAATGGTGCAAGCCTTTGCACAAGCCGAAGCCGCGGCCAAGCTTGGCGAGGTACCTGTGGGCGCTGTGATTGTCGATTCTAGCGGCAACCAAATCGCTGCGGCAGGAAATTTGACCTTGCAGCTAAAAGACCCAACAGCACATGCCGAGATGTTGGCCATCCGCATGGCAGCCCAAAACTTGAACTCAGAACGCCTCATTGATTGTGATCTCTACGTCACACTCGAACCCTGCGCCATGTGTGCCGCTGCCATTTCCTTCGCACGCATCAGGCGAATCTATTTCGCAGCAGGTGACGAAAAAATGGGAGCCATCGAAAACGGCCCTCGCTTTTTTACTCAACCCACCTGTCATCACGCGCCGGAAGTTTATAGTGGGATTGGCGAAACTGAAGCGCAGAAATTGCTGAGAGATTTCTTCAAGATGCGCCGTTAAGTCAATGCTTTAACTCGTAATTCTAATTCACGCTTCAACTTGTCCTTTGCAGGTGAACTCGCTGCAAAGATCTCTTTGACTTTAAAAAAATCACCCGCACCAAACCCGTCAATCTGAGGCGAGATATAAATATCCGGCGGTGCATGTGCGCGGCGCAATTCAGCGAGTTCATTGAACATGATCAACAGCGAGCCAACAGCAAGTTCAATATTAGATGGATGCGCGCGGCTGATCGTTTTGGGTTTTCCTGTCACATCAACAGCCACCACTAAATCCATGCCTTCTGTAACATGATTGAATGGCACAGGGTTCTTCACCCCGCCATCAACATGAATACGGCCATTGATGCGCGGTGCCGCAATTAATCCGGGGATTGCAATCGATGCGCCAACGGCCTGGAGAATAGAGCCGGAAGTCAACACCACTTCCTCCATCCGCTCAAAATCCACAGTCACCAATTTCAGTGGAATTTTCTGATCTTCCAGCAATTGCGGCAGATGATCGGGCAGGGCGATATCCGCAAGCTTTTGCCCATCAAGATGCAGCGAGGTTAGACCTTTCAGCGAAAATAGTTCGCCCAGCCTGGATTGCTTTGCACCAAAAACATAGCGTGCCATTTCCATCTTGTTGGAAAGCAATCGAAGGGCATGTTCACGAATTTCCAGAGCTGACATGCCGCCGGCATATGCCGCACCAACGATGGCCCCCATGCTGCAACCAGCTATCACAGCGGGCTTTAAGCCCAGCTCATCAAACGCTTCGAGCATTGGAATATGGGCCAAGCCCCGCGCCCCCCCGCCGCCAAGTGCAAGTCCAATTTTCATCTATATTGCTCTCCACCCAATATCGCGGCGGCAAAATCCTTCGGGCCAATCAATTTTATCAACTGCTGCATAAGCCTTCGCTTGGGCCTCGCGCGGCGTATTGCCGAGCGCCGTCACGTTCAAAACCCGCCCGCCATTGGCCACAATGAACTCGCCATCGAGCGCCGTTCCCGCATGAAACACTTCAACCCCGGTGCCAAAGTCCTGCCCCAAGCCATTGATATGACTCCCTTTGACGACATCGCCGGGATATCCCTTGGCGCATATCACTACCGTCAGCGCCGTTGCATCCAGCCAACGTACCGACATTTTATCAAGCGTGCCATCCACACTGGCCATCAGCAGTGTGAGCAAATCATCTTTCAAACGCATCATCAAAACTTGCGTTTCCGGATCGCCAAACCGCGCATTATATTCGATCAGCTTCGGCCCATCGCGGGTGAGAATAAGCCCCGCGTAAAGCACACCCTTATAAGGGTGGCCCATCGAAGCGAGTGCGGCAACAGTAGGCTTCACAATCTTTTCCAATGTCTCGGTGCACAACGCTTGCGTCATGCAAGGGGCAGGCGAATATGCGCCCATGCCGCCAGTGTTTGGCCCCACATCGCCATCGTCCACGCGCTTGTGGTCTTGCGCTGTGGCCAAGGCCAACACATTCAACCCGTCAGAGAGCGCAAAGAAACTTGCTTCTTCACCTTCCATAAATTCTTCAATCACACATTCGCCCGTCCCAAAGCGACCCGCAAAAATTTCAGCGATAGCGTTCTCTGCTTCGGCCATGTTCATCGCTACGGTCACTCCTTTGCCTGCCGCCAATCCATCAGCCTTAATCACAATCGGCGCGCCATGTTGCTTGAGATAGGCAAGCGCCTTGGCCTCATCCGTGAAGCGACCATAAGCAGCCGTGGGAATGCCAAACTTGGCACATATATCTTTGGTAAACCCCTTCGAGCCTTCCAACTGCGCCGCAAATTTTGATGGCCCAAAAGCCTTGATGCCCGCGCCGGTCAAATCATCCACCAACCCCGCCACCAGCGGCGCCTCCGGCCCAACGACGACAAAGCCAATGTCATGAGATTTGCAAAAGGAAATCACAGCCTCATGGTCAGCGACCTTAACCGCAACCAACTCCGCCAATTTCCCAATCCCTGGGTTGCCGGGAGCCGCATAGAGCTTGGTGAGCAGCGGACTCTTTACCAAGGCATAGGCCAAAGCATGCTCGCGGCCGCCAGAGCCAATCAAAAGGATATTCATGGATGCAATTCTCCGTGCCCAGCTGCTTCTGGCGCGGACCGGTGGCAGAATCAAGAAAAACCGCGCCCCCAGAGAAACGTTGATTTCCATTATTCTTACGCGAAGTTAACCAGCAATCAAATTCGCTCAGATGATTTAGGGATAATTTAAAACCCACTACGCCAGACTGAGGGCCACAAAAGAGCGTACTTAAACAAAATAAATTCAACGAAGTTCGGGGGACGTGAAATGAATAACCAAAATGCAGGCGTCTCGGCAAATGCGAAGGCCACCTTTGTCGGAGCATTGGGGCGCAAGGTCTGCGGCATAATCGGATTTTATGCGGCTCTTTTCACGTTTGTCTGGGGTTGGTCAAATATCGGCGCCCTTTTTTCCGGCCATGCCCGCGACGTCGGCGCTGCGGTTGTGGGACTTGTCTTTACTGCCATCGCTGGTTCGATTGCATTTTTCTGCATTCGCATCGCCTTGGGAATGAACCCTGACAGATACAAGCCGGAGTCCACAAAAGTCCCATTGCTTAATGTCGCTCAGATGACACGGGAACAGACCGTCAAATTAGCACCAAAAATTATTTTGAAATATGCGGCGATTTTTCTGGTCTCCATCATTCTCGCCGTCGTGTTGCTCGCGGCAGGCGGGATCAAGGTTAAACTCGTAGGTGCGGTTTTTCTGCTCGCAGCAATTGGCTCTCCCATAATCGTCTTGCGCGCCATGCTGTCTGGCGGCGTTGCGTTTTCCTATGGCTTTAACGGCATCACAGTTCCCGGAATTTTTGGTGCAAAAACCATGGCTTGGCGTGATGTACTGGCGATCAATTTCATGAAAAAAACAACCTATGTTTATGGTTTCGTTCCCGTTAGGAATGACTTCTTTATCAACATCAAGGTGAAGGGCGGCTTGTTTGGAACCAAAACATCTCGCCTCCCCACACATCTCGCCGGGTTGGATAAAGAGGAAATTGCAACTCTTGCGGTTAATCTCGAGAAACAGCGCCTCTACGCTTCTGGTGCACCTCAGAAATTTGCTTCGGGAGCCGATAATGGCCCTTATGCCTCGCAAACAAGCTTACCAAGCAAGACGCCATACGTGCCCGCAGGATCGCGCCCAGTGAACGCGCGGCGAGTAGGTCCGGTGTTTGGTAAACGAGTGATGTGAGCAGGCGACCATAATTCACCAATTCTCATTTCGCGATCGGTACCCTATAGGTGTTGGGCAAATCACCCTGAGACCACGCAATGTCCACCATGCCTGACTACGACCCCGAAACCGGCGAAATCATCGAAGTCACCAAACCTAATCTAGGTGAGCAATCGGTGACCGAAATTTCTCATGCCCTAAAGCGCACGTTGGAAGATCGCTTTGGCCATGTGCGGGTGCGCGGAGAGATTTCGGGATACAGGGGCCCACACAGTTCCGGCCACGCTTATTTCGCGCTGAAAGATGACGGCGCGAAACTGGATGCTGTGATTTGGCGCGGCGTGTTCACCAAGCTGCGCTCTAAATTGCAGGAAGGTTTGGAAGTGATCGCCACGGGCAAGATCACCTCTTATCCCGGCAAATCCAATTATCAAATCGTCATCGAAAATGTTGAGCCCGCAGGCGTTGGCGCACTCATGGCTCTGCTTGAAGAGCGGAAAAAAGCCCTCGCTGCCGAGGGCCTGTTTGATCAAGCCCGCAAGAAAGAGCTTCCTTATCTGCCAACCACCATCGGCATCATCACCTCACCCACAGGCGCAGTGATCCGTGATATTTTGCACCGCCTCAATGATCGCTTTCCGCGCCATGTGATCGTCTGGCCAGTGCGCGTGCAGGGCGAAACAGCAGCAGCCGAAGTGGCGGCGGCGATCTATGGTTTCAACGCGACGGAACACAAGCCTGATCTGTTGATCGTGGCGCGGG
>JAYWEV010000272.1:0-3073 GCA_043779145.1 Aestuariivirga sp. | reverse complement strand
CCACATTTTATTGGTCATCAAATATCCTTTTTCGAACTGGACATTCCAAATATGAAATCGAAATTCCTGCCCGTTTTGCTAGCCGCACTCATCGCACTTGTTGCCGTTTACTTGTTTCAGGGTACTGGGCGCAAGGTGGCTGATGCGCCGCCTGCTGAAACAGCCTCAACTTTGGCGGCTTTTATCAAACATCCAGCGCCAAAAGATATTGCGGCCTTTTCTTTTGCCGATGGCAAGGGTGCAACACTAGATTTAAGCCATTGGAAGGGCAAAGTGGTTTTGCTCAATCTCTGGGCTACATGGTGTGGGCCCTGCCGCAAGGAAATGCCGGAACTTGCTCAGTTGCAGAAATTGCTGGGTTCGAATGAATTTGAGGTTGTGGCGATTAGCGAGGATTTGAAGGGGGCTGAGGCATCGGAAGCGTTTTTGAAGGATTCAGGCGCCGAGAATCTGGCGCTCTATGTTGATCCAAAGATGAATGCTCTTAGCGCCTTGCAATCGATTGGCATGCCGACAACATTATTGATCGGTCGCGACGGCAAAGAAATTGGACGGTTGTTAGGGCCAGCCGATTGGGCCTCAAAGGATGCACAGGATTTGGTGAAGGCGGCTTTGGCGGTGAAATAGATGAATTCTGATCGCTTTAAAAAATTGGCCTCGGCGCTTCCTGAAACCGAGGAAAAATCACATTTCGGAAAAGTTGATTTTCGAGTGAGGAATAAAATTTTTGCAGGATTCGACGCAAAGGGCAAAGCCTATGTGAAACTTCTGCATGAACAGCAACAGATGTTATGCCAGGCCGAACCCAGCTTAATTTCGCCAATCGCGGGTGCATGGGGAAGAAAAGGTTGGACGTTGGTTGATCAAAACATAGCTGATGAAGCACTGATTAAAAGCGCCCTGCAAATGGCTTGGCGCAATGTCGCACCGAAATCAGTTCAACGCGTTGGAATTGGCGTCTCACCGCGATAATCGTAAAATCCACGCTTGACCTTGCGGCCCAGCCATCCGGCTTCGACATATTTGACCAGTAATGGGCAGGGGCGATATTTTGAGTCTGCCAAGCCATCATGGAGCACCTGCATCACCGAGAGGCACGTATCGAGCCCGATGAAATCGGCAAGTTCCAACGGCCCCATCGGATGATGCGCGCCCAGTTTCATGGCAGTGTCGATCGCTGTCACGCTGCCAACACCTTCATAAAGCGTGTAGATCGCTTCATTGATCATGGGCAGCAGAATGCGGTTGACGATGAAGGCCGGATAATCTTCCGAGATTGCTGTGGTTTTACCTAAGGTCAGCGTGAAAGCTTGAACGGTTTTGAAAACAGTTTCATCGGTGGCGATGCCGCGGATGAGTTCAACCAGTTCCATCACCGGAACCGGGTTCATAAAATGAATGCCCATAAATTTTTCAGGCCGACCCGTGGTGGCGGCGAGGCGCGTAATCGAAATTGAAGATGTGTTAGATGCAATAACACAATCAGCCTTCAAATGCGGCGTTACGGCTTCGAAAATCTGCCGCTTGATCGCTTCGTTTTCGGTGGCTGATTCAATCACCAAATCAAAATCACTAAAACCTTCAAAACTATTCACAGGCACAATGTGGGCCAGCAGCGCTGACTTCACATCTTCAGTCACCTTTCCAGACTTTACGCGCCGCGAAAGGCCGGCATCAATATTAGCAATACCTGCTGTGATGCGGTCGGGTGCTGCGTCATAAATGCCAACGTGATAGCCCGCCGCCGCGCAGACTTGGGCAATGCCACAACCCATCTGGCCTGCGCCAATGATACCCACCTTTGCAATTTTCATATTGGACATTCGCTTTCGTTCAATTCATGGTTTGGGCTAAGCCTATTACGCTGTTGCAGTGCGGGCAAGAACATTTCGCAGTTGCGAGAAAGGCCAAAATGACGGAATCACGGATTAATCTGGCCCTATGGGCCATGGTGTTCGGTAATTTTGTAATAGGCACTGGTGTGTTGTTGCCCGCAGGGTTGTTGAACCAACTCACAGCCGAACTTCACGTGGATACAGCAACGGCTGGTTTGTTATTGCTCGTTGGTGGTGTTGTTGTGGGAATCGGCGCGCCCGTGCTGGCTATGTTGACCACGCGCGTTGATCGGCGATTGCTGCTGACGCTTTCGATGTTGCTTTACGCAGCGGGACATTTGTTGTCGGCTTTCACCAATGATTTCTGGTCACTGCTCATTGTTCGTGCACTAATGATTAGTGGGGCCGGCATTTTTTCCCCGCAAGCTGCGGCCACTGTGGGTTTGCTGGTTTCGAATGAGCGTCGCGCTTCGGCGATTGCATTCATCTTCATTGGTTGGTCGGTGGCCTCGGTGGGCGGCATTCCAATCGGCGCATTGCTCGGCGATTGGATAGGTTGGCGCATGGTGTTTGCACTGATGGCTGCACTTTCTTTGCTCAGTGCTGTGGCAGTTTGGCTCACCGTGCCGCCGAAACTTTTCGGTGTTCCGCTCAATCTAAAATCCTGGGTATCGGTTTTCACCTCGCCCGCATTGCTTTGCATATTGTTGGTTACCTTGCTCAGCATGTCTGGGCAAATTTCGGTGTTGGGTTATCTTGGACCCATTTTGAAGCAATCAACGCATGCCACAACACTGCAGATATCCTTGGCCTTTGCGATTGCGGGCGGTGCTGGGGTCGTAGGCAACACATTGGGCTCAAACATGGTGCGCTCGGTACCAGTTGACCGCGTTATTGCTTTAGCACTTGTCAGCCTGTGCATTGGCTTTGCGGTTTTTACGCTGATGTTTGGCAATTACTGGGGAATGATTTTAGGCATGGCGCTTTGGGGCTTGGGCACCTTCTCATCCAACTCTCTGCAGCAAAGCCGATTGGTTCAATTGGCTCCACCGCTCGCATCAGCCACAGTGGCGCTGAACACCTCTGCTGTCTATCTTGGGCAAGCGATTGGCTCTGGCGTAGGCGGGCAAATTTTGAAAATCGGCACTTCGCCAGTATCGGGTTGGACAGCGCTTGGACTTCTAATTTTAGCTTTAATTACATCGCTTTATGCAAAAATTCTAAAAACCTAAATTGAC
>JAYWEV010000271.1:0-8148 GCA_043779145.1 Aestuariivirga sp. | reverse complement strand
GGATACGATCTTCGAGACCAAGCTGTTTATATTTGTTTCCCATGGCGACACCATAAACCGATTATGGTGTTGCACTTCGTTTGTGAACTCAGGGGATTCAATCTCCAATAAGGCGAAATGCAGCCAAGTTGGATTCCCGCCGGCGCGGGAAAGACGCTCATTTGTAATTTCATTAAAAAACATTTTTCGCCAAACAGCTGAGAATTTCCTCAATTCTCGCTATGGTCAGTCGTTGAGATAAACTCTGCGTCTTCTTGGCCAGAACGTTCGAATTTCAGGAAATCATAATAGCCACAGGAGTTGCCCGGAAAAATCCGGCAGGTTGATGGGCGGGCCGCATAAATGGTGCAGCGACGCGCGTCAGTGTCGAAGAACTGGCAAATTTTACCAAAATGAACATCGGCCTTCCGGCGCATAATGCGTTTGTAGCCATGGGCTGATTTGAAATATTTTTTCTCGGCCTTAGCCAAAGGCATATCAAAATGCTTGGCGATGCGAGCAGCATCTTTATCCTTAACTTCGATCACCGGATAAGAGCAGCAATAGCCCGGACATTTCAAACAATTATATTTTGCCATCAGAGACTCACTTAAAATCTATATGGGTCGTTGGTGGCGTACTTTGTTCGTTGCTTCAAGTCTTGGGCCTTTAAAGCTGCAAACTTTTTGTTGGTTTCCACAACTTCTCCCATCAACCATTCGCGAAACACGCGGGCAGGGGCGGATTCCTTCGATCCCTTCTTGCGCACCACCCAATAAGAGCCGTGGTCCTTCATGTCGAAATCAAAGGGCCGCACCAACCAGCCCTCCAGCAACCAGTCTGTACACAGAATTTGGTCACCCAACGCAAAACCCTGGCCCGCTTCGGCAGCCTCCAATGCCAATTGATTTTGCAGTACAGGCCCACGGCGATCATCAACGCCCTGAACGCCTGCTTCGGCTAAATATTCACCCCACCATTGCTTCAAATCCATATGGAGCAATGTAAAGTCAACAAGATCAGCGGGTTTTAAATTCGGTCGATCTCTAATGAGTGATGGCGCGCAAACCGGAAACACAACCACATCGGAAAGCTTGACAGCTTCCACATCGTCCCATCTTCCAAGACCATAACGAAGTCCTAAATCAATATCTTCAGCATAAAAATCTATAAGTTTCGTCGAAGGATCAATGCTCAACTCAATATCAGGGTGAAGTGCATTGAATCGCCCCATGCGCCCGATCAGCCAGCGCGATGCCAGAGTAGGCTCTACCGACACTTTCAAGGTTCTAACATCACCGACTGCCGCGGCTTCCAATGAGGCTTCTGCGAGTTTATCAAACAAAGGTGTCAACTGGCTACCAAACCGTGTTCCAGCCTCTGTCAATTCCACGCCGCGCCCTGTTCGGTTGAACAACTGGGTGCCCAGATATTCCTCAAGCTCGCGGATATGCCGGCTGATTGCGGCATGGGTCACAAACAGTTCCGCCGCCGTATTAGTAAAGCTCTCGTTGCGGGCTGCGGCCTCAAAAGCTTTGAGGGCGTTGAGTGATGGAAGTCGTCTGGCCATGAATCACCATACCATGATTTGGTATAACATTTTGTTACACGTCATGTCACTTAATGCCGGTTGTAGTTTGCAGTTGCGAGACATAAATAGAGTACAAGAGATTGAAGACCAAGGAGACCGATCATGAAAAATACAATTTTAACTGCTTATTCAAGTGTTTATAGCACGGCTATGATGCAGAATGTGAAGCCTTCGAATTTTGTTGCAGTTGCGAAAACAGCCAAAGAAGGTCGGTTCAGTGCTTTTGTTAAGCTGTTCAGCCGCGCATAATATGCCGAAATCGAAATGAACGAGGCTCAGAATATTCTGGGCCTTGTTTTTTGTTCAAAAATAGAACATAAAAAGAACAAATGTGTTGTGGATGGTTGAAAGCCAAACATCGCATCATACATTTAAAAGCGCTAAACGTCAGTTGAAACGGGAGACGAGTATTATGGCAGGGTCAGTGAATAAAGTTATTTTGGTTGGCAATTTGGGTAAGGATCCTGAAGTGCGCCACACCCAAGATGGCAAGCCGATTGTAAATTTGAGCATCGCGACCTCTGATACTTGGCGTGATAAAAACTCCGGCGAAAAGAAAGAAAAAACTGAATGGCACCGTGTTGTCATTTTTAATGAAGGCTTGGCCAAAGTGGCGGAGCAATATTTAAAAAAGGGATCTACGGTTTATATTGAAGGTCAATTGCAAACCCGCAAATGGACTGACAAAGATGGTGCCGAAAAATATTCAACTGAAGTCGTTCTGCAAAACTACAGCGGTGTCATGACCATGATCGGCGGCAAGCCGGGCGGTGGTGATAGCGCAGGCTCCAGTTATGGTGGCGGTGATGAATTTGGTTCATCAGGCCCGATGGAGCGTCCACGTGCATCGGCAAAGCCTGCAAGCTTTAACCGCGATTTGGATGATGAAGTGCCGTTCTAAGTTTTAGGTGGATAATGCCAATGTCGCTTCGGATAATCTTCACGATCGTTTTATTGGCTTTTGCCCAGACCGCTGCACAGGCCGAGGACGCCTATCTTGATAATCGTAGTTCGGCCCAAGAGCTTGTTCGTTCCCTTTATAACGCTGTGAATCGTCATGATTTCGCGCGCGCCTTCGATTATTTCGCTTATCCACCTGCCAAAGATTTTGCTGCATTTCAAGCTGGCTATGAGCATACGGCACGCGTCGATGTAATCACGGGTGAAGTCACTGGTGATGGGGCGGCAGGATCAACTTACTTTTCGCTGCCAACGATTATTAAAGCCACTGATGATAAAGGTGCCGCTAAAGTATTTATGGGCTGTTACACCATCAGGCAGGTCAATGGCCCTATCCAAGAGCCGCCATATCGTCCGCTTCAAATTGACAAAGGTGCTTTAAAGCCTGCCAAACTGGATGATTTCAATACCTATAGTTTACCGAAATGCGATGGCGCTGCGGCAGATGCTGATAACGCCTTGCCGACCATTGCTGATGCTAAGGCGAGGTTTATTGCTGATCAAAATGTTCATTGCCCCAAGGTTCAAGAAACATTAGCAGGCCTCAATGAACCGCAGGTCTACAAGATAAAATATGCTCAAGCAGGGGCTGCTGCGAGTGATCCGCTCTCCGAGGTCGAGCTGTTTTCCTTTGTTTGCATGATGGCTGCTTACAATGAAAATGAAGTCTTCTATCTGAGTGACAGCTCTGGAAAAGAGTTGCGCCTCCTCAGTTTTGCCGCGCCGCACCTTGAGCTCAAATATGAAGATGAAGAAAGCAAGCAGCTCAAATCGATAAAGATTGATGGCTTTACCGCATCGATTGATCTGACGAATGCCGAGTATGATGAGAAAACAAATTCGATTTCTTCTTTCTCGAAATGGCGCGGCATTGGCGATGCATCTTCGAACGGAACTTGGGGTTTTAATGATGGGCAATTTGTGCTTAAAACGTATGATGTTGATCCCACTTATGATGAAGAGCAAAATTCAATCTCGGTATTTGCAGATGGGCAAGTTGTGTTAAAGTCGGTTGATAATTAAGCGAGCGAAACCATGTCTTTTTTAAATGTTAGAGCCAGTTTTAAATTCTTATCCGTATTATGTTTTGTGTGTGCTTTCATTGCCCCCGCAACTGCTGCTAACAAACTAACACCGGCTGAAATTCGCAAACTCCTGATTGGTACCTATCACGTCAGCGTAGCTGACAGCGTTTCGGCAATTGCTGTGTTTACACCCGGTGGCCGAATTTCCGTCGTCACCAACAAAGGTGAGAAAGATACTGGACGCTGGAGTTTTTCAGGTAACAAAGTCTGCGTGCAGTTCAAGCGTTTGCTGGATCATAAAAACAACTGTTCGTCACTCATGAATGACGGCGGTGCCATTCGCGGCAACGGCTTTACAGCGCGGCGAAATTAAGCCGAAACCCCTCAAAACAATCGCCGTTTTGGTTGCTCTTCTGACTCCTAAAGACTAGAATATGACGGGTTGCACGAGTCGTTTTAACGACGCATTTCGCGTATCCCCTTCAGTTTAAATTTCATTGGGAATTCAATAACTTCCGTGGCTAATAAA
This sequence comes from Aestuariivirga sp., assembly GCA_043779145.1. GTDB lineage: Bacteria > Pseudomonadota > Alphaproteobacteria > Rhizobiales > Aestuariivirgaceae > Aestuariivirga. Next base: position 4,064 of record JAYWEV010000271.1, on the reverse strand, counting down.
GATAACGACAATAAGGGCCTTCCGCCCGCCAATCCCAACGAGATTTCGCCTATTTCTATCGAAGAGGAAATGCGGAAGAGTTATCTTGATTATGCCATGAGCGTGATCGTTTCTCGCGCGTTGCCAGACGTACGCGATGGTCTGAAGCCTGTGCACCGCCGCATCCTCTACACGATGTATGAAAACGGCTTTACACCTGATAAAGCCTACAAAAAATCAGCCCGTATCGTCGGTGACGTAATGGGTAAATATCACCCGCACGGCAATCTCGCGATCTATGATGCCATGGTTCGCATGGCGCAAGATTTCTCGTTGCGTCTGCCGCTCATTGATGGTCAGGGCAATTTCGGCTCAGTGGATGGTGATCCGCCAGCGGCTGATCGTTATACAGAATCTCGCCTCGCCAAGTCGGCCATGCCGCTGCTCGATGATCTTGAGAGCGACACCGTTGATTACACACTCAACTATTCAAACGAATTCCGCGAGCCTTCAGTTTTGCCCGCCAAGTTTCCCAATCTTCTGGTCAATGGTGCGGGCGGCATTGCAGTGGGCATGGCCACCAACATGGCGCCGCATAATTTGGGTGAAGTGATCGACGCCACATTGGCTGTCATCGAAAACCCATCGATCACCATGGAAGAACTTCTACCGATCATTCCGGGCCCAGACTTCCCAACTGGTGCCATCATCCTTGGCCGCGCGGGCATCAGAAATGCATTCAGCACAGGCCGGGGTTCCATCATCATGCGTAGCCGCGTGGAAACTGAAACCATCCGCAAAGACCGCCTCGCGCTGATCGTCACAGAAATTCCATATCAAACCAACAAGTCCACGATGATCGAAAAAATCGCTGAAATGGTGCGCGATAAGAAGATAGAAGGCATTTCCGATATTCGCGATGAAAGCTCGCGTGAAGGCATGCGCGTTGTCATCGAACTGAAGCGTGATGCCGAGCCTGAAATTGTACTTAATCAACTCTGGCGTTTCTCGCAGCTTCAAAGCTCGTTCAGTGTCAACAACATTGCGCTGAGCCGTGGCAAGCCCGAACAACTCACATTGCTTGATTTGCTCACCACCTTCATTTCCTTCCGTGAAGAAGTCATCACGCGCCGCACCAAGTTCCTGCTGAAAAAAGCGCGTGACCGTGCGCATGTGTTGGTCGGCCTTGCGATTGCTGTGGCCAACATTGATGAAATCATCCGCCTCATCCGTGCCTCGCGTGATGCTGCTGAAGCCCGCGCCGCCTTGATGGGCCGCGATTGGCCAGCAAAAATGTTGGAACCTCTGATCCAACTCATCGCCGATCCGCGTCACAAGTTAAACCCAGACGGAACCTACCGCCTATCAGAAGAGCAAACGCGCGCCATTCTTGATTTGCGTCTGCAACGCCTCACACAGTTAGGCCTCGAAGAAATTTCGGCTGAGCTCGAAAAGCTCGCAGTCGAAATCAAAGACTATCTCGAAATCTTGGGTTCCCGTGATCGCGTGCGTTCGATCATCAAAGACGAACTGACCGACGTTAAAACCAATTTTGCCACACCACGCCGCACTGAAATCATCGAAAACGAAGGCGAAGTTGATGATGAGGATTTGATCCAGCGCGAAGATATGGTCGTCACCGTGTCGCATTCTGGCTATGTCAAACGTGTTCCACTCTCAACTTACCGTGCCCAGCGCCGTGGCGGCAAGGGCAGGGCAGGCGTGCAGATGAAGGACGAAGATTTCGTAACCAAGCTGTTCGTCGCCAACACGCACACGCCAATCTTGTTCTTTTCATCTTTAGGCATGGTCTACCGCCTAAAAACCTGGCGCTTGCCCATCGGCAGTCCGCAATCACGCGGCAAGGCCATGATCAATCTTTTGCCGCTCGCCGTGGGCGAACGCATCACCACCATTATGCCAATGCCGGAGGATCAGGCCACGTGGGCAACCATGAATATCATGTTCGCCACGCGTTCGGGCGACGTGCGACGCAACGAACTCACCGAATTTGAAACCATCAACAAGGGCGGCAAAATCGCCATGAAGCTTGAAGATGGCGATATGATCGCGGGTGTTGAAATCTGCACCGATGCTGATGATGTGATGCTGACCACAAAGCTCGGCCAATGCATTCGCTTTGCGGTGGCTGATCTGCGCGTGTTCCAAAGCCGTGGCTCAACGGGCGTGCGCGGCATCAAGCTGGCTGCAGAAGATCATGTGATTTCAATGTCGATCCTGCGCCATGTTGAAGCAACAACTGAAGAACGTGCGGCCTTCATTAAGATGTCACGCGCCGTTGCAGGTGAAGATACTGAAGCAGGGCCATCAGACGAAGAAGTGGCAGCAGACACAGTGCTATCACAAGAGCGCTACGCCGAAATGGGCGCTGCCGAACAGGTGGTTCTCTCAGTGTCAGCCAATGGTTACGGCAAGCGCACTTCATCCTACGAATACCGCATCTCAGGTCGTGGCGGCAAAGGCATCACCGCCATGGTGGTCAATGGTCGCAATGGCCCGCTGGTTGCGTCCTTCCCCGTCGAAGAAAGTGATGAGCTGATGCTGGTGACTGATGGTGGCCAGTTGATCCGCTGCCCCGTCCACGACATTCGAAAAGCCGGCCGCAGCACACAAGGTGTGACGTTGATTGATACGGCCAAAGATGAGCATGTGGTTTCGGTTGAGCGCATCAGTGAGGATGAAGGTGGCGAGGGCGAGGAGTAATCCTCACCCTTTACAAATATTTTTCAACGCCAGCCATTGTTCATTCGTTAGTGATGGCTTGGCCACCACACCAACGGGCAACGGCTCAATCAATTTCATCCGCTCTTCCGTTCCCTGATGCGTTGAAAACAATCCACCGAGTTCTGCCAAAGCGCCCGAGCCGCCGTCTTTGTGGCTGCCCTCAATTTTCAAAAGCTTTTCGAAAAACGTCTTTAAACCGATGGGGTCGATGGCTGCCTTTACCATCGTTTCTCTTGCATAAGCATCAGCTTCGGCTTCAGCAGCGCGCGAAAATCTAAGAACCGTGGCAATAAAGGCGAGGTTGGTGGTCGTGTCGCCGCCGTTTGATCCCGTAAACACCGAGACCAGAACCTGCATACCTGTCAATCGCGCCAGCTGCGCCTCAGGGTGCAAATGAGCAACATGGCCAATTTCGTGGGATAGTACACCAGCTAATTCATCTGGTGTATCGGCCTTGTCAATCAACTCGCGGGTTAAAATAATTCTGCCGCCCGAAACCGCGAATGCATTTAAAACAGGCATGTCATAAATATGAACCGCAATTGCTGGCAGGTCGGGCGTGCCCTCAGCCAACCTCGCAATCATGGCGCTCAAAGCGGCATCGCCACTTGGTGTGTGGCACACCCGGGCGTTTTGCACCATGGCTTGTTCCATCTGCTTGCCAACACGGTTGCGCCATTCATCCGGCAAAAGATGCGCCACCTTGTCAGGCAAGAAATTCATGAAAACATAGCCAAGTGCAATGAGCGCGCATAACCCGCCAATCGTCCATCCAAAGATGTGTGAAATATCGTGGGCGGAATAAGCACGTTTCAAATGGGAGGAACGCGATGTCAGGGTTTTGATAAAATCGGGATCAAGCACAATCAGCCTGGCACCGGGTTTATCCTCATGCGTCAAACGAAACGGCTGGCCAGAAACTGGTGGATCAATCGCATGCAGGCCTTTGATGCTCCACGATGTGTAGGGCGTATCAGCGCCCGAAAATGTAACCAAAGACCCATTTTCACTCACATCAACTTCATAGCTTCGGGCTGATTGGCCATCGAAGTATCGTCCCAAAACACCCATCACCAAGCCCCCAAATCAAATGCATCCGCCAAACCTTCACCACGGGTTGGTCTGGCAGCAACCGATTGGCGAATCCGCGCCACATCAATTGCGCCAGTCATGCTCAATCTTTTTACAATAAAAGCAATATTGCGCTGGGTTATGAGTGGGCGGCTGAGTGCCCAAATACTTTGATATACAATCAGGACAGAAAATACGGCAAGGATTACCCCCGCAGTTGATTTTTCTAAACCGGAAGTTCCTAAGGCAAATAACAAAGCAGAAATTAA
>JAYWEV010000270.1:0-21266 GCA_043779145.1 Aestuariivirga sp. | reverse complement strand
CTCCCGAGCAACTTAATTGAATCGACGCCAACCAAAGCGGCAACGCCGATCAGCCCTGTTAACGCGCCTGCCAACCTATACCAACTTAAACGTTCATTGGCGGTGAATGCATGAGCGATGAGGACTGTGAAAAATGGCGTGGTGGCGTTGAGCACAGCGGCCAGGCCTGGGGCAACTCTGCTTTCACCCCAGACGATTAAGCTGAAAGGAATGACATTGTTGAGCAAGCCCATGACGAAATAATCTTTCCATTGAGCCCAGCCTTTTGGTGGCTTCATACGCTTTGCGAGCACGACCAGCCAAAGTGCTGCAGTTGCTAAAAAGACGCGGAAGAACACAATGATGAAAACCGGAAGTTCCTTGATGAGGATGGCAAAGAAATAAAACGAGCCGCCCCAAATTGCAGAGAGAAGAAGGAGCAAGCTCCATTCATAAGCTGTCATGCCGGATTGTTGTTGTGTCATAAAAATAGCGATAAACGGCGAAGCGATTCGTTGCCACCCGATTTACGGAATGACCTTATGACTATATTAGTGTCTCGTTACCGGTTGCAGCAGCTTCAATATCCGCTGCGGTAACTTGTAGTAGGCATCGCGGATCGCTGGGCGCAACATTGAGAGATAGAAATGACCATAGAGTTTGCCGCGCCATGACGTGGCGTAAAAATAGTCTTTGGTATCGATTTTTGCAGAACACCATGATTCTTTGTGGTTGTCGTTTGGTACCATCAAGTCAAAGCGTTCGAGGCCGAAGCTAAGCGCCAACCTTTGCGATAGATCCATGTGGAGCCTGCCTGGTGACAAGTCAGTCAACGCATTTACGTGCGAAGTGATGTAAGCAAAATGGGTGCCCTTGTAGTTAAAGCCAATTTCCCATGAAACGGGCTTGCCACCAGCTGACAATTCCGTGGTCACAAATTTAAAATCATCTGCTGTGCTGCGTGATAGCGATTTCAAAAACCGGACGTGTTGGGGGCAACCCATGACACGGTTGAAGCGGCCGCGTTCAGACAGCCATTCATTTTTTTCACGAATGGCTTCTGCCATAGCGTGGTCGTTTGTTGATCCTAGGGCCAAAGTTTTAAATTCAACCGCGCCGATCTCTTCGAGCTTACTCCGAATCTTTTTGCGGCGTTTTCGCTGCTGCGAGTTGTAGCGTGCGTCGTAATCAGCATCAGACTTAAACGGCGTGAGATCGAGATAAGGTGCCTGTTCGTGAAGCTTTGCATCGGTGAAGTGCTTTGATGCAAAACTTTCAACTGCGCTGTTTTGGCGAACATGGCGCAAACGAATAATATCGACACCCTTCAAACGCCCAATAAAGCGCAGCGAAGCTGACATCCATTTTGTAAGGTTCTGGTCTTTCGCACACAGCACATCACCATATTGACCAAGTGGATCAGTTACCCAATTGAGCGTTGATACACCCAAGTGGCAACTTTTCATCAAGGGCAGCACGAACACTAATTTGTTTTTGACGAAGCCCGCGACGATATGAATTTCGTGTTGGCAATCCGGTTGGGCGTAATGATCGCTCCAATTTTTGACCCACGTAAAAGATTGGAAAACAGTCGGCGTGACGGAAGCAAACTGTTCCAGCTCGTGCCACTGCTCTGCAAGTGCGCCGAGATGAGATGGCGAAGTTATCAGCGTTAAAATGCCGCCAACTGGCATATCGGCAACAACGCTCGATGCCACATCACGTTGAACATGACGGACGATCTCGCCGCTTTCTGCTACGACTTTAAAACTCAAGCTTCAGGCTCCCAACTTTGAGCTCGACGCTAATGCGCAATTGTTACCTAGATATTGCCAAAATCGTTCAAATTTTAGACAAATAGTTCGAAGGGTTAATTTTTGTTCTTGTTTTCATTGCTGAAATTCGCAAGTTCCTTCACCAAGCTTGAAAGTTTTTCGCGCTTTGATTGTTCTTGTGGTACTGGGCGGCATACTTCGCGTGCAGCGAGGCCAATGCGGGCCGTGAGAATACCGTTGACCGCACCTTCGCCAAAGCGGGCCGAGAGGCGGCCAAGCAGGCCTTTGCCGACAAACAAGTGAAGAAAATTATCTGACAATGCCAGTCCGCCAGCAACGGCAAGATGAGTGACCACCATGCGCGCCAATTTGAATGTGGCAAGCGTTGAAGGTCTGCCACCATAGAGGCTGGCGATTTCCCGGAGCATGCTGAGATTCTGCGCGCCCACAAATAATATATCAAGTGCTGCCGCAGGCGTGACTGTTGTTAACAAAGTTACGCGTCTGGCGCGTTTAGCGATGATGCGGTGGGCAGCTTCATCAAGCGGATCGACGAGATATCTTTCGGCAAGGCGAACACGGTCCCGCGGGTCCATAATATCTTCAGCGTGAAGATTGAGATTTTTCAAATTCCATGCTGCGTCTGGGCGGTTTGCGTAGAGACTTTTTAACCCAGATACTGCAGCGTCTGCCGAAGCAACATCGTCTTGGTTTATTGCATGGCTCGCTTGCAATTGCAGATGTTCAATGCGGCGCAAGCGCAGCAGCCCACGAATTTCGCGTAAAATTATCGCTAGTGCTGCAATGCCTGCAACACTAGCAACAGTCAGAGTAACATATCCCATGAATGCCGACTTTGTGAAAAAGCGTTCAACGATTTGAACAGCCGAAAGGCCAAGCCACAGTGTAAACAAAGTTGCCAATGCCAAAATTAATATAAAACCCCAGCGCGGGCGCTTCGATATGCGCTGCTCTGGCGGCACGGGAATGGTGGCTAATTCCTGTTCTGGATCTTCGGTTGCAAACTCAATCTTTGTTGGTTTGGCTTTTGTTTTGGTTGGTTCGGGCTCAAGCTTGAAGGCTTGTGGCGTGCGGTGATCGATTTTAGTGGTCACGGGAAACGGTCTCCGATCAAAAATTCCAAAGCCCGGTCTAAGCGGATATGCGGAAAAGTTTCACCATTCAATACAGGCGGGCGAAAGCGCAGGAATTTCAACTTACCTTCCATACTGCCATCAAGGGCAGCTTGTGGATCATGCGGTAAGTCGCCAGGGAATATTGCAGCTTCTGCTTTGCCGTCAAATTTCGTTACACCAATACTTTCGCCATCTTGTGGAATGCCAGCGATGCAAGGCAAATCATCGCCTTTAATTTTTACTGTCGCTTCGCGGGTGGAGCGGATGGCGCTGAGGGCGGCGACATCATAAGTGGCACCTGCAAATTCTGCCTTGCGCGCGGCGTCATTTACGAGCACGCGCAACATCGCTTCGAGCTTATCATGGCTGGTGTGGTGCAGTTGGTCGGCTTTGGTTGCGGCGAAAAGGATTTTTTCAACGCGACGACCAAAGAGATTTGTCGCGAAATTATTGGCACCCAAACGAAAGCTGCTCATCACATCAGTCAAGGCGGTTTGCATATCTTCGACGGCTTTTGAACCTGCGTTCAGCGCGGTTAACACGTCGACCAAAACAATCTGCCGATCAAGTCTTGCAAAGTGGCCGAAGAAAAATGGCTTTACAACTCGTGAAACATAAGAATCATAACGCCGTTGCATCAATGCGCCCATTGTGCCAGATTGAAAAATGGCATCAGGTGTCACATCCAGTGGTGCGAATGTCAGCAGGGGCGAGCCTGCTAGATCCCCCGGCAAGAGAAAGCGACCCGGCGGTAAAGTTGAAAGTGAAACTTCATCTCTGCGGCAGCTCGCGAGATAGGATGTGAAGAGACCAGCGGATTTCTGCACTTTTAATTCATCTGCTGGCTTATCTGCGTCAAGCGTTTGCAAATGCGCATACCAGTCGCGCGCCATAGCTGCACGTGGAGCCAACCTGCTCGCTGCAATCGTGTTATGGCTCCATTGTTGGTAGGTCAGATTGATCAGCGGCAGATCGAGAAGCCATTCGCCGGGATAATCGACAATATCAATATGCAGTTTGCCACTGCCAAAATTGCGTGCATAAAAACTTGATGGTTCATACTCTATTGTTAATCGCAATTGGCTAATTCGCTTGGTGCCTTCGGGCCAATGGCGCTGGTCGGACGTTAACGCTTTCAAGTGTTCTTCATAAGCAAAGCGCGGCATGTCGTCGTCGGGCTGAGGTTCGAGATAAGCACGCCTGATGCGGCCTTGCGTATGGGCTTCAAACACGGGCATGCGCGCGTTTTTCAAAAGGGCGTGGACGAGTGCTGTGATGAAAACAGTTTTACCAGAACGCGAAAGACCTGTGACACCGAGGCGCAAAGTTGGCTGTGCTAGTCCTGTGGCAAAGTCCACCAAGCCGCCTGCAGCCAGCTTTGTTCCATCGATAAAATCGTTAAATTTCAAACCTCACTGCCCTTTTCTGATCCAGCCGCATAATTGGGGGCAAAATGGCGGAAAACAAGGGAAAGTTTTAACCTCACTCCTTGCCGATGTTCTTCAAATTATATGGCGTAGTTTGGTAGAGATCGTTAATCCAATTGCCGAACAGCAAATGCGCATGGCTGCGCCAGCGATTTTGGGGTGCTGCTTTTGGATCGTCAGCTGGAAAATAATGGGCGGGCAGGTTGATTGCCTTACCGGCCTCAACATCGCGTGCATATTCATCACCGAGCGAATTGGTGTCATATTCAATGTGATTGAACATATAGATTTGGCGTTTTGCGGTATCGTTGACCAAGCACAAACCCACTTCGTCAGACTCCATCAACACTTCGAGATTTTTGCTCGCTGGCAGTTCGGATTTCAAATTTTCTGTCCAGCGCGAAACTGGCATTGCGAAATCGTCGGAAAAACCGCGCAGCAAAGTTGAAGACGGTTTCAGATTATGATGGCTGAAAACGCCAAAAGCTTTTTTGGCCAACTCATGTTTTGGAACTTTGTGAAAATGATAAAGTGCAGCTTGTGCAGCCCAGCACACGTTGAATGTGGAGTGCACATGAGTCTGCGTCCACTCATATATCTGGCTCAACTCATTCCAATAAGTCACTTCCTCGAAGGGTAAAAGTTCCACTGGTGCGCCAGTGATGATCAGTCCATCAAAGCGTTGATTTTTTATGTCGTCCCAGCTCTCATAGAACGCCAGCATGTGTTCTTGGCTGGTGTTCTTTGGTGTGTGGTTTGTCATTTTTATTAATGACAGCTCAACCTGCAAAGGGCTTGCACCGACCAAACGCGCAAACTGTGTTTCTGTTTTGATTTTGTTCGGCATCAGATTGAGAAGGCCAATGCGCAGTGGTCTGATATCCTGGCGATCAGCAGTTGACTCATCCATGATCATCACGCCTTCTTGTTCAAGAATGCGGCGCGCGGGCAACTCGTTCGGAATACGGATCGGCATTATTTTGCTTTATCAATTAGTGCTGCGAGATGATTCACAAAATCGGCTTCGGTGTTGATTGACGGCACATCAGACATCTGCATTTTGTAGCCAAATTTATCGGCGATTTTTTTATAGAGTGGAATGCGGTGGTGCAGCAATTGCTCAAAGCCCCACACGGCAAACCCATTGGGATCTACCTCATCATCATTTTTAATGGCGTTGAGCGCTTTATATTCGGCCCATTTTTCTTTGAGGAACTGAGGTTGATAATACATGGGTTTGGGATTTTTACGGAAGCGGTCCACCAACATGGCCGTGTGTTCGGGCGTGCCTTCAATCCATAGCAGCAACGTGTTTTCACTTAATGATTTGAGCACCTGATCATTCACATCATCAGGGTTTACAACTTCGCATAGGCTGCCGCCGGAATCGCAGATGAAGTTTTGATATTTATAAATGTCGCCAGCGCGTTCAATAAATTCGGGCACGTCGAGTAGTGCTTTAACCTCAGCATCGCGGTGTTGGTTTTGTCGGCGCACATATTCAGCAAAGGGAATGCCGCCTTTGGCTGGGTTGCCTGGCCGCCCAAGATAGGTTGAAAGCGGCGACAGATTGTGAAATGTAATGTTCGACCGGATATAAATTGAATCTGATCTTAGCAACTCACACAAAAACGGATTTGTCATCGCTTCGCGCTTGAAATTATCGACGATGTGCTCGTCCATGTAACGCGTTCCGATGCGGTAATCGACCGAGTATTGAAACCAGTTATGATTTTGCAACAGAGCCGAAAGTGTTGTCTTGCCAACCCCCGACATCCCCAAAACTGTGACTGCTTTGGAGGGGAGGTTTGAGAATTCTTTGCCAGATTTAAAGCGCATGGGTGAGAAGTTTAGCTAAGCGCGCGGGCCAGAGCAACCATCAGAAATCTTTGGTGAGGTTGAGGTTGAAGGAATGCGCATCATAGTCAAACAGAGCATTGTTGCTTTTGTTCAAAGTGTATGAGTAGCTGATGGAAGGGGCAAAGCCCCAAATGTTAAAATCGCGTTTTGTGAGTGTTAAACCGCCAATGTAACGCGTATCGTAACGCGTAAAGCCCGTTATGGGATCTACACCATCAAACGGCGAAACGCGAACTTGTGTGTTGGCATCAATCGTCATTCCCATCGGAAACTCTTTATAAATGTTCAAACCGCCAAAATAGGTTTGGTAAGATGATGAAGGGTCTTGCGTTATGGCCCGGTCATATCCACCAAACGCGGTCACATTCATTGTTGAGTCAAGTGCGTGGGTGATTGCAAGATCAGTGTGAAGGGCTGTTCCATCTGCGACGGTTGAATTTGCGTAATCGCGCCAGACGTAAGTGAGATTGCTATTTAACAAGTCGCGCTGTGTGAGCTGATAGCTGAAAGAGACACGCGGACCATAATCATTGTAAGTTAGAATGGCGCTGCTGTTGTTGGGTGGCGCAAAATTTTGCGAGGCAATCCCGCCTAAGCCGAAATAGCCGTCGGCAAGCAGATATCTAATTTCAGCAAACTCGCTGGTTGAAGCGGAGTCAAATTGTGAATCGGTGTAGATGTTTGCATTCACTCCTGCACCCAGTACAAACTGAAGGCGATCACTTAATCGTTTGCTGAAACCCGCATTCAGACCACCCGATACCCCCAATCCACTTTGCTTTTGGTTATTGATGGTGCCCGTTGGATTAACGCCCGGAAATTTATTGGCAACATTGTCTGAGACCAGTTTGTCGTGGTTGGAGCCGTTGTTAACGTTGGTGGTTGGTGCCACCGAAATATAACTGGAAATCGTGTAGGGCTTTTTTGTGCCGATTTTATCGATGAACGAACGTATGCCCGCCGCATCTGCAGCGTTTGGAGCGTCTGCTTCGAGCAATCTTAAATGATGTGCGGCGCTCTCGTTCTCGTCGAGTGCAATCAAAACCCGTGCCAGCTCGGATCTTACAAGGGTAAGTTTTGGATCATCGGCCAATGCCGCGCGGAATTTTCGCGCTGCGCCAAAAAAGTCGTGGCGGCCTTCTAGAATCAAACCTTGAATAAATAAAGTCCGGTTTGCGGCATGTGGGCCTCGAAGCGGATAGCGCCGCAAAAGCTCGGCTGACTGTTCTTGTTGGCCGTGTTTTGCAAATGCTATCAGAGCATGGACGCGCATATCCTCAGAGCCAGACTCGTAGAGTTTAAAATCGCTGGCGGTTAGTGGCGGCGGACCATTTGGTACCGCAATCGCCATGCCACTTGCTAGAAGCAGCGCGGCCAAACACGAAAAAGCGCGTGTTGCCACGCGCTGTTTTGATTTTTTGTCTATCGCCCCTAGCAAATTGCGCCTGACTTACAGCCATTGAAGATGCCTTGCATATTAATAAAGCCGCGACGATCATCATTGATCGGGCGTATGCCGCCGATCGGATCAGGGATCTGAGCATCAACGCTGAAGGTACCGGTGATGTCTTCAGCATTGTCACCAAAGAAGCCGGCATTGAAAAAGCTGTTCGAAGTGGTGTTTAGCCAACCGCTGTTTGCGGCATATTTGGCAACACCTGTCACAGCATTTGGTTTGGTATTTCCTGTCGTCGTCGTATTGGTTTTGATCGTACCCGATAATTGGATTGGAACATCCATAAATCCGCCTTTTGCGGCAGAAAACCAGTTGGCATTTGCAATCGCTGTGTTGCCCAAAGTAGTGGGATCTTTAGCTGAACCAAAGCCGATAACGCCATTCAAGGTCTGCCAAGCGTTCCACTCAGTTGGCATTAACGTGCCAACGACTGTGCCATTAGTGCCAAAATTTGCTGTGATATTAGTGTCGCCCGTCACTGACCAGCGGTTATTTCGGTCAAGTGTTTGCGGGGTATTCGGATCGTTTATAAAATTAGATGATGTCGCGATTGCACCAAAGCGACCCGTATAAGTGGCACTTCCGCTCGTTGGCATTGCAGCTGCCGTGGTGTAGTTGCCGCCAAACGACCATGCTTGATGCGTTGCTGGATTGCTGCCGCCCGTTACATCTCGATATTGTGTTGCAAAAGATTTACCGGAACCCGCATTCCAGGTCCAAACTTGAAGCTCTTCATCAATCGCATTTCCTGATCCTGGAATTTTATTGGTGGCGCGATATTCTTTGTATGTGCCTCCAAGACCTGAACCCAAGGCAGTGCCGGGTGTATATTCGTCCATCGTTTTCGCAATAGGCCAATTACTATTGGATGATGTGTTGGTCGTGATTGCGATTTTTGCTGTGTCGGGATCTGGCGCAGTTCCGGTGACTAACGTAAGTTTGGAAATACCCATATTTGTTGGGGTTGAAACGAGGTTGCCGCCCTCGACAATTAATGTTGTATCACCCGTTACGATAGCCGCTGTGTTGCCAACATTCGTGTTGGTTGTGGTTGTGGTTGGCGTGGTTGTGCCCGTGCCTGTTCCCGCTGGCGCGCCGCAATTTAAGGATTGGGTCGAACTTGTGCAGGCTGTGCCGAGGTTGGCTACTGCATCTAGCTTACTGGCATCACACCCCGAAAGGGCCGTGCCTGCTGCAACCAAAATCCCAAAAGACGCAATACGCATGATTGACTTCCAAACTAACCCAGATATCGATTCAACTTGCACGTATTGTTCTAATTTTGCGTTAAGTATCCGGATTCATTAGTGTTTCGGATTGAAACAGGGGATTCATAATTACGTAATAACTGGGGCGCATTGCACGGGCTAGGATGCTTCGAATCACGGCTGCATTTCATTATTTAAGCAAGCTTGCTGCCTTTAGTCTTGCTCGCTATAAGCCGCCCCAACTTACTGGGAATGAGAGACTTCATATGACGACAATGTTTGCCGAAGACTATAAGCCGAGTGACTCTGAGCCATTTATGAATGAGCGTCAGATTGAATATTTCCGGCGTAAATTGCTGAACTGGAAAGATGATATCATCAAGGAGAGCAAAGAGACTATTTCGCATCTCCAAGAAGAAAACCACATTCTACCTGATGTTGCTGATCGTGCTTCTTCAGAAACCGATCGTTCGCTGGAGCTGCGCACCCGCGACCGTCAGCGCAAGTTGATCTCTAAAATTGATGCTGCTTTAAAACGCATTGAAGATCGCTCTTATGGCTATTGCGAAGACACTGGTGAACCGATTGGGTTGAAGCGCTTAGATGCAAGGCCAATCGCCACGCTCTCCATTGAGGCCCAAGAACGCCATGAAAAGCGCGAACGAGTTTATAGAGACGAGTAACTTTTTGCCATTGTGAGAGGCGGTGATCGGATGAAATTTGTTTCGCTTTCGGTTCTTGTAGCCGCCTCTCTTTGGCAAAGCGCTTGCCTGTCGCAAGCCAAGGACTGTCCTGTCATTGCCAACATCAAGGATTATCCAAACCTGCCCGTTTGTAAGGGCGCATGTTTAATCGGCGGCAGCAACGGCGCGTTTTCTAAATTCACATTGGCCACAGGCCCCATTGTTAAGGGAGCCGAACTAGCCGCAAGTGAAAACCTGGAAAGCACATTAGATCGCAGGCTTTATGTGGCGCCGGAAGGCACCAGCCCAACAGATTTGTTTCAAAATTATTCTCAGGGTCTGGCAGCCGTTGGTTATTCAATCTTGTTCACCTGAGCTGGCAATGAATGTGGCAGCAAGAACGCACTGCTCGGCAAAAAAATTGTTTACCCATCTGACCGCCATTTGAAAAATATCCGTGGCCTTTCTGATCTAGCTTTTGGCCCGTTTGGTGACGAACATTACCTGGCAGTGCGCTCGAAAGATGGCGCAACATCGATTTCGGTTTATGTTGGTTTTAACAGTCAGTCGCCTTTCCCAGACATCAGCGGCTGTGCTATTGTGCATCTGGATATTCTAATTGAGATGGCCAAGGGTATTTCGGTCGCGGGCCATGTGGCCGTTGACAATGTTTATTTTGAATTTGGCACTGCTAAACTTACACCTGAGGCAGCGCCCGCATTGGCAGAATTGACCAAGTTGCTGAATGATAATCCAGCGTTGAAAGTCTACATCGTTGGCCATACAGATAATGTGGGCAACCAAGATAGGAATTTGCCGTTGTCGCGCGCCGAGGCTGTGGTTGCAGCGCTACTCAAAAGCAAGACTATCAGTTCCAACCGGGCCACCGCTGCTGGTGTTGGCACGTTGTCACCTGTGGTCGGCAATAAGACCGATGCGGGCCGCAAAACCAACCGCCGTGTGGAGTTGGTTGAGCGCTGATTAATTCAGCTAAATTTATAAGTAGGCAGTTGACAAATATAAATAGGACTCCTATTCATATGTTGTGTTACAAGATTCAATCAAACGTAAACTTGTTTTCGGTTTTGATCGATTAGCTGCGGCTTTGCGCACTGATCAATGGTCTCAGGCTGGGGCTGTCGGGCTTAATCCGACCCAAATTCTCGCTCTTGAATATGTTGCAAGTCGTTATGCGCAAGGTGTTCGAATTAAAAACATTGCGGAACATCTTGGTGTTTCCCAGCCAACGGCAACTGATACGATTGTAGCGCTTGAGCGCAAAGGCTTGATTGAAAAAAAACCGGATGCCAAGGATGCGCGAGCCACTTCGGTTTTGGTAACGAAACAAGGACGTGCGACCCTCACGTCATTGGCCGGGGCAATGCTAGCAACAGAAACTGCGCTTTCTCGTCTTGAGCCTGAAGAACAAGCTGATTTACTTCTTCTGCAAATCAAACTCATTCGTTTGCTCCAGCAGGCGGGTGCCATTCCGGCGCAACGCGTGTGCGTGAGTTGTCAGTATTTCAAACCCTATTCTTATTCTGATGCCTTGAAACCGCATCATTGCGCCTTTGTGAACGCGGCTTTTGGGGACCGGGACCTCCGGCTTGATTGCCACGATCATGAAACGGCTGAGGCTTCTGTTCAGGCTACCACTTGGCAGAAATTTACCAAGTCCCCCTCCGCCACCCTCCAAGCAAAAAACTAAACAAGAAGGATCAAGATTATGAAAACTAATGGATTGCGAAGCACAGGCTTCGCGGTAACAGCTTTGCTTTGTTTTACAGGCAATGCGATTGCTCATGAGATAAAGGCTGAAAGCAACGTGAAAATTGAAGCGTCGTTTGATATTATCGAGTCTCGTGTCACCACGTCAGGTGGTAACGCGATTTTCCACACGCATGTAAGAGGTGATGCCGGTAAATCAACACCAAAAGCCACAGGCAAATTTGAAGGCTCAGAAGTTTACGCTTATGTCTGGCCAACGTCGCTTAACAGCTCCGATGTCGGCTTTGACAAAGACCAGGGCATTGTCGCGCTTGCTGTCACTTTTCATCCTGATTTTGATGACGGTGCGAAAGGCGCAAAAAACCATGATAAATGGCATTCGCATTGGGTTGTTCTAGCCGAAGACAAGGCTTGCGGCGGAGGCTTGAAGGTGCACGATATTCCAAAGGATGCAAAGCCCAAAGTTCCTGACACTTGGCCCGGGGTGCCGCTGCTGATTGACAGTCCCGATTACAAAACCGACTTGCAAGGTGGGGCTGTCGAAGTGATTGTGCCGCTCGACAAGATTGGCGCGTTGGCAACTGCATCCTTTGACGGTGTCACTGCAGGCTTGCGCATAGATGCAAATCTTCACGCGCCACTGCTCTGTGTGGCCAATGTGTTCAAGATTGCCTCTGGCAATTTGAGCCTTCCGGGCAAAGTGGTTCCAGCAAAATAACAATTAGGCGGCTCACCGACTACCATCGGTGAACCGCCCCAATTTCCCCCTCCAAGCAAATAGAGAAGGACTTCCACTATGACACGAGTTGACCCAAGTGATCTAGGTCGAACGGTACAGCATCTGGAGCTTTCAGTCAGCCGTTGGTTCAACACGCCGCAACCATTGAGTTTGGAAACCTTGCGAGGGCGGCCCGTGTTGATTCACGCGTTTCAAATGCTCTGTCCGGCTTGCGTACGGCACGGCACGCCGCAGGCCGAGCGAGCGCATCTGCTGTTTGCCAAGACTGATTTGCAAGTTATAGGTCTGCATACAGTCTTTGAACATCACGCCGCCATGATGCCCGTCTCACTCGAAGCCTTCATTCATGAAAATAGTCTGAGTTTTCCAATTGGTGTTGATCAAGCTGGAGACGGGACGCCCATTCCTGTCACCATGCAACGATTTGCATTCCGGGGGACTCCCAGTAGTGTTCTCATCGGACGAGACGGAAAAATTGCGCACCAGGGATTTGGTCAAGAAGAAGACATGGCTTTGGGCGCTATGATTGCGCAGGTTATCACTCAGGCTTAATCCGCGGGCCAGTCTTGTTGGTAAACGCTTCCAACAAATCGCGCGATGCAGGCTGGGTGTTCACAATGCCTGCGACCACTGCTTCGGCATAAGATGCATCGAAGGCTGACATGTTTTGCATGCGGGAGATGGCCGAGCAGATGGCGAAGTTGGAGAGCGGGGGATTTTTGGCGGCGATGTGCGCGAGCTCGTGCGCTTTGGCCTCGCTATCTTCAACGAGATACTGGCAAAGGCCAACATCAACTGCCTCTTGGCCTTTATAGATTCGGCCTGTGAGCATCATATCAATCATGCGTGATTTGCCGACCAGATCAGCCACCCGGATGGTGGCGCCGCCGCCCGTGAATAATCCGCGCTGGCCTTCAGGCAGGGCGAAATAGGTTGTGGTGTCGGCTACGCGGATATGAGCAGCTGATGCTAATTCCAATCCGCCGCCGACCACGGCACCTTTCAGCGCTGCTATCACCGGGATGCCGGAATATTCCATTTTGTTGAATGCCTCTTGCCAGCGCATGCAAATTTGCATAAACTCAGCCGCAGTCCGGTTCAGCTTATGATGCTCTACCAAATCCAGCCCTGCTGAAAAATGATTGCCTGCCGCACATAGCACAACAGAGCGCACACTAGAGCGGGGCAGGGCGTTAAATAGCGCAATGAATTGTTCGATTGTGTCGGCATCCAACGCATTGCGCTTTTCGGGACGATTGAGGCGCACTGTCGCAACATCGTTTTGAAAACTGATTTGCAGGTTGGGCAAGTTTAGAGTGGTGATGTCGGTCATTGTTCGCACTTTTAGGGGATTAGATACTTGGTAGGTGGTACAAGGGTGGAACCTGTGACGCCCGCCATGTCAAAAAATAAGTCACTCAAACTCTGCCTATAAACTGATTTTTTATCAACAAAATAAACAGAATAATGCACCCAGAACTCAACTGCGTTCGACATCTGATGGTTCAAATTATAGCATGGTGAACCGCCTCGCTTCAGCTTTGCGAATGGGTTGATGTTAGCTAATTTGGAAACTTTTTCTTGAGTTCATCTACTTGCTCTTGAGAGAGGGGCCGTGTGTTCGATCCTCGTAAAAGCAAAAATAATTTTGCAGTTTCTTCAAGCTCTTCGATTGCATAGAGCGCATTTGGTAAGCTGATACCAGAAACAACCGGTCCGTGATTGGCAAGCAAAACGGCGTGGTTATTTGTTGCCAGTTTTTCAACCGCAAGCGCCAAGCCTTCATCGCCGGGCGGGTGATAGGGTACAAGCGGCAGTTGCCCTACGCGCATAACATAATAGGCAGTTAAAGGCGGCAGACAGTTATGCTCGTCAATTCCATGCAGGCAAGAGACGGCGACCGAGTGTGTCGAGTGCAAATGGACAACAGCCTCGCACTTGGCGCGTTTTGCATACATCACGCGATGGAGAAAAGCTTCTTTTGTGGGTTTCTCACCATCGATATGATTTCCTTGACTATCGATTTTAGCGAGCTTTGCCGGATCAAGATCACCAAGCGAAATGTTTGTCGGTGTCATCAGCCAGCCCCCATCGGGAAGGCGTACGGAAATATTGCCCGACGAGCCAAAAGTTAGTCCCCGATTGAAAAGAGAGTGTCCGCATTTGCAGATATCATCGCGCAATCGACTTTCGCTGCTCATGTCAGCATGCTCCAAGTTTTGAGAAAAAAATCTGATGTGCCAAAATTTCCTGACTTCAACGCTAAAGCCATTTTGGGGCCGGAACGGCTCAGTGTCCATGGCACGCCCGGATCAATCTCGGGCCCTATTGCTAAAACTTTGACGCCTAAGGCATTGACAACAGCGCCCGAGGTCTCACCACCTGCCACCACAAGGCGTGAGAAGCCGCGACCGGGTAGGGCTTGGGCGACGCCAGCCAAGAGGCACTCAACACTTTGGCCCGCAGCTTCACGGCCCAGTTTGTTTTGAACCAGCCCGACATTTTCAGGATCGTCGCTCGAGTAGATGAGCGGAATTACGGTTTGGGATTGTTCATCCAACCAATGCAAAACTATTTCCACGGTAAGTTCGCCTGCGGCAATCGCAAGCGGATCAACGCGAAAACTCGGCAAGCCTGCAGTAATGGCTGCTTGAACTTGGCCGCGTGTGGCAGCCGAGCAAGAGCCTGATAATATTATGGCGCGCCCGTTGGGTGCGGTTAGTTTCTTTGGCGGCGATGTTAACTGTGGAATCAATCCGGCTTGTTTATAAGCAGCGGGCAGGCCGATCGCTATGCCTGAACCACCGGTGATGAGTTTCAAATTTACAGAAGCTTTTCCGATGGACCTCAAATGCGCATCACTTAAAGCATCAGTAATAACAATTCTCTTGCCCTCTGACTTCTGTTTTGCGAAAGCGGCTTGAATGGCACTTGCCCCTGCATCAACCGCAGCATAAGCAACGTGACCTACATCGCAATGTGTTTGACGGCGAAGTACACGGCGCAAATCCGAATCCCGCATCGGCGTGAGCGGGTGATCGCGCATTGAACTTTCCGCAAGCGGGACTTCATTCACGAAAAGATTTCCCATATAGATTGAACGCCCATTGGCAGGAAAGGCTGGGCAGGCGATAGTGAAATCATCGCCCACTTTCGCGAGCAAAGCTTCAGCCACTGGGCCAATGTTGCCTTGGTCTGTTGAATCGAAAGTTGAGCAATATTTGAAAAACAGCCGCTGGGCGCCATGGTTCAGCAACCAATTAGCCGCTGCCAAAGACTGTGCAATGGCTTGGTCTGCAGGTATGGTTCGTGATTTCAAGGCCACCACAACAGCGTCGATATTTATGAGATCAAGCTGATCATCAGGCACGCCTGTTGTCTGCACGGTGCGCAAACCTTCGCGCGAGAGCATCAAAGACAAATCCGTTGCACCGGTCAGATCGTCAGCAATACAACCCAGAAACATCTTGTTAAATCCCAGTTCGGAAATCTATTTTTTGAGAAAATCTGCAAAAGCCAATTTATAGTCTTCATGCCAGCGCGACAAAGGCGGACGATTTTCAATAACATCACCTGCGGCCCAGGCAATCCGCTTCTCATCAAGCGGACGCTGCACATCTTGATCTGGACAGAGGATGTAAAAGTCGCCAGCATCGATAGATGCTATCATAAAATCTATGGTCTCTTCGGGCGTCCATGCACCTGCTGGCTTTTCGGTGCGGCCATTAGCGGTGAGGGGCGTGTAAACAAAACCGGGAATAAGCAAATGTGCGCTGAGGCCATTGCCGGGTGTGTTGCGCAATTCATGCTGCAAAGCTTCTGTAAAAACTTTTACGCCAGCCTTTGCAACATTATACGCGGGGTCGCCGGGGGGCGTTGTAATGCCCTGTTTTGATCCCGTATTGATAATGCGGCAAGGTAATCCATGCGCGATCATTGATGGCACAAAGCTTTGTACCCCGTGCACAATGCCCATCAGATTGACGTCAAGAACCCTCTGCCAATTCGCTGCATTCAGAACTGAGCTGCCTGGCTGAATACCCGCGTTGTTCATCAGCACAGTCACATTGCCAAAGCGGGCAATCACTTCTCGCTCAAGATTTTGAACTTCAACAATCTGACTAACATCACATGCATGAGAAGAAACAAAATGCTTTCCAAAAGGCGAAGACGAGCCTACTGATTTGACCGCCTGTTCCAACATTGGTCCAGCCAAATTTACCAGGACTACCTTGAAGCCCATCGCCGCAAATCGATGAGCCGCAGCTAGGCCAATGCCTGATGCAGCACCGGTGACGACTGCAACGCCACCTTCTGCGAGGTCGGCGAAATTGGAGAAAGCCAATGTCACTTTATTTCGCTTTCAGATCGACGTTGTTGAGGCGCGCGATATGATCCGTCAACATCGGAACGTAATCTTCGGAGCCATGCGCCGCAGCGACAGCAAATGAATTTTTGGTCGCATTGCCCATCATATTTACCAGCCCTGCCGCGTCTGCCATGGATTCGAGATAACGTAGATCTTTGAAGGCATTGGCGATGGTAAATTTATGAGCATCGCGATTGCCGTCCAAGGTCCACTGCATAAAGGTTTGATAGAAACCACAATCCATTCGGCCGCCCCGGATCACACTATCAAACTGCTGCGGGCTTACTCCAACTTTGGCGGCGAGCGCCAAGGCTTCTGCATAAAGTGCTCCATAACCCAGCGAGAGAAAATTGTTGAGCAGTTTCATTTTATGCCCATCACCAACCCCACCTATATGAACCACTTTGCCAGCCCATGTGTCGAGCACTGGTTTCAACTTCGCAAACACATCATCTTTTGCGCCGACCATCGTATCCAAAGTTCCAGCCCAAGCCTCTTTTGGTGTGCGTCCTAGAGGGGCATCGACAAAATCAACTTTGAGATCAGCAAGCTCGCCCGCCAAAGCTAGTGTGGAATTCGGATCTGATGTTGAACAATCAACAACAATCGAACCTGCTTTTAGGCCCTGCTTCAATCCACTATCGCCACGAAAAATTGCTTCGACTTCGTGTGATCCGGTTACGCACAAGAAAATAATATCTGAATGTGTTGCCACGTCCTTGGCAGTTTTAACTTCTGTCGCGCCGCGCCCAATCAAGTCATCCAAGGCTTCGCGTTTCTTGCGTCCTAAAACGGTTAGGGCATAACCTTTATCTATAATATTTTTTGCAATGCCATGGCCCATAAAGCCAAGTCCGATAAACCCGATTTTTGGTTTTTTCGCTGGATCGGTCATTGTGATTTCCTTTTTCATTAAACTTTTCAGGAGCATTTCTGAAGTTTTATGTTAGCGCTGTCAATTCAATTTTTACGAGGGTTTTATAGCTTATGCCGTCTCGCCGACAATGATCTCGTAACCTGTATCAATGAAAGCCCGTTCTGTCCGGCGCTCTAAATTCTCAAGCAGCTTTTCAACCGCGATTTTTCCAATCAAAAACCGATTGGACCGCAAGGTTGAAAGTGCCATTGGCAATGCGGCACCGATATCAAGTCCGTTGAATCCGAAAATCGCTAGCTTTTCGCGAAGCGCCACACCGGCACTCAGGCAGTGGAAGACACCACCAACGGCCATATCGTCGTTTGAGTAAACTGCAACATCAACTTTTACGCCACCTGAAAGAAGTTTTGCTGTCATCTCTCTGCCCGCTGCCATCGAGCTAGCGCCTTCTGCCTGCGAGTGCGCCACAAAACTCAAGCCTCCTTCACTCAGTGCTTGGCAGAGGCCGTCATAGCGAACTTTGGCACGCTGATCATCGAACCAATTATGCCCCACATAGCCAAAACGGCGATAGCCACGCTCGATGAGGTAACGCCCCGTATCATGACCTGCCTGGCGATGCGACAGGCCCACAGCAATATCAATGGGCTTGGGGTCGATATCCATCAATTCAGCAATACGGATGCCGCTTTGGACAAGAATTTTACGGGTTGCATCGGTATGATCAAAGCCTGCCATAATCATGGCCGCAGGCTTCCAGGCCATGATCGACCGCACAAAAGTCTCTTCAGTTTTTATATTATAATCTGTTACGCCGACCACGGGTTGATAATCCGTGCCCTTCAACGCGGCATGAATACCTCTCAGCACTTCAGGAAAAACAATATTTGAAAGCGATGGTATTGCAACGCCGATAATGTTTGATCTTGCTGATGCCAAAGACCCCGCGATGCGGTTGGGCACATAACCGATTTTTTTGACGACAGCCTTTACTTTTTTGCGGGTTTCATCTGAAATTGGACCCTTGTTCCGCATCACTCGCGAAACTGTAATTTCGCTCACATTTGCCAATTTCGCCACTTCAGCAAGGGTAATGTTTGATCGGCGGTCAGGAAGTCGCGCGTGCTGTTTTATCGCTTTCATTTTTTCCCCTTTGCATGGCGCACCCCACCATACGCATCAAATTTAGATTGTGTTGTTTAACCAACAAAGCGAAACAATTGCTAGTCTTCAAAGGCGGCGTGCGTAAACGCGATTGACATCCGCGATAAATATCATAATTATATAATTATGACAGCGCTAACATATTTATCCATACGTCGAGTTTCATATAGGAAACTTCAACGTAGTGGTTCGTTGACAGCAACTATTCAACAGGGGTGGACGGAACAATGACAAAACACACTTCCTTAAAAGTTACGGTGATTGGTCTTGGTTCAATGGGGCTGGGGATGGCACAGTCTATCGCGAAAGGCGGTATTGCAGTTTCCGGCTTCGATCTTAATCCAGCGGCAATGACCGCTCTTTCTGAAAATGGCGGAACTGCTGCGGGCAGTGCCAAAGATGCTGCCATGGACAGTGATATCCTGGCGGTGGTTGTTGTCAACGCAGCCCAAACCCGCGCGGTGCTTTTTGGTAAAGACGGTGTTGCCCAGGTGATGAAGCGGGGTGGTGCGATTTTGTCCTGTGCAACCATGTCGCCAAGCGATGCGCGGCAACTGGCGCAAGAAGCTGAAGCCCTTGGGCTGCTTTATCTTGATGCTCCTATGAGTGGAGGTGCGGCAAAAGCTGCAACCGGTCAATTGACATTCATGGCATCAGGCACTGCCCAAGCTTTCGAAAGAGCCAAGCCCGTACTCGATCTGGTTGCCGATAAAGTATACAATCTGGGCGATGCTGCGGGCCATGGTGCGTCCTTCAAAATGGTAAACCAGCTTTTGGCTGGTGTGCATATTGCTGCCGCGTGTGAGGCCATGACATTTGCCGCGCGCCTTGGTCTTGATCTTAACACGGTTTATGAAGTGATCACGGCATCGGCGGGAAATTCATGGATGTTTGAAAATCGTGTGCCGCATATTTTGGATGGCGACTATTCTCCTCGAAGTGCAATATCAATTTTTACCAAAGATCTTGGCATTGTGAGTGACATGGCCCGACAAGAGAAATTTCCGTTGCAAATTGCATCGACGGCGTTGCAAATGTTTCTGATGACGGCAGCGGCCGGGATGGATAATGACGACGATGCGTCTGTTGCCCGCATGATTGCTGATGTCACTGGTCTTGAGTTGCCCCCTGCCAAAGCGAGTTAAGCCCATGCCTAAATTTGCTGCCAACCTCACTATGATGTTCAACGAGCTGGTTTTCATTGACCGTTTCAAAGCGGCCGCGGATGCAGGGTTTGAGGCGGTCGAGTTTTTGTTTCCTTATGAGCATGCGGCTCAGACCATCGCCGACGAATTGAACGTACATGGATTAAAACAGGCGCTTTTTAATTTACCTCCGGGCGATTGGGCCAAGGGCGAGCGTGGCCTTGCATCCATGCCGGAACGTGCTGAAGAATTTCAGAAATCTGTGCAGATCGCACTTAATTATGCAACTGCGTTAGGTGTGCCCTGCCTTCATATGATGAGCGGTCTTGCTGATAAAACCAACGGGGCTGCCTTGGCGGCCTACTG
This sequence comes from Aestuariivirga sp., assembly GCA_043779145.1. GTDB lineage: Bacteria > Pseudomonadota > Alphaproteobacteria > Rhizobiales > Aestuariivirgaceae > Aestuariivirga. The sequence continues at coordinate 1,354 of JAYWEV010000270.1, read as the reverse complement.
TGCTGCCTTACAGTATGCCTGCGCGGCGGCAGCGCCGCATAGAATTGATATTTTGATTGAACCCATAAACGGGCGCGATATGCCCGGATATTTTCTCAATGATTTTAATTTCGCAGCCAACCTCATCGCCGATTTGGCCTTGCCCAACCTCAAACTCCAATACGATATTTATCACCGCCAGATTATTCATGGTGATGTTATGGTGAGCCTTGAAAAGTTTATACCGATCATTGGACATGTTCAAATCGCGAGCGTTCCCAAACGGAATGAACCGCTCACCGGTGAGCTTGATGACGCGCGAATTTTTAAACATCTTGATGCACTTGGCTATCAAGGTTTTGTTGGCTGCGAATATCGCCCCGCTAATGGCACAGTTGCTGGCCTTGGCTGGCGTGATCAGTTAGGCAAATAAAAAGCGCCGATAAAATCAAGGGCGCTCTTTGCTCTTACGATTTTATTATTTTGGCAGATAGTCGCGCCAATAATGCTTTTCCTTAAAACCCAAAACCTCACGAATTTTGCGGTTTGACAAGGGCGCTTCAAATTTCCCCATCTCACGGGTCACTGGTGTTTTCGGCGCATATTTCGCCAAGAATTCCTTGGTGGGCATATCAGCAGTTATCGTATCATTGACCGCGTTGAACACCTGATAGCCTAGGCCATCTTTTTCGATACACAAATGCACAATCTCACCTAAATCGCGCGCATCAATATAGCTCCATGCATTGCGCTTGCGCATCGGTGGATTTGCTACGTATTGCGAAAAAGCACCATATTCATGCGGCTCAATTACGTTGCCAATGCGAAGCGCATAAATATCTGCGCCAAATCGCATGGCAAAAGCGCGTGCGGTTTTCTCATTTACAACTTTTGAAAGGCCATAAGAATCCATTGGATCGCTGTCATAATCTTCTTCCAGCGGGAACGAATGATAATCCTTATCGCCTTCGGCAAAACAAACGCCATAGGTGGTTTCACTTGATGCTACGATGACTTTGCGGACACCTAATTTCATGGCTGCTTCGATCACATTATAAGTGCTCATCACATTGGCAAAATAGGTTTTGTTATCGGGCTCTATGAGCACACGTGGAATGGCCGCAAAGTGAACGACAGCGTCAGGTGCTTGCGGAACTTTGCCTTCTTCATAGCCTTCAAAACCAAAATGCGAAGAAAGAGCATTAAACGCTTGGCCGCTGTCCGTCAGATCTGCGATCAACGTGTTGACTCCGGGCAAATTCAACGGCTTCAAATCGACATTGAGAATGGAATAACCTTTTTCTAACAGATGTGGCACCGCGTGCCGCCCCGCCTTGCCAGTTCCACCGGTAAAAATGATACGCTTGTTCAAGAT
>JAYWEV010000269.1:0-21375 GCA_043779145.1 Aestuariivirga sp. | reverse complement strand
TGCTCTTTAGGTAGCACGAAAATAAAACCGTTTATTTTCAGTGAGTTAATTGGCGCGCCCGAAAGGATTCGAACCTCTGACCCCTAGATTCGTAGTCTAGTGCTCTGATCCAGCTGAGCTACGGGCGCGCGTTGCTTGAGCGTCTAAACGACGAAAGCGGGGTCTGATTAGTATGGAGTGGCAGGGAATGCAAGGGCCGAAGTTTCAGTTCTTTGCAACCCTGGAAAACGGCAAAACTTTGCTTTTTGCCATCTCGGCGCGGTCTGGAATGCATATTTCAAACATTGTGCCATTTTCGTCAGACGACGAAACCGAAATTTTCCCGCTATGAGCTGCAATTAACTCGGCCGAAATAGCCAGTCCCAACCCAGTGCCACCAGCGCGTGCGGCAGTTTGAAAGGCCTCAAACATTTTATGGCGCACCGCAGGCGGAATTCCAGGCCCCGTATCAGCCACATGAATAAGCGCCATTGCGCCCTTGCGTTCACCTGAAATACGAACGGTGTTATTGGGGCCTTTTCGCGTTTCGATGGCTTGAATAGCATTGCGAGTGAGATTGGTAAGAATGCGAATGAGCTGCTCGCGGTCTGCATCAACCTGTAGCGACTGCTGAGCGTCGTTGATCAGTTGAATGTCTTGACCGCTCAGCAGCTTGGCGCTATCGAACACTTCATCAACAGCATCATACAAGCACACCCACTCGCGCCGCGGTGGCAATTCTTGCGCGCGGCCATAGGTGATGGTTTGGTTGAGAAACGTAATGGCGCGGTCAAGAGATGCAATCAACTTTGGTGCAAAGCGCTGAACCGTCGGATCTTTCACTTCACCCAATCTGTCTGATATCAATTGTGCGGACGTTAGCATGTTGCGCAAATCATGGCTCACTTTGCTAACCGCCAAACCCAGCGCAGCTAAATGACCTTTCTGCTGTAACATCCCCTGCAGCTGGCGCTGCATGGATTCCAATTCGCGTTCAGCAATACCAATTTCATCACTGCGCTTGCTCGGCGCAATAATCCGCTTCCGGTCCTCCGGCATATCGCCAAACTGCATCATGTTCGTTGAAAGCCGCCGCATGGGCTTCACGAGAACACGGTTCAGCGCCGCAAAAATCAAACCGGCAACAATGAGCGAAAGCACAACTGAAAGAAGAAGAATGCGAAGACCATAAGCCAGCATCGCATCACGCATCGGCCACTCATGCAGCGCAATTTCAATGTAATCGCCAGACATGGCAGGAGGCTTATCAATAACGCCGATCAAGCGATCTCGAGTTAGAAACATCACCGAGAAAGCTTCCATCACAGTTGGAAAATAATTACCCGAACGCAAATCAAAATTTTCTTCCACCATGGTATCGGTGTTGTTGCGCAAAACCAGCTTACGCTTGGCGTCACGGCTCAATGAAACGGCTTCAACGCCTGCACCTTTTAAGATTGTGCTGCGTAAATCATCATCCACAATTTGCCCAGGTGCTGCCTCGGCGGCGAGCGCAGCAATCTCGGCTTGGGCCACTCTGGTTTTCAGCCATTGAATACGAAAATTTGCAATCGAAGGCAAAAATATCAAAACCTCACCCAGCATCACAAAGACAATCGTGAGCGCGAGCACTTTTCCAGAAAGCCCCGTCAGCAGATTAAACCATTTCGATGTGGTTTTTTGAGTCATGCGCATAGTTTAGCCCAGCAGCTTAAGAAAACCTAGCGCCCGTCGTAACATAGGCTTTTGCGCAAGGCCCGCATAATTGGTAATTGCCGCGCGCTTGCCAATTTCGCTGAGCGTTGGGTAAGGTAAAACCACTTTGGCAAAGGCCGATATTTTGAGACACTGGCTGACCGCCAAAACCCAAGCCGCAATCAATTCGCCAGCTTGTGGGCCAACAATGCTCGCACCAAGAATGCGGCCCCGTTTGCCCAACACGACCTTAATCATGCCCTTGGTTTTACCTTCAGCCTGCGCCCGGTCATTTTCAGCAAAATGCCAACGCAAAACCTTCGCACTATCACCAAGAGTTTTGCGCGCATCAGCCTCTGTCAATCCCACATGAGCAAGTTCTGGATCAGTATAAGTAACCCACGGAATAATATCGCTGCGGTTTTTGACCGGAAGTTTAAACAACGCATTGCGAACAATAAGGCCCGCATGATAGCCGGCCACATGCGTAAACTGCAGGCCACCCGCAACATCTCCCGCCGCATAGATTTTTCGGTTAGTCGTGCGCAGGCCTTGATCAACCGTAACGCCGCGCTTGGTATATTCAACGCCCGCCGCTTCCAAATTTAATGACTCAATATTTGGAGTGCGCCCTGCCGCCACCAGAAGATGCGAACCTGAAACAACTCCGCCATCTTTCAATACAACATCAATACCGGATTTTAATTTCTTGATCTCGGCAATCGCTACTTGCGCCCGAATATCAACACCATCAGCTTTTAAAGCATCAAGCACAATCGATGTCAGCTCAGGGTCATCCTTGGCCAATGGCTGAAATGCTTCCAGCACTGTCACCTGCGAACCCAAACGCCGATGCGCTTGTGCCAATTCAAGTCCAATCGGCCCGCCGCCAATCACAATCAAATGCTTTGGCAGAACGCGATTTTTGAAAACGCTTTCGTTGGTGAAATAAGCGACATCTTTCAACCCTGGAATCGGTGGAACCGCCGCGCGTGATCCTGTGGCAATCACAAATTTGCGTGCAGCATAGATTTTGCCATCAGCTTCAACTTCACTGGCATTGATAAATTTGGCAGCCGCGCGAACCACCGTCACGCCCAATTTTTCAAACCGCTCTTGGCTGTCATTTGGAGCAATGGCACCAATCACGCTTTGTACGTAATCCATAACTTTCGCAAAATCGACTTTAGGCTCGACAGGGGCAATTCCATAGTGAGCTGCGCTGCGCTGCGCATGGGCCGCCTTAGACGCAGCAATCAGCGACTTTGACGGAACACAGCCATAATTCAGGCAATCGCCACCCATCTCACCTTTTTCAAACAGCAGCACCTTCTCGCCAAACTGCGCCGCCGCCGCGGCAATTGAAAGACCAGCCGAACCGCCACCAATCACAGCAATATCAAATTTCATTTTGTAGATTTCCATTTTTTCAAAGCAACAGGAATAAGCGACACAACACCGAGCACAGCAAGTGCGATAAGCAGTTGGGGCGTAATCAAAGCTGCAGCGGAAATTTCATACGGGCAATTGGCTGCGCCTTTCGAGGCAACACATGCATCATGCGTTGCGGTCTCAGCTTCAATGATGCTGCCAAGCCCGCGGCCCAGCCAAGCAAATGCATAACTGCCGGGTATAATGCCAAGCAGCGTAGCTGCCGCATAAGTGCGAAGGTCAACCCGCACCAATCCCGCTACAGCATTGACCGCAAAAAATGGAAAGGCTGGCACTAAACGCAAGAATAAAAGATAACTGAAAGCATCATTTGCAAAACCGGCCGACAATTTTTTGACAAATGGCCCAGCGCGTTCTGCAATCGTGGCACCCAGAGAGGTTTTAACAATTTGAAAAACAATAATGGCCCCAATCGTTGCCGCCACAATTGTCACCGACCCACTCAAAGCCCAACCAAAAATAAAACCGCCAGCGATGCTGAGTATGCCAGCCCCGGGAAGAGACAGCGCCACAACGCAGATGTAAATCGCCATATATATTAAGACCGCCAACAACAGATTATCGCGGACATATCCTTCCAAAGCGGCATGGTTTTGCACAATCGCCTCGAGCGAGACGTATTTTTGCAATCCGAACGCATAGGCAACAGCAATCAAGCCAGCCAATACAATAAGCGGCAGCCAGCGCCGAAGCAGAGAGGGGGCAGATGTCATGATTGTCCTCGTGGTCATGAAATGCTAATTGGCTTATATCACTCCGCGTGAATAGGGGGTTTCACAGCCTCGTGAGAAGGGTTCAATCCGCGTGTGAGCAGCGTTATAATGCGCCGGGCAAAAGTGATTTATCCAGCCCCGCGTTGACTTTTAGGCAAGCTTCCATCATAACCCGCCCAACTTAACCAACAAACCTTGGTTTTGGCCAGTTAATGTGACTGTTGGGTTTGGATTTTTCCATTCTATTTCAGTGGCTTGCCAGAATCTTATGAATTAGACGGAGTTTCAACGTGAAGCGTACTTTTCAACCATCTAACCTCGTTCGCGCGCGTCGTCACGGCTTTCGCTCACGCATGGAAACAGTAGGCGGTCGTAATGTGATCCGTCGTCGTCGTGCCAAGGGCCGCAAGCGGCTCTCGGCTTAATCTAAGCTTTTAGGGTGCAGCGCTTGAAGCGGAGGCAGGATTTCGTTGCCGCCGCTAAAGGCGTTTATCAACCCATGCCGGCCTTTGTTGTGCAAGCTTTGGCGCGAAATGATGATGAGCCAGCGCGGATCGGGTTCACCTGCACAAAGAAGCTCGGCAATGCTGTCATCCGCAATCGCATTAAGAGACGTTTAAAAGAAGCGGCCCGCCTAAGCTTGCCAAATGTCGTAAAGCACGGCTTTGATTATGTGGTGATAGGCCGCGCACCGGCTGAAAATCGCCCCTTTCAAGTTTTACAATCAGACCTTATCTCAGCAGCAGAAAAGCTTCATACCAAAGCTGCAAGATCGCCAGAAATGAGACCAGAATGAACCAAAAGCCAAACAAAGTTGATCCTAAAAACATGATCCTCGCGGTCGTGCTGTCGATGTTGATCGTGTTTGGCTGGCAATATTACTATGTGGGCCCGCAAGCCAAGAAAGCCCAGGAACAAGCTGAGGTCGTAAAGACCCAAGCTGCCACTCCACCGCCCGGCACAGTTGCAGCCGCAACCACAAAGCCAGTGTCTGAAGTTTTGGCCACATCTTCCCGCGTTAAAATTCAAACTGATCAGTTCTCAGGATCAATTAATCTGACCGGCGCGCAGCTTGATGATTTGAAGCTCGAAAAATATCGTGAGCAATATGATCCGAAAAGCCCAGCGGTCACGCTGCTCTCGCCATCAGGAACAGCCAACGCCTATTTCGTCGAACAAGGCTTGACTGCACTTCCCGGTGCAACAGTAAAACTTCCAGATTCAAAAACAGTTTGGGCTGCGCCAGCAGATGCCATTCTCACGCTCGAGAAGCCATTAACCCTCACATGGGATAATGGCGCAGGCTTAAAGTTTGAACGCACGATTTCCATCAGCGACGATTATCTTTTTACCATCAAGCAAACAATTAACAACACGACTGCAGCCCCTGTTCAGTTCTATCCATATGCCCGCGTGCAACGCCAAGATACGCCAGTAATTTCTGGTTACTGGGTTTTCTTTGAAGGCATGTTGGGTGTGCACAATGGTGGCATGAATGAAAACAAATATGCCACGCTCAAAGATGCTAAAGTAAAAGATCCAAAAGTCGAACCTGTCAGCGTCAATAACATTACAGGTGGCTGGTTGGGCTTCACAGATAAATATTGGGCCACAATGTTGCTGCCCGATAAGCAGACAATAGTGAACAATAGTTATGAGTATCTCGGCAATGCAGCACGCGATGCTTATCAAGTTCAATATGCGACAAGCGCGCCGCTCACCGTGGCCCCAGGTGCCAGTGCAACTTACGAAGATCACGTCTTTGCGGGCGCCAAAATTGTTCAAACCATCAACGCGATTTACACAAAATATGGCTTTGATCGCTTTGACTTGATGATTGATTGGGGTTGGTTTCAACCCATCACGAAGGGCATGTTCTATTTGCTATCTTGGGTCCATGGCTTGGTTGGAAACTTCGGCATCGCCATTCTGCTCGTCACAGTTTTAGTGAAAGCCGCCGTTTTTCCATTGGCCAACAAGTCTTATGCCTCGATGAGCCGTATGAAAAAATTGAAACCGGAAATGGATAAGATCAAAGCGGAATTCCCCGACGATCGCACCAAGGTTCAGCAAGCCACAATGGAGCTTTACAAGCGCGAAAAAGTATCGCCGCTCGCGGGCTGCTTGCCCATGTTCGTGCAAATACCAGTTTTCTTTTCGCTCTACAAAGTGATCCTCACTACAATCGAACTGCGCCACGCGCCGTTCTTCGGCTGGGTTCAGGATTTGTCGGCCCCAGACCCGACTTCGCTGTTTAATCTGTTTGGCCTTATCCCTTGGGTGCCACCTGCGGCGTTGATGATCGGTGTTTGGCCGCTCCTCATGGGTGTTACAATGTGGCTGCAAATGCGCCTGAACCCAACACCTGATGATCCAATCCAAGCCAGCATGTTTAACTGGATGCCTGTCATGTTCACCTTCATGCTCGGCACATTCCCTGTGGGCCTGGTAATTTATTGGGCATGGAGTAACACGCTCACCGTTCTTCAACAAAGTTACATCATGAAGAAGAATGGCGTTGACGTGGATTTATTTGGCAACATTTTCAAGTCCATTCCCTTCCTCAAGAAAAAGCCGACATCAACTTGAGTAAGGTCTTTACCGAAGAAGAATTACTGGCGGGCAGGCAACTGCTCAATGGTTCAGCCACGTTCCGCTTAGGTGTAGCCAAGCTTGAACAACTGCCGCCGCTCAGAGGCATTGAGATCGCTGTTGCTGGCCGCTCCAATGTCGGCAAGTCCACACTCATCAATGCCGTAACTGGCGTGAACGGTCTAGCCCGTGCTTCAAACACGCCGGGCCGCACTCGCGAGCTTAACTTCTTCGAAGTCGGCCAAAACGTGACCCTCGTGGATATGCCAGGCTATGGCTATGCCAAGGCGTCGAAAAAAGATGTGAAAAAATGGCAATCCGTTTTGCGCGGCTATCTCCGCGGACGCGTGGGCTTAACGCGCGCCTTTGTGTTGATTGATGCCCGCCACGGCATCATGACACCTGATATTGAAATGTTTGAAATGCTGGATGACGCGGCGGTTGCTTACCAAATCGTCATCACCAAATCCGACAAAATCAAGCCATCCGAGCTCGAAAGCCTCCACGCCGAAACCTTGGCCATGATCAAAAAGCGCGCCGCTGCTTATCCAACAATTCACATTACGTCTGCTGAAAAGGCGTTTGGCATAGACGAGCTGCGGGCCGAGATTGCAGGGCTCGCCAAGGGCTAAACTCACCCTTGGAAACTCCGCAATTTCCCCTATAAGGCGACGAGTCAAATTTAGGGTTGAATCATAATGACCATGACTGACATTTCCACGACCGCACGCATTCTTTCAGAAGCGCTGCCATTCCTGCAACGCTATGACGATCAAGTCATTGTCGTGAAGTTCGGTGGCCATGCCATGGTTGATCCAAAGCTCGCTCATCAATTTGCGCGCGATATGGTGATGCTCAAAGTTTGTGGCCTCAATCCTGTCGTCGTCCATGGTGGCGGGCCACAAATCAATCGCATGTTGGATAAGCTCGCAGTGAAAGCAGAATTTCGCGAAGGTCTGCGTGTCACCGATAACGACACCATGGAAGTGGTGGAGATGGTGTTGTCTGGTTCCATCAATAAATCCATCGTCGCATCAATCCAACAAGCAGGAGGCCGGGCCGTCGGCATTTCCGGCAAAGATGGCAGCTTACTGATTGCTGAGCGCTATACAAAAAAGAAAACGGATCCGGTCACGGGCGAAGTTACCACAATTGATTTTGGCCAAGTGGGTGAACCTGCACGTGTGAATGTTGAAATTCTCCACACCATTATGAAAAGCGATGCCATCCCCGTCATCGCCCCCATCGGCGTGGGCTGGGACGGCGATACTTACAATGTTAATGCTGATACCGCTGCAGGTGCCATCGCCGTGGCACTCAATGCCAAGCGCTTGCTTATGCTAACCGACGTGGCAGGCGTGCTCGACAAAAATAAAAATCTGATCAGCGAATTAAAACTCGCCGAAGTACAAGGCCTCATCGATGATGGCACCATCACCGCAGGCATGATCCCTAAAATCGAAAGCGCTGCATCGGTCGTTGAAAGCGGTGTTGAAGGCGTGATTATTTTGGATGGCCGCGTGCCGCATTCCGTGCTGCTGGAATTGCTAACGCCGCACGGTGTGGGCACGCGTGTCTCGCGGGACGGCGTATGAGAGGTTTTGACCACATCAACACATGGGTGTTTGATTTAGACAACACGCTCTATCCGGCTTCATGCAAATTGTTTGATCAAATGCATGTGCGCATGTCTGACTTTATCAAAGAGCGTTTGCAAGTTGATCAAGTCGAAGCACTTCGCTTGCGCCGCGAATATTATTTAAAACACGGCACCACACTGCGCGGGCTGATGCTCGAACATGATATGGAACCAACTGACTTTCTCGATTACGTCCATGATATTGATTACACAGCGGTGGCCAATGATACGACATTGCAGAACGCATTAGCAAAACTCCCCGGTCGAAAGCTGGTTTTTACCAACGGCACAACAGGCCATGCAGGCCGCGTGATGAAGCGCTTAGGCGTTGAAGATCAATTTGAAGCCGTATTTGATATCGTCGATTCCAACTACATCCCAAAACCGGCGCGCGGTCCTTATGATAAATTTTCCGGCCTGCATTCCGTTGAAGGCTCGCGCACTGCTTTTTTCGAAGACATGCCCGAAAACCTACAAGCCCCCCACGCGATGGGCATGACCACAGTTCTGATCACTTCTGATGTGCGCCATTCCGATCAAAGTGATGTCGCAAATCGCTTAGATCATATCCACCATTCAACCCATGATTTGCCGCAGTTTTTAAGCGGCATCGTCAATAAATTGCTCGGAGAAAAACAATGAAGAATGCACAAGCCATCATCGACGACGCATGGGAAAGCCGCGATAAGGTGAACCTAAAAACCAAAGGCAATATTCGTAAAGCTGTTGAGTTTGCGCTTGATCAGCTCGATGCTGGCAAGCTGCGCGTGGCTTCAAAAGAAACCGGAACATGGGTCACTCATCAGTGGCTGAAAAAAGCCGTGCTTCTCTCCTTCCGTTTGAACGATATGGAACTCGTTAAAGGTGGCCCGGGCACTTCAAAGTGGTGGGATAAAGTGCCATCTAAATTTGAAGGCTGGACAGCGAAAGATTTTAGAGCAGGCGGCTTCCGCGCCGTGCCAAATTGCGTGGTGCGCAAATCGGCTTACATCGCTCCGGGTGCCATCCTTATGCCGTCATTCGTGAACCTCGGCGCTTATGTGGATAGCGGCACCATGGTCGACACATGGGTCACCGTCGGCTCCTGCGCGCAGATCGGCAAGAACGTGCATCTCTCAGGCGGCGTCGGCATTGGCGGTGTGTTGGAACCAATGCAAGCAGGCCCCACCATCATCGAAGACAATTGCTTTATTGGAGCGCGTTCAGAAGTGGTTGAAGGTGTGATCGTCGGCGAAGGTTCGGTCATCGCCATGGGCGTGTTCATCAGCGCCTCAACCAAAGTGATCAACCGCATGACTGGAGAAATCCACACAGGTTATGTGCCTCCCTATTCCGTCGTTGTCTCTGGCAACCTCCCCGGCAAACCCATGCCCGGTCAAAACTGGGGGCCGTCGACCTATTGCGCTGTGATTGTAAAGACCGTGGATGCACAAACCCGCAGCAAGACGGCGATTAATGAGCTGTTGCGGGATTAATCTGCCCCCTTCCAGTTTCATTGATTCTCGGTAATAACTCACATGGGGTTAAGCTTACATGCTGGGAGAAAAACATGGACTGGAAGAATCTTTATTTAAGTTTCGAAGGCCGTATTAATCGCCAACCATTTTGGTTGGGCCTATTGGCCATGACTGTGGTTGTCTGGATTCTTGAATTTATCATATTCTCGCTGTTCGGCGGCAGTGCTATGATGAGCATTGACGCCAACAATCCCGATGCTGCGGCTGCCATGCGCACCGCGATGAGTGGCATGATCGTGCCGTTTTGCATTTTGTTCTTGGTATTTTTGTGGCCAGCTTTGGCGATCTATACCAAGCGCTGGCATGATCGCGACAAGTCAGGTTGGTGGAGTTTAATTATGTTTGTGCCCATCATTGGGGCATTATGGCTCAGCATCGAATGCGGCTTCCTGCGCGGCACTGATGGGCCAAATCGATTTGGTAATGATCCACTGGGTTGAGCAAAATAATCCAAAGAACGTCAATCCTGCCTTCGCGGGAATGACGTTCTAGTGTAATATGACGCGATGAAAAACACGCCCTCTGACCCTGTTGAAATCCTGCAGTCCCTGATCCGCTGCCCTTCCGTCACACCATTAGACGAAGGCGCGTTGGGCGTGCTCGAAACGTTGCTCACCAAATCCGGTTTCACCTGCCACCGCCTTGTGTTCAAACAAGAGGGCACACCCGACATTGATAACCTCTTCGCCCGTATCGGCCACACAGGCCCGCATCTTTGCTTTGCAGGCCACACGGATGTTGTTCCCGTCGGTGACGCGAAAGATTGGAAGCAGCCACCTTTTGCCGCCGAAATTCGCGATGGGCAAATCTATGGGCGCGGCGCCACCGATATGAAAGGCTCAGTCGCTGCCTTCACTGCCGCTGCCATGGACTATGTGAAAGAGCAGGGCACAGATAATGGCAGCATCTCATTCTTAATCACCGGTGATGAAGAAGGCCCTGCCATCAACGGCACTGTGAAAGTGCTGGAGTGGATGAAGAAGTTTGGCCATCTGCCAGATCATTGTTTGGTTGGCGAGCCCAGCTGTGTTGACCAACTGGGCGATACGATTAAGATCGGCCGTCGCGGATCGCTGAGTTTCACAGTGACTGTCGAAGGCAAACAAGGCCATGTGGCCTACCCTGAGAAAACCGATAACCCTGTGCATAAATTGGCGCGCTTCGTCGACCGAATTTCCTCAACCAAGCTCGACAACGGCAACACGCATTTCGGCCCATCGACTTTAGGCGTCACGACCTTTGATGTTGGCAACCCCGCCACCAATGTTGTACCCGCGCGTGCCACCGCCAAATTCAATATCCGCTATTCCAACGAACATACCTACGCGTCATTGCGCGGGTGGGTGGACGGGCATATCGCATATGTGCAAAATGAGATGGGCGGCAACTGGAACGTTGCGTCCAGCGAAGGTGCTGAAGCCTTTATCACCGAACCCGGCGTCTTCGTTGCCATGGTGCAGGATGCCGTCGAACAAGAAACGGGCATCCTGCCAAAACTCTCAACCACCGGCGGCACATCCGACGCCCGCTTCATCAAAGATTATTGCCCCGTGCTAGAGTTTGGTCCCACCAACGCAACTATCCATCAAGTGGATGAGCGCATCAGTGTTGAAGAATTAAAGGCAACAACGCAGATTTATAAGCGCATTATTGAAAGCTATTTTAATACCTAACCGCCACGAGATATAACCCGTTCGGCGGGGCCACAGGCCCGCAGGCTGTGCGGTTTTTCCCTTCAAGCGCGCGTTTCATATCAATCGGCTTCCATTTGCCTTCACCAACCAAGCGAAGCGACCCGGCCATGGACCGCACTTGATGATGTAAAAATGAACGCGCCTCAACCTCAATTTCAATCTGCTCGTCATAACGCGACACCTCAAAACGGTTCAACGTTTTGACCGGTGAATTGGCTTGGCATTCAGCAGCGCGAAAGGTTGTAAAATCATGCGTGCCAACTAAATATTGCGCAGCCTCATGCATCGCTTCGTGGTTCAGCTTTGTAGGGATGTGCCATACTTTATTTTTATCAATCGCTGGCGGTGCGCGGCGATTTAAGATTCGAAATAAATAATCGCGTCCCGTTGCTGAAAACCGGGCATGAAATTCTGTCGCCACTTCTTCAGCAGCCACCACCGAAACCAAATGTGGTCTAACATTGCCGTTGATCGCATTGACCAGTTCGAAGGGATCCCAAGTCCGCGGCAAATCCACATGTGCCACTTGGGCCAACGCATGAACGCCCGTATCCGTGCGGCCTGCGCATTGGATGTTGAAATACGAACCATGCAGCTTGATGATGGCCGCTTCCAAAACGCCCTGCACGGTGTGGCCTTGGACTTGATATTGCCAACCAAGAAACCCCGTGCCGTCATATTCAATTGTTAAGCGGTAACGCGGCATCAGGAAAGCCTCGTGGCTTCGGGCAATGGAAACCCACGGAGGAATGTGGCCGCATCCATAACACCCTTGCCTTCACGTTGAAGCGAAGTGAAGCGCAATGCTCCCATACCGCAAGCCACCGTCAATTCATCATCCAGCATTTCTCCAGCATCGCCATCGCGTTCAACAAGCTGGCATTGCAAAATTTTCACGCGCGCACCATTCGCCATGCACCAAGCCCCCGGGAACGGCGAAAGCCCATGAATATGATTGCGCACCTCTAAAGCTGATTTTGAAAAATCAATATGCGCCTCGGATTTTTCGATTTTCTTGGCATAGGTAACGCCATCAATGGGTTGAATTGTTCCGTGTACAGATGGGTTTTCTAAAACCTCAACTATTAGCCGCGAACCCAAAACCGCCAGCTCATCATGTAAAGAAGAAGCTGTTGTCTCTGGCCCTATCGTAACACGCCCCACCTTCAACATCGGCCCCGTATCAAGCCCCGCTTCCATGCGCATAATGGTGAGACCCGTTTCGGCATCCCCCGCCATGATAGCGCGCTGTATTGGTGCCGCCCCCCGCCAACGCGGCAGCAAAGAAGCATGCACATTAAAACAGCCATATTTAGACGCGTCCAAAACCGCTTGCGGCAAAAGCAAACCATAAGCCACCACCACAGCCGCATCAGCTTTCACATCGTTAAAGCGTTGCTGCTCATCAGGCGATTTTAAAGAAAGCGGTGTGCGCACTTCAATGCCTTGTACCTCGGCATAGGCATGGACGGGCGTTGGCCGCAATTGCAGTCCCCGTCCGCTGGCGCGCGGTGGTTGCGCATAGACACAGGCGATTTCATGGCCCGCCGCAATCAGCGCCTTCAACGTCTCAACCGCAAAGTCGGGCGTGCCCATAAAAATCAGGCGCACGTTAAAGCTTCCCCAGCTTATCAGCCTTCAAAAACTTCTTTATCACCCGCTCGCGCTTTAACCGCGAAATATGATCGATAAAAAGCACACCATTCAAATGATCAATCTCGTGCTGCAACACTGTTGCCGTTAACCCCGCCGCATGCAGCTCCGAGGCCTCGCCGTGGCGGTCTAAATAGCGCAGTTTAATTTCTTTTGGTCGATCCACCATTTCATAAAAATCAGGGATTGAAAGGCAACCCTCCTCGTAATCGCTGATTTCGTCCGAAGCCCAAATAATCTCTGGATTGGCCACAAAAAGCGGCTTCTTCGTCTCGCCTTCTTTGGCCAAATCCACAACCAACATACGCTGTGCCACACCAATCTGAATGGCAGCAAGGCCTATGCCCGGCGCGTCATACATAGTTTCCAGCATATCATCAAAAACCGCGCGCGCATGCGCATCCACCGTTTTCAGTGGGGTGGAAACAGCCCGCAAAATCTTCTCGTCGGGCAGGGTGATGATGGGTCGAACGCTCATGGAACCGTCAAATAGGATAGCGGCGGTTTATCGTCAATGATTTCAGCACACTTGCCATTTAGGCCAAAAACTACCATATAGCGCCTTGAGAGGTTGGCAGCGGACGTTTCGCTCGCCAACTGGGTCAGGACCGGAAGGTAGCAGCCCTAACGAGACCGTTATGGGTTGCTCGTCCAGCCTCTCACCTCTAATCTCCGAAAAGCAATGGCAGACTCAACCACAGCGACAAACGCAGCGGGCTACCGCGTTTTAGCGCGCAAATATCGCCCCAAGGATTTTTCTGATCTTATCGGTCAGGAAGCGCTCGTGCGCACCCTCACGAACGCCTTCGCCACAGGCCGCATCGCCCATGGCTATATGTTAACGGGTGTGCGCGGCATCGGCAAAACCACCACGGCGCGTTTGATTGCCCGTGCCCTGAATTATCCAAACGGCCCCACCATGGATATGCCGGAAATGACAGCAGGCTGCGACGCCATATTGGAATCCCGCCACATCGATGTGATCGAAATGGATGCCGCCTCCAATACCGGCGTCGATAACATGCGCGAGATTATCGACAGCGTGCGTTATGCCCCCGTGCAGGCCAAATACAAAGTTTACATTATCGACGAAGTGCACATGCTCTCCAAAAGCGCTTTCAACGCGCTGCTGAAAACTTTGGAAGAACCGCCACCGCATGTGAAGTTCATCTTCGCCACAACTGAAATTCGTAAAGTTCCCGTCACAATTCTTTCGCGCTGCCAGCGTTTTGATTTGAAGCGCTTGGATGCCGCCTTGCTGATGCAGCATTATGGCAAGATCTCTAAGCTCGAAAAGGTGGAAGCTGAAGAAGAAGCTCTGCGCATGATCGCCCGTGCCGCCGAAGGCTCGGTGCGCGATGGCTTGTCACTGCTTGATCAAGCCATTGCTTATGGTGATGGCCATGTGAAATCAGCTGACGTGATGAACATGCTGGGCCTGATTGATCGTGGCCAAGTGATTGGGCTTTTCGATGCTGTGATGGCGGGTGACGCGCCGCGGATGTTGGCCGATGTGGCACGGCAATATGAAGCGGGCGGCGACCCTGAAACCATCCTCACAGACATGGCTGATTTCGTGCATTGGGTCACCAGGCTCAAACTGGTGCCTGATTCTGCTCTGACGGATCAATCACGCACAGAAGAAGAAAAAACCAAAGGCGTTGATTTCGCCAAGCGTTTAGGCATGGCGCACCTCACACGCGCTTGGCAAATGTTGCTGAAGGGTATCACCGAAACAGCGCTTTCCAATCAACCTTTGCAAGCCGCTGAAATGGTGTTGATCCGCTTGGCGCACGCTGCGAATTTTCCGTCCAGTGAAGACTTAGCCAAACTGGCGCAAGACGCAAAACCTCAAAGCACGCGCTCCTCACCCCAAGTGCAACTGGTCGCCCCACCAGATCGTGGTACCTATGCTATGCCAGAGCGCAGCAACCTTGCAGTGGCACCTGCTGCAATTCCTCAGTCCACGGAGCAACCAAACACACCCCGCGCTTTCAAGAACTTTGGCGACATCATCGCACTGGCCACTGAACGCCGCGACATAAAACTAAAGACCGACCTCGAAACTTATATCCGCCCCATCGCGGTCAGCGAGGGCAAAGTTGAAATAGCATTAGTCGAAGGTGCAAACCCCGCCATCGCCAATGAACTCTCGCGCAAGCTTGAAGCCTGGACAAACCGTCGTTGGATGGTGATGGTCGCCAAATCTGGCGGAGCAGAACCTGCCGCGCAAATTCGCAAAGACGCCAAAGAATCCGCCTTTCGCTCGGCCCGCGAACACCCCGATGTTCAAGCGATCCTCAAAAAATTCCCCGGCGCAGAAATTTTAAACGTGCGCGATCTTAAAGCGCCTAAACCAATGGAAGACCCCGATGAAGAATCTCGCTGATATTATGAAACAAGCAGGCCAAATGCAGGCCCGCATGGCCGAAATGCAAGCCCGCTTGGAAGCGACCACCATTGAAGGCCAATCAGGCGGTGGCATGGTTAAGGTGAAGATGACCGGAAAATCCGTCGTCACGGGCCTTGATATTGATCCTTCATTGCTCAAAGCCGACGAAAAAGAAATCCTCGAAGATTTGATCATCGCTGCTCTCGCCGATGCTAAGAATAAAGCCGAAAACATCATGGCCGCCGAAATGAAAACCGTCACCGGTGGAATGCCGCTGCCACCGGGCTTCAGCCTTTAATTTATGAAACGCCAAGCTGGCCCCGAAATTGAGCGCCTGATCCAGCTTTTGGCTAAACTGCCTGGGCTCGGCCCGCGTTCTGCCCGGCGTGCCGTATTACATCTTGTCAAAAACCGTGAAAAGCTTCTGGCCCCCCTCGCTTCGGCTCTCGAAGACGCGCACCTCAAAGTCAAAACCTGTTCGAGTTGTGGCAATGTCGATACGCTTGATCCTTGCACCATCTGTTCTGATCCACGACGCGACCGCAGCATCGTCTGTGTCGTTGAAGAAGTTGGTGATCTCTGGGCGCTGGAACGGGCAGGGGCATGGACGGGTCTATACCATGTTCTGGGTGGCACACTTTCGGCCTTAGGCGGCGTGCGCCCTGAAGACCTAGATATAAGCGCATTGGTCGAACGCGCGGCCCAAGGCGAAATCAAAGAGGTGGTACTCGCCACCAACGCCACTGTAGAGGGCCAAACCACGGCCCATTACATCACTGAACGCCTGAAAAACCTGGGCGTTTCCACATCGCGCTTGGCGCATGGTGTCCCCGTCGGCGGCGAGCTAGACTATCTCGACGAAGGTACATTAACCCAAGCCATCCGGGCAAGGCATCCG
Source organism: Aestuariivirga sp. (assembly GCA_043779145.1). Classification (GTDB taxonomy): domain Bacteria; phylum Pseudomonadota; class Alphaproteobacteria; order Rhizobiales; family Aestuariivirgaceae; genus Aestuariivirga. Next base: position 5,151 of record JAYWEV010000269.1, on the reverse strand, counting down.
TTTTAGCACATTCCGTTAACACTTCTTCAACCTTGATTCATTTGCATTTGATTAAAACGCGTTTGTGGATCGCTGCTTGCTCCGTCTCTCTCAACAGATTGGCCCCGTGCCAGATTGAGACAGGAGTAGAAAATGCGTTTAACACAAAAGATCGCCAACACCTTTAAGCGTTATGCCAAAGCTGAAAGCGGCACCACCGCAATCTTATTCGCCGTTTCCGTTATCCCAGTGCTTGCCGCAGCAGGTGCTGCGATAGATTACGTAAGTTTTTACAACACCCGCAACCACATTCAAGCGGCCCTTGATACCGGAAGCATGGCAGGCGCCACCGCGTCAGGAGCCAGCACCGCACAGCGCATTCAAATTGCCACCGATGCATTCAACGCCAACATGAACACGGCCGATTTGGCTAACAGCTCCATAAAAGTAAATTTCAAACCAAACGCCAAAACCGTTGAAGGCAGCGCTAGCTTGGAAATGCCAACAACTTTGATGAGCTTGATCGGCATAAACGTGATGGATGTTGGAACAAATTCCGAAGTCAGCATCCCAACCGACAAAAACGCCGAAATCGCATTCGTGCTGGACTATTCGGGTTCAATGACTGAAGTTGCTGGCAGCCAAGTAAAATACGTGGCGATGCGCGATGCCGTCACAAAACTCGTTAATAATCTAACGGCTTCCAATGCCAGCAAGCTGAAGTTCGCATTGGTTCCATTTTCTGATCAGGTTTATACTGATATCCCAAATCCATTTGTTCTTGGCCAATTTGGTCCAGGAATGTGGACTGGTTGCACATTGGATAATCCGTCACCCTATAATTTGACTGATGTTCCACCCAGTGCCGGTGATGCTTCAAAATGGAATCAACCAGCTGTAAAAAGATCAAGTTGCAACGGTTATGCTGCACGCAAACTAAAAATCCGCCCACTGAGCAATGATTTCTCTGGTCTCAAATCACAGGTCGCTTCGATGACCCCATATCTCTACACCCACATCGCGTTGGGCGTTCAATTTGGTTATCAAGCGCTTTCGCCGAACGGCATCTATAATGCCAGTGGTAAAGTTGCCAAATACAACGACTCCAACACGATTAAATATTTGGTAGTATTGACTGACGGCGAACAAACTGAGCCTGCATTTGGCCCTGGCGGCGTGCGCACTAAAGAGCAAGGCGAAGATAATTTGGTAGCTCTTTGCAATAATGCTAAGGCCGACGGCATTCAAATTCTAACTATGGCTGTCGGTATCCCCGATGCTGCAACCAATGCGCGTCTGCAAAACTGCGCGTCAGACGGCGGCAAGAATTTCTTTATGATCAACACAGCTGACGACATGGCCCAAGCCTTTTCAACCATCACAGGGCAAATCGCTCAGCAGGCATATTTGAGCAAATAACGACTACTAGAGTTCTACGCTGACACCACCTATATTGAGGGGCATGGCTGAAAATCCATCGCCCCCATTTTTTGTTTCGACTTACTCTAAGCTACCGGAAAGCCTTTTTCGCACCGCTGAGCCAAAGCCTGTGGCTGCGCCAAGAGCCATTTTGTTAAATGATGCGCTGGCCTCCAAAATCGGCATTTCAACGCAATGGCTGCATTCGGCAGATGCGTTAAACGCGCTTGTTGGCAATCAAGTTTTGCCGGAAATTCCGCGCATCGCCATGGCCTATGCGGGCCATCAATTCGGCAATTTTGTTCCAAGCTTGGGCGACGGCCGCGCCGTGCTGCTAGGCGAAATCAATGGTTATGATTTGCATCTGAAAGGCTCAGGCCGAACTGCTTTTTCGCGCGGTGGCGATGGCCGCGCCACGTTAAGTGCTATGCTGCGTGAATACATTGTCAGCGAAGCGATGGCTGCACTGACCATTCCCACAACGCGCTCTCTTGCCGTCATCGAAACGGGCGAAGCAGTCCCACGCGAGAAAATGGAGCGCGGTGCTGTTTTAACGCGTGTCGCCAAAAGCCATGTGCGTGTCGGCACATTTCAATATCTCGCAGCGCGTGGCCAAGAGGCCGCAATTCAAGCTCTCGTTGATCATGAGTTAGCAAGAAATTTTCCAGGCAGCCCAGAAGGGCCTGCTCGTTTCATCTGGTTCCTAGCCCAAGTCATCGCGCGGCAAGCTGCACTTATTGCCAAATGGATGTGCGTTGGTTTCATCCACGGCGTGATGAACACTGACAATATGCAGGTCGCGGGCGAAACCATCGACTATGGCCCCTGCGCGTTCATGGACGCATTTGATCCACTAAAAACCTTTAGCTCAATTGATCAGAACGGCCGCTACGCTTGGGACAAGCAACCCGTGGTCGCATTATGGAATCTCACACGCCTGGCCGAAGCCATGCTGCCGTTGTTTGCGCCCAGCGCCGAAGCAGCGATAGCTTTAGCCGAAGCAGAACTGAAACAGTTCATGCCGCAATTCGAAACAGCATTTGAAACGGGCATGGCGGCGAAACTTGGGTTCGCCGAAGTGGTGGAAGGCGATTCGGAATTTATCGCGCTGACCTTACAGAACATGGCTAATTCCAAGATCGACTTCACAGTGTTTTTTTCGGTGCTGACGGAGGCCGTTGAATTGAACTATGATACAAAAATTGTTCAGTTCTTTAACAATGCAAACGCCGCGACGCAGTGGCTTGAGACCTGGCGTAAGCGCTTAGGTAGTTCGAGTCTAAGCCTCATGAAAACTGCGAACCCAATCTTCATTCCGCGCAATCATCGCGTGGAAGAAGCTTTGGCAGCTGCAAACCAAGACGATCTAGAGCCGTTGCGCCGTCTTTTGAAAGTTCTATCGAACCCTTTTGAGAAACATCAAGGTGATGAAGAACTGGCATTTCCTCCAACGCCTAATGAAGAAGTGCTTCAAACTTTTTGCGGCACTTAGAGCAAATTGCTTTTTGACGGAATTATCTATGAACGTCATTCCCGCGAAGGCGGGAAGATGGAATCTCTGTTTCCCTTGCCGCAAAACGCCGATCCCCGCCTTCGCGAGGAGGACGGTTTTGGGTGAGACTGGCTCAATCTAAAAACTTACTGCTCTAACCCGAAGCCAACCTCTTCTCACCACCACCACTTTCAATCGCCGTTGGCTCGACATCCATGCTCTCAATTTTCATGGCGCGTTTTGCAATGCGGTCAGTCGAAATACCGAGTTTATCGAGATCAGTATTCGCCATCTCAAAATGCCGCTTCAAATCCCCTACACGATCTTTCATCCGGCCCACATCGTCCAGAAGCTTTACCACTTCGCCTTGAATAACATGCGCCTGTTCGCGCATCGCGGCGTCTTTCACAATAGCTTGCATGGTTTGCACAAGCAGCATCAAAACATTGGGCGAGGCTAAAATAATCCGCATGCGGTGCGCCTTCTGCACCACGTCTTCAAACTTTTCATTCAACTCCGCATAAATTGATTCAGACGGCACAAACATAATGGCAGTCTCATGCGTCTCGCCATGAACCAAATATTTCTCGGCGATATCTTTAGCATGTTTCAACACATCCGATTTCAATCGGTTCTCTGCAGCCTTGTGTGAAACGTCATCTCCCGCTTCACGCATCGCATTATAAGACTCCAGTGGAAACTTGGAATCGATAACCAACTTCAAACGGGAATCCGGCAGGCTGATAAGACAATCAGGCCTGGTGCCATTTGAGAGTGTCGCTTGAAACGCATAGGCCTTGGAATGCAAACCATCTGTGATGATCGCTTCCATCCGCCCCTGCCCAAATGCACCACGGGTCTGCTTGTTAGATAATATATCTTTGAGCGTCATCATCTCTCCAGACAGCGCCATCATGTTGCTTTGTGCAGCATCAATCACGGCAAGCCGCTCATGCAGTTGGCTTAAAGAATGCGCTGTGCGCTGAGTCTGTTCATTCAAGCCATAACCCACGCGCTGGCTCACTTGGTCAAGCCGTTCGTCTAACGTGCGCTGCAAATTCATTTGCTGTCCCTGCGCTTGCGCAGAAAAATTCTGCAACACGCCTGAAAGCTCGGCTAAGCGATATTCCATCTCGCTGGCCTTAAGCTGCGCTGCCTTGCGGCCTGATTGGGCGCGCCACGCTAAGATCACTGCAACCAACAGCAGAAAAATGCCCATTGCAGCCACAGCAATAATGAATTCAAACAGACCGACGGCGTGTTTGCCAATGTAAAAAAGTGTGGGTTCTAAACTCATAGAACAAACCATAAACCGATTCGAGAAAATCGCCAATCGCCCCAGAGCGTGATCAGTTTATCGTGAATCCATCTGCCCGATTTCGCGGGCATGACGATTCAAAGTATTGGATTAACCAAAAATGATTAGACCCTAGTCTGAAAAATGGCGAGGCCCACCCAGAATAAACTGGGCAGGCCTCAGACCCGTGAACAACTCGGGACGGCGACAGGAGCTGCACGGATCATCTCGCTAACCGCGAGGAAATGGAAAGGAGAATCTTAATGAGCTCAACTGAAAGAGCTCGTTCCGCCTGCCCGATCCCCCGCAGGATCTGACGTTGAAACTGAAGCCCAATCACGGCGCTAGCACAGCGCCATCAAGGCCACTGCCAGGCCATTTTGTGGCAAATTTGTGAATTACAAACGCTTAAGCGAAGTGATTGGTTTTTCTGAATCTGCAATGCGCGTTGCTGCTAATTTTAATGGTTCGATCACTGTCTGCATATGAAAACCATTTGAATGAATCAAATTTGATTCGTCAAACATGATGCCAACATGCCCAGCCCAAAAAACTAAATCACCACGCTTCAATCCGTCCAAATCGTTAATGTGGAGAGTTGTACCTAATTCTTTTTCTTGCATATCCGCATCACGTGGACATGAAATGCCACACGCATGAAGCGCAGTTTGCACAAGCCCAGAACAATCAAGCCCGCTCTGTGTTTTGCCTCCCCACAGATAAGTGACGTTCAGAAATTTTTCAGCAATTGCAACATAATCACTTGGCCTAATTTTAGCGTCGATATGTTTTGTAAAAACAAAACCACCTGTCGCCAATTCTGAATATTGTCCATGCTCACCAATCACCGCGAGCTTTGCATTCATCGGAATCAAAATTGCAGGCTGGGTTTTTAAATCAGGTTTTGGATAAATAAGAGTGGATGCAACACAAACTTGATGTGTTGTGGGATGAACCGTTGCAC
>JAYWEV010000268.1:0-3096 GCA_043779145.1 Aestuariivirga sp. | reverse complement strand
ACTGAACCACCTTGGTGACCAGCGTTTGGAATTTCTCCAAAGCCTGCATCCGCAGCAGCACGGTAAGCCGCACCACGGATCGGACGTTTAGCTTCAATAAGGCCTTTGACCTTTGAATCAGCGGCATCCATACCTGGCATGAATTCATCCCCGCTATTGACGCGTGCTACTTGCCCTGAAGCCAACATCTGGAATTGACCGTCCCATGTTGAGTTGGTTGATTCTGGAGGCGCGTTCTTAAGCAATTCTTGGTAATATTGGAGGCCCTTGATACCGGCTTCGTCATTACCAGAGAACTTCTTATCCTTACCGAAAATTGAGCCGCCCGAGTTCCAAACAACCTGTGACCAATCGCACTCTAAAGAATAGTGACCTGATTTAGCCTGAAGACCTGTGCCATACATGCCATTGGCTTTTTCGGCTTCAGTGATCATCTTCACTGCGGCCATGAATTCGTCAGGTGTGTTTGGCGGAGCAATTTTGTGCTTTTCCAAAATGTCCTTACGGTACATGGTTGTCATGATTGGAATGTCGAAGGGGATACCCGCCCAATGACCATTATAGATTGCAAGTCCTTCAACCAATGGCTTGGAGAAATCTTCCCAATCCATGCCAGGCATCGCTAGATTTGGCTTATCTTTGTAATAAGCAATCGGGTCGATTGTGTCTTGGGCGAATGTTGCGACCCATGACTGATCAAGATAGTAAAGGTCATAAGAACCCAGCTGGCCCTGCACGTCTTGCGTAGCCTTGGCCAAAACCTGTTCCAACGGAACGATTTCGATTTCAACTTCAATGCCAGTAGCAGCCGTAAATTCGCCCTTTAGCTTATCAAGAACCACTGTTGGTGGCGTGGCTTCTGAGGTGTAACGGATTTTTGCGCCTTTGAATGGTGCTGAAACATCCTTTAACCACTTTGCCATATCGTCATCGGCTGCATAAGCTGCATCGCCGATCAAACCATTGCCGCGATTGCGCCGGGTATTTCCTAATAGTCCCAGATTAAAGGCTGAGAAACCAACGCCTGCCAAACCCGCTTTTTTCAAAAACGAGCGCTTGGAAATGCGGCGTGCGGTGAAGTCGTTTGCAATATCAATAATGTGGGACTTTTTATCGTGTTCTTTGAAACTCATTGTTTTCTCCAGATTATTTTATGTTGATCTTTTAGTTTTAGACTTCTCGTTCGTATTTCTCACTCTTTAAGGGAGCCCAGAGTGAGGCCACGAACCAGATGGCGTTGCACCAGCAAGATGAAAATGAAACCGGGGATAATGGCTGCTGTTCCCAGCGCTGTGATAAAGCCCCACTCATTTCCAGTAGAGGTGACGAAAGTTTGAATTTTAACCGGCACTGTGCGGATGCCTGTGGTGAGGAACAAGGATAGTAAAAACTCGGTCCAAGAAAAAATGAAACATAAAACTGCGGCAGCAGCGATTCCACCTTTTGCCATTGGCATCACAACTTTTGAGAAAGTTTGTCTGCGCGTTGCGCCGTCAATCATTGCGGCTTCATCGACGTCTTTTGGAACATCATCAAAAAAAGACTTGAGCAGAAGCACTGCTATGGGCAAGTTCATCAGCGCGTAGATCAGCATTAGGCCAAGCCAACCCAAATAGTAATTGTCCGTGTCACGCATTCCCAACCATTTGTATGTGGTTACCAGCGGAAATATGATTGCAATCGGCGGCATGAACCTTTGGCCCAACACCCAATTTAAATATGCGTTGCGCCCACGGAACGCCATGCGCGAAAGTGCATATGCTGCAGGAACAGCAACCAGCATGGTAACCACTGTGGCTCCTATCGAAACTACGCCGCTATCAATTATGGAGAATCTCGAATCATAAGACTCAGTGCCAGCAACGCCCATGCCAAGACCTCCGTCGATGGCAAGCTGCGAACGCGACCGACCGAAAAGCGTTACGCCGTAATTAATTGTCGTTGGGATGAAATCAAACCAAACAATTCGGTCCTTATCGAAAACTGCGGAAATGGGCTTTATTGACGTCAGGGCCCACCAGAATATTGGGAACATAAACAACCCAGTTACGAAATAGGCAACTAAATCTCTGGCCAATTGCCATGGGCGAGAAAGTTCCATCAAAGCTTAACCTTGAATACGCGCATGAACACGGTCGATGTCAGGATGACGACCAGAAGCGTAATAATTGCTACTGATGATGCCAACGGATAATCAGAATTGCCAAAATATATCCGGCCTGCGTAACTCGTCAGCGTTTCTGTGGCAGTTCCAGGCCCGGAGTCAGTCATTACTTTTATGTAGTCGAAAGCCCGGAGCAAATCGACTCCACGAATTAACACTGCGATTGCAATTACTTTCGACATCATTGGCAGCGTAAGTTTGAAAAACGCTTGCAACGGTGTTGCGCCATCTATAGCTGCCGCCTCAAACGGCTCCTTGGGTAGAGAGCGCAATCCAGCCAACATAATTAAGACCATGAAAGGCGTCCATTGCCAAATCTCTGCAACAAGAACCCCTGCCATTGCGGTCGAGGAATTACCTAATATCGAATACCCCACGGGTAGGAGGCCTGTTGCAATTATTGACCGTGAAATTACGCCAAACGAGCCATTCAGCATTAGCAAAAACATCATTCCCGTCACAGCGGGCGGTATTACTAATGGCAAGGTCATAAGTGCGCGCAGAACGCTATAACCTTTGCGATCTGAATCGAGCAGCAGTGCAATCAACATTCCTAAAACGAGTTGGAAGATTATGGCTATAACTGTGTAGACAAACGTGTGCCAAAGGGCATCCCACAGCCGCGAGTCTTCAAGAATTTTGGTCCAGTTATAAAGGGGATCAAAAATCTCCTTGCGCGTTGCAGCGTTTTTCCGGTAAAAAGTCTTTAGCAACGCCGAAATGAGGGGATAGACTCCAAAGACGATCATCAAAGCAGAGGCTGGAAGCAACCATGGTAACGGGTGCTCGGAAGTTAACCAACTAAGTCTGCGCGGTTGTTGAGGCGACTCAATTGTTGTCGTCATTACACAATGATTCCACAGGCTTCAAACACACTAAATTTTGCACTGAGATTTGTGATGAACCGACTCCCATGAACTTATGTTTTTTTT
>JAYWEV010000267.1:0-8221 GCA_043779145.1 Aestuariivirga sp. | reverse complement strand
TGGATTGGAAAATGGCGGAGGAGATTTCTTGTTGGGCTTCCATGAAGCGGTCGTAACGTTCGGCTTTCACCTCGTCGGGCACTTGCGTTAAACCCAAGTCATTGGCTTTTGCACCCGAAACAGGTTCATATTTAAAGCAGCCGACGCGTTCGAGTTTGGCTTCTTTCATCCATTCCAGCAGATACTCAAAATCCGCATTTGTCTCGCCGGGGAAGCCGACGATGAAGGTGGAGCGGATGGCGATGTCGGGGCAGATGCCGCGCCATTTGGCCAAGCGTTCCAGTACCTTTTCTTGGTTCGCCGGCCGGCGCATCGATTTCAAAACTGTAGGCGAGGCGTGTTGGAACGGGATGTCGAGATAGGGCAAGATTTTGCCCTCGGCCATCAATGGGATAACATCGTCAACATGCGGGTAGGGGTAGACATAATGCATGCGCACCCAGGCGCCCAAATCGCCTAACTCCTTGGCCATGTCGTAAAACTTGGCGCGCACTTCGCGGCCTTTATACTTGCTCTCGGCATATTTGATGTCGACGCCATAAGCGGATGTATCTTGCGAGATGACGAGAAGTTCTTTCACACCCGCCTTCACCAAGCGCTCGGCTTCATAAAGCACAGCGGCCATGGGGCGCGATACGAGATCACCACGGATTGATGGGATGATGCAGAACGAGCAACGATTGTTGCAGCCCTCTGAAATTTTCAAATAAGCATAATGGCGTGGTGTAAGATGAAGGCCCTGCGGGGGCACCAGATCCATTTTGGGATCGTGCATAGGAGGTAGCGCCTCATGCACCGCGGCCACAACTTGCTCATATTGGTGCGGGCCCGTGACGGCCAGAACATTGGGGTGGGATTTTCTAATCGTGTCGGCTTCGATGCCATAGCAACCGGTTACGATCACGCGGCCATTCTTCTCCATGGCTTCACCAATGGCGGCGAGGCTTTCGGCCTTGGCGCTGTCGAGAAACCCGCAGGTATTGACGATCACCACATCAGCATCATCATAGCCTGGCGCAATTTTGTAACCTTCAGCGCGAAGGCTTGTGAGGATGCGTTCGGAATCAACGAGGTTCTTTGGGCAACCCAATTGCACCAAACCAACTTTAGGGACATGTTTGTTCATGAGGGGCGCTTTAGCTTTTTTAGTGGAGAACCGCAAATCAGCATTTTCGGCCATGCTTTTGCCTGTTTAATACGGCTAAATTAAATTTATAGGGTGATTGCCGATGTTTAAGAAATTCACAGTTTTGGTGTTAGCCAGTTTTGCAATTATGGGTGTGGCTCAAGCCGAAACATTGGCTTTGACAGGCAAAATGCGCTGGTTGGCTCTGGCTTCATCGAAAGATAAAGATGTTGCAATAGGCATCGCCCGGCGTTCGGCATATATGGCCAAAACGGTTAAAGTGGTTTCCTCGAAAAGTGGTTATTATGGAATAATAATAGGCCCTTATGCGGCAAAATCTATCAATGATGTGAAGAAGCAAGATAAAGAAGGCCGCTTGGGTGATCTGCCAAAAGATGCGCTGCTATCAAAGGGCGATAATTATATTGATACTGTATGGCAAGCCAAGGACGGTGGTATCGGCGCTGTGGCTTATACAATTGACAAGGCGGCCGAATTTTCTTCCGGGCCGCTATCGGTTAAAATTCAAGGACAAAAACTAGAGCCGGATCGTGCCTATACCAGAATCGATGGTAAGGATTTGAACGGCACTTTTAGTTTTGAAATTGGCAAAGATTTGCCATCCGAAGAAATGACATTGGTCGAAGAATTTTCAGGTCTCGAATATAACAGGGCTGCTGTTGCGAAGTTGTCAGCTCAATCGCCTTTACCTCAAGTGGTTATTACAAACTATACGGGTGGTGCGCACTGCTGCACCAACACGTGGATTTTGAGCCGTGATACCGAGCAAGCGGCTTGGTCAAAAACCAGGGTCGAAAATTTGGATGGCGATGGTTATTGGTATGAAGATGTCGATGGCGATGGCGCGCTGGAGATGTTGAATGTCGACAATCGTTTTCTTTATGCTTTTGACTCTTACGCGGACTCCGTTGCTCCGATCAAAATTGCGAAATTTCAAAATGGTAGAATCGAAGACGTGAGCGAAACACCCGCCATGCACAGCAGGTTAGTTCAGGACTTGGCCGGTATAGAATTTGAGGCGAAAACCAGGCCTGAAAGCTGGAAACAGAACGGCTTTTTGGCGGGATGGGTTGCCAGCAAAATCCGCTTAGGCGAGGGCGATGCCGCTTGGAAAAAAGTTCTGGCGAATATTGATCTCAAATCAGATTTTGGCCCACAAGAGTGCACGAGCGGCCAGAACGTGACTGATTGCCCAGCTGAGAATTTGAAGGCAATCCCCATTCTGAAAGCCTTGGCCAGCTTCCTTAAAGAAAACGGCTATGGACCTCTGCCACCTGCAGCGGAAGCGCTGACCAATTAGGCTTTGCCACGCCGATCATTCCAGCGTTTCATGGCGATGAGGGCCCACACAGCTTCAACTAAACCAAATGGCCAAGCCCCTTGCAGAAAGCCATAGGTCGAACCAAGTGCGCAAGAGATGGCAAACAGGAAGACAAACCAATGGCTGCGCTCTTCTAGCGTATAGGTGATCAGCATCATTGAAACGGCGATAAGGCCAAAGAGCGTAAGGGTGTCCATTTTCGTTGGGTCTTCACAACCAATTATTCGTGATAATCTTTTTGTATGGATTATCAATCTAGAGCATCGGAAGGTCAATTGTATTCAGCTTCCCATTGAGACGTCATTCCCGCGAAAGCGATAATCCAGATTATTTTTCAACAAGTTATCTGGTTTTTTGCCTCCGCAGGAATGACGAGCTTTGGGGAATATTTGAATTCAAATGAGGTCCCGATGCTCTAAGCAGACAAGAGATAATCGGTTCGGTTATTTTTACTTAACCCAACAACCCTTCAGCCTTCATCGCGGCCTGCACTGAAGGTCGCGTGGCCATCATTTCCATATAGCGGGCGATGTTTTTCCATTTCTTGATATCGATACCAACCCAGCCGCCCCAGTTCATAACCGTGAAGGCATAGGCATCAGACACGCTGAAAGACTTGCCACCGATAAACTTGGTCTTGGCCAACAAACCATCAACATGATCTAAACGCTTTGTCACGCGCTCGATCGTCATTTTACGTGCTTCCTCGGGCAGGGCTTTGTTGAACAATCCGCCAATGCCCTTGTGCAATTCTGATGCGATGAAGTTCAATGTTTCCATCGTGCGGTAACGTGCCATAGTGCCGGCCTTTGGCAGCATCTTGGTCGCTTTGGCTTTGTCGGCCAGATATTGCAGAATGGTTGAAACTTCCGTCAGCACTTCGTCTTTTTTAATCTCGAGTGTTGGCACATAGCTCTTGGCGTTGATCTTGTTAAAATCCCTGCCGCCATCGGTCTTCTTTGTGCCCATATCGACTTTTTCAATTGTGAATTTCTTGCCCAGTTCATTGAGAATTATGTGTGGAGCCATGGAGCAGGCGCCTGGTGCGTAATACAATTTCATGAGACGAATCCTTTTTGTTGTAGCGAAACATTACTAGAGCACAAAAACGAAACATTACAAGTTACATTAAAGCGATATCACCAAATATTTTAACAAAACCTGCTTTTAGCGCGTCGTCGAGTTCCGCCATGGTTGTATTTATGCCGAGATCAGCAAAACTCGTCACGCCATGTTGTGTCACGCCACAAGGCACGATTCCGTCAAAATGTGACAGTTCCGGATTGAGGTTGATCGAGAGGCCGTGAAAGGTCACACCCTTTCGAACGCGAATGCCAAGTGCTGCGATCTTGTCTTCGCGCTCACCGCGCCGCACCCAAACCCCAACACGGTCTTCGCGGCGTTCGCCGATGATACCAAACTCAGCTAGCGTGGCAATAATCACATCCTCTAACCCCGCCACAAAAGCGCGCACATCGTTGCTGCGCTTTTTAAGATCGAGCATCACATAGGCCACGCGCTGGCCGGGGCCATGATAAGTGTATTGCCCACCGCGGCCCGTTTCATAAACAGGAAAACGTGTTGCATCCACAAGGTCTGCAGGTTTGGCGCTGGTGCCTGCGGTATAGATGGGCGGATGTTCCACGAGCCAGATGAGTTCTTTGGCACCCTCGCCGATGGCCGCCACTTCCGCGTCCATACGGGCGAGGGCGGTCTCATAAGGTGTTAAGCCAGTCGCATCGTCCCAGCGGATTTTATCGTCTGTTCTGAGGGTGCTTCTAATCTCGCTGCGGGGTTTCATAGTGAGGCTTTTGTCATGTTCGACATTGCCGGGCAACTCTTCTAGATTGATGGGCGGTTTGGGAGTCGCGCGGCATGAGTATTGTGGTTTTAGGGCTGTTGATGATTGGTATGATGCTCGGTGGATTTACCCTCGGCATCATTGGATTTTTTAAAGCGCAGCGTTTAGAACGCAACATTTCCGAAATAAAAAAATATCTGGCTGGCCTTCCGAATGTTGCTGTCGAGCGCAAAGCAGAAGAAAAAATAATTGAGGTTGTTAAGGTTGAACCCAAAGTCGAACTCCGACCCGAGGCGACTGTGAAAAAAACTGAAGCAGTTGCAGAAGCAGTCGTTGAGCCGGGCTTTATTTCGCAAGCCCCAACCCGCGACATTGAACACAATTTGGCGTCGCGCTGGTTTGTCTGGGTTGGCGGTGTAGCGGTTGCGCTGGCTGGTTTGCTGTTTATCAAATATGCCCATGAGCAGGGTCTAATATCGCCATTCTTGCGTGTCTTGATTGGGTTGATAATTGCCGCTGGCCTTGTGGCCGCTGGTGAATATGTGCGCCGTTCGCGTGGTACCAGCATGGTTGACTATGTGCCAGCTGCGTTATCGGCTGCCGGGTTGGTGATGGGCTTTGGGGTGGTTTATGCAGCTTACGGCCTTTATGATTTGGTTTCGCCCAGTGTTGATTTTATTGGCCTTGGCTTGGTGGCATTGGCGGCTTTCTGGCTGTCACGCGTGCAAGGGCCGCTGATTGCAGCACTTGGCTTGCTCGGTGCATATTCTGCACCCGCTTTGGTAACAGCCACACACCCCAATGCTTGGAGCTTCTTTCCCTATCTGCTTGTGATTGTGGCTGCATCGTTCTTCACCTTGCGTGACCGCAATTGGTGGTGGTTGGGTTATCTCAGCATTGCTGGCGCGCTGGCGTGGGGATTGTTGTGGATCAGCGGCGGCGCATTCACATCAGGTGATGTTTGGCCAATCGGCGCGTTTGCTATGGCTTTGGGTATCGGCGCAACATTGATGCTTGAGGGCCGTGCAATATTTGCCGAGGAAAGTGGCAGTCTCGTCAAAGCCCTGAGTATGAGCCAGCCGTTGAGCTTAGGCGTGTGTGGGATGGTGGCAGGCACAGCATTGCTTTCTGCGCAGGTTTTTGAAACGCAGCATGGCGTCGTTGCAATAATCTGGTTTTTGATCGGCATGGCTTTGATTGCGGCATTTAGCTGGTTCAAGAATGGGGCAAGCATTGCGGCGTTGCTGGCGGCACTTTGCACATGGGTCATCTTTATGGGCTGGCCCGATGTGGCATTTCATGAATGGGCGTTCGATGAACATGGATTTTGGACGACCGTTCCAGGCATCACCGAACCGCCGCACTTTGTGAATTGGATGATGGTTGGGCTTCTCGGTTTTGTGGGGCTGGGTGTATTTGGATTTTTGAAAAAGCAAACCACGCAACCATGGGCAGCTTTGGCTGCTGGTGCGGCATTCATGTTTCTGTTTGGCGCATGGGGCAGGGCTGACTTTGTTTGGAGTCCAAATAGCTGGGCGTTGTCTGGCGCAATACTGGCGGCTTTGCTTTTGGCACTGGCGTGGATGAAGCGTTCGGCGCTTGCAGACGTTGAACCACAATTTGGAATTTCCAGTCTTATCGTTGGAGCAGCGATGCTGGGACTTTTCGCGCTAGACCGCTGGTTTGATGATATCTGGTTTACAATCGCTATTTCAGTGTTTGCAGCTGCAGCGGCTTATTTCAGCCTCATCCTTCCGGCGCGTTTGATTGGTGCTGCCAGCAGCGCGCTCGGCAGTTTTGCAGCTGTGCGGCTGTTTGTTTCGCGCGAAATCTGGGGCGAAGGTGCGGTTTATCCATGGGGTGGGCATTGGCCGATTTATGGCTATGGCATTCCGGCTGTGGCGTTATTTGTTGCCAGCCGCTGGTTGAATAATGAAAACTATCGCCGCGAGCGGGTAGCACTTGAAGGCATCAGTTTGGCATTGCTGGTGTCGCTCGTGTCGCTTGAACTGCGAACGCTGATTGGTGGCGATCTGGTGGGCCATGATATGACGCTGCTCGAAATGTCGGCGCATATTTTGGCGTGGCTGGGTGCGGCTTATGGGTTGGCCTACAGACAGCACCTGTTCTCGTCGTTTGTATCGCTATGGGGTTCAAGGTTATTGTTGTTTGGCAGTTGTGCGGCAATTGTTGTGATGAGCTTGTTACGGCTCAACCCGCTCGCATCTGGAGATCAGATTCAAGGCAACATCATATTTAATTCTTTAACTATGGCCTATCTCGCTCCCTTGGCTTTATTGGCATTGATCGCGCGCAAACTTGAAGCCATAGGGCTTTCGTGGTGGCGCAACGGAGTGGGTATTTTAGCTTTGGTGCTTTCGGTAGTTTACGTAACATTGCAAACCAAAATGACATTTCAGGGCAAATATATCATTCCTGAATTCAGCAGCGATGCTGAATCCTATTCTCTCTCTGCAGCGTGGTTAGTACTTTCTATACTTCTGTTTGTTGTGGGATTGAGACTCGAACGCAAGAACATCCGCTTGGGTGGCATGGTGGTGATGGTTTTGGCGTTGTTGAAAGCTTTTGGCTATGATCTCTGGGAAATTGGCGGCTTGTGGCGCATCGCCAGCTTGCTTGGTCTCGGGCTCTGCCTGATCGGCGTTGGCTGGCTTTACACTCGCTTTGTGCATGAGCCTAAAAAAGAAGCGACGGCATGAAGCAGTTTAAGCGGCTTTCTTTCCACGAAACCATTTCCTTAATTGGAAAAATACGATCTTGAGAAACGGTGTGTTTTTGATCAGACGTTTCCCGACACTATAAAACATAAACAATGCCGCGAGAGGCAATCCCCTCAGAGTTTTCGCGGCATAATAGTTATAGAGCTGCAGTTCGGCGTCAGCCCAATGCTCTTTGTAATTCGAATATCCGACACCAAAATCGTAAAACTTTAAGCCATTGTCACAAGCCCACTCAATGGACTTGCGCAAAACATAGTCACCTGGAGAAAATTGAGTTGGGCCGCCCGGCGCCATTGTCAAAATCATCAGCCAGAAGGTCTCAGCATAGCGCGCTCCAATCAGACCACTGATCGTCTGGCCGGATTGAAGAAGCCGAAACACATGAAGTGAAGCCGTAGGCGAATTGTTTTTAAGGATCGTATCAAAAAAAGCTGTTATATTTTTCGCTGGAAAATTGCGCACACCCAGTTCAGCCAATTGAGCAGATTTGTGTTGAATGATTTTTTGCAAAGCGACTGGCGTATCAGAATAGATATTCGATATTTCGAGTTCCAATGCGCCAAGCTCATAAAGGCGCTCATCACGCCTGCGAATTTTACTGATCGATTTACTTGTGCGCTTGGTTTCGTGAAGCGCATCATAATCGGGCTGCAGTTTTGTGAAGAATGATTGATCTGCAGAAACAAACCGACTGAGCGTTGTCAAAGGGTTTGCCTTGTCAAGTAAATGCATTGGCATATTTTCAAGCGCCGCCAGATCATAATTTGGAAGCGCTGCTAACAGTTTAGCAATGTTGTTGCCCAACCAAGCGTGATAATCTTGTTGCGGGTTATGAATATTGAATATGCCGAAGCCATAATTATTTTCGGGCTGGCAAAGCCACTCTAAAACCCGAAGCCCAAATCGCATGCGAATTTGCATCGGCAAAATAAATTGCGTTTCCCCGGCGGGCGATCTGGCAATTACTATCACAGGCGTAATCTTGTTTTTGGCGCCAAACACCTCAAACCAGCTTTCACACCATTCGTAAGATTGAAAGTATGAACACAGAGCCTTGCCTTCAAGACTTTGCCATTCGGCTTTGACATCGCGCAGCGACCCGCGAACCGAAATTTTTAAATCGGCGATGACGTGTTCACTTAGGTTAACATCATTATTTTTCAATTGGTTTCGGCTTGCGCGTCGGGTGATACAGTTTGTATTGAATTGTT
>JAYWEV010000266.1:0-8225 GCA_043779145.1 Aestuariivirga sp. | reverse complement strand
TTTTGCCGATTTCCATAATCGGCTTCATCTTGGCTTCGCGTGCGATTTCAATGTCGCTTCCAACGGTCATTTTGTTTTTCCTCGTGTGATATTATTGTTCATATGGTGAAACTACACAAACCAGCCGGAAAGTCCAGCTGGGTGGGTGCAGTCTGATGAATTCGTATGGCAGATTTAACTCAACATGCCTCATGCCATAAACGCAAATTCGCCACAGCTAGAACGATGAGCGACATGGCATATTCCATCATTTTATTTCAAGTTCTTGCAGTCGAGGGTTTCGGCCTAAGCCGCTTTAGGTTCCAACCTTAACGCTTCATGCGCACGACGGAACGAAATCAGCGCCTTCTTGCCCTCGTCCCAAACTGACAGGTTGATGCAGCGTAGGCTTTCCCAGAATGTCAGGCGTGTGGCCACTTCATCAAGCTCTGGAAAATCCTTCAGCACTTGCGGCAATTTATAAAACGGAATGCGGCTGGCAAGATGATGCAAATGGTGGATGCCGATGTTACCAGTGAGCCACATTAATGGTTTTGGCAGATCGTAATAAGATGAACCTTCAAGTGCTGCTTGGTGTGCATTCCAATGCGCATTAGGCTCCCAATGTGTGGGATCAAATTGATGCTGAACATAAAACAGCCAAACGCCGATGGCACCGGCCAAAATCACAATCGGTAGATGCACCAGCAACACCGCTTGCCAACCAAACAACGGGCAAAGGAATGCAACGAATGCGGCAATACCAATATTTGTCAGAAGAACGCTAACCCAAGAAGCCCTGCCCTGCCGGAATGCGCCCGGCGGCAAGCGCTGTTGAAAAATGAACAGATAAATCGGGCCAACCACGAACATAACAAATGGATTGCGGTAAAGGCGGTAACCAAAGCGCCCCAACGTTCCGGCATCGCGGTACTCAGAAAGCGTCATGGTCTTGATGTCACCCACGCCGCGCTTATCCAGATTGCCAGAACCTGCATGGTGAATGGCATGAGCATGACGCCAATAATCGTAAGGCGTGAGGGTCAGAACGCCGAGCAAGCGGCCCACCGTATCATTGACGCGCTTGGATGGGAACAGTGCAAGGTGGCCGCAATCGTGTTGAAGCATGAAAAGCCGGACCAAAAAGCCACCAGCCAAGAGTGCAGGTAACATCTCGGCCCAGATGCTGATAAACGACAAATGGTAGGTTAAATACCAAAGGGCGGCGAAAAAAGTCAGGGTGATGGCGATTTCAAAAATAGCACGGCCATTTTTTGTTGCACGATAAGGCGCAAGTTTTTGCGCCCAGTTCACTGAATTTACGGTCAAAAGCTCGCCCCACAGGTCTAAAACACGCTCAAAGCAAACCCAAATCACTGAAAGATTCGCCACGCGCGCGGCTGACATAGCACGAGTGATTAGCCAGTGGTGCAACTTTTTTTACAAAACCGGCCAAAAGGCTTGTAATTTAATGTGAACTGGACTATATGCGTTCAATCGAGTTTCGGCCAATCGGCGCGTGGCACTTCACTTTTATTACTAAAAGCGCGAAAGGCCCTAACCCCTTATCCTTAATTCGGTTGGTTTGGTTCGCAATATTGCGATCTAGATTATTTTTTTGAACTGTTACAAGGATAAGTTAAGTTATGCAAAAAGGCACCGTAAAGTGGTTTAACGCGCAAAAAGGCTTTGGTTTCATTCAGCCAGATGCCGGCGGACCAGACGTATTCGTCCACATCAGCGCAGTTGAACGTGCGGGTCTCCGTGGTCTCAACGAAGGCCAGAAGATTGGTTACGAAATCGTCGCTGACAAGCGCACAGGCAAATCATCTGCTGACAGCCTGCAGGCTGTTTAAGCTTTAATCCGATCAGACTCTCCGCGCCGACCACGTATGTACTGGCGGCGCGATAGAGTTGCTGTGGCCGCATTCTCAAAAGGGATGCGGCTTTTGTTGTTTACACGTTCTATCATTTGACTCTCCCAACAAATAGTGCAATAGTTGCACTTTCTAACTTGATGAGTTTGCATGCCCACACTGCATCGCTTTGGCTCTGTTTCGATAAGGATGTATGCTGACGATCATCATCCTCCACATTTTCATATTGTTGGGATCGATTTTCAGGTGCTTGTGCGAATCTCGGATTTGGCTGTTATTGTGGGTGATGCCCGCGAGGCACAAATCGCCGAGCCGCTAGAATGGGCACAAAATCACCAAGACATACTCGCCCTAAAATGGGTTGAGTTAAATCAGAGAGGTTGATTATGCCGAAGAAAACTTTGCCCCGTATCCAAGCCGTTTCAGCTGGTGAAAAGCCTCTGACCTTGCGCATCCATTGGGACAATGGCGACAAAAGTGAATTGGATGTGTCGGGCTTAGTGGCTACTTTCCGTGCTTACGAACCACTTCGCAATTCGCCTGCACTTTTCGCAACAGTGCACTTAGGCGAACACGGCACCGACGTTGTCTGGAATGATGAACTCGACATGTCGGCAGAAACATTATGGCGCCTGGGCCAAGAACAAGCAGGCCTAACGATGTCACCAGATTCCTTCAAGCATTGGCGCGAACGCAAAGCCTACACTTTAGATAGTGCCGCAAAAGCATTAGGCTTAAGCCGCCGCATGGTCGCTTATTATGAGCAGGGTGCCAAACCAATTCCGCGGGTGGTGGCACTGGCGGCAAAGGCATTGGAGATGAGCTGAGCAAACCGCGCCAACCACGTAATTGCCGGCGGCCTGATAGTCTTGCCGTCGCCGATCTCACCTCAACGCGGCATCGCATCGTGAGACCCAAACACCGCTTCATGACGCCCCAATATCTTCGGCCACAAGGCCTGCAAGTCCACACCCCCAATCCCGAAATGCTCCGTCAATACCTGTTTCATGTGTTCCGGCGACGCAATCAACTGCTTTTCTACACCCGCCAAGCTGGTCAATCGCAGCACCCGGCCCAAAATCGCAACAGAACTATTCTCACGCATCACTATACATTCAAAATTCTGCACAAAAAATGACTCCGGATCAGCGCGAAGTTCCGCACCTTTTGCCGCCAGCAATTCTTCATCCGCTGCAACATCCCTAAAGTCAAAACTCGTTGGACTGCCCAATGCATGATTGTAAAATCGCCAATATCCATCAGGCAACCTTTCGAGGCGGAATGTCAGCGCACCTTGGGCGTGCTCACCTTCGCGTAAAACCAAAGGCTCGCGCAATGCATCGCCAAGCCCAATATCCGCCAAATAAGTTTGATCAAGCTTGACCAGCAACACAACATGATTGCCCAGCGTGCTGTCGCCTTTGTCTTTGCGGTAAACTCCAGCTACAGCGCGCTGAACCTCAAAGCCCGCCTGTTGCAGCGCCCAGCCCAACAAGCCATTGGTCTCATAACACCACCCGCCCCGTCGCCGCCGAACGATCTTATCAAAAATAGCTTCGATGCTATGATCTGGGGTAAGCCCCGCCAACACATCAATCGCCTCATAGGGAACCGACATTGCCTGCGCCTTGTGGATAGCAAACAAAGTTTGAACATCAGGCGTCAGCGATCCGCGATAAGAAATGCGGTCGAGATAATTTTGCAGTCGCGGCATAAGAATTTCCACTCATCTGGCATAGCAAATTTACGCAACGACTGCATCTGGTAAGCTCAACACCAAGCGATCACCACCAACTCAATTCTGCTGGCACTTCACATCCTTCGCGCCAGAGGCATCCACCTTATGTGACCATTGCCCATAATCACTGAGCTTCGGATTGACCCGGTTGAAATCAAAGTTCAATTTTTCCGCGCCTTGAAAGCGCAAAACTTTGCACCGCGTTGTCATCTTCTGCGCCATGCTCCATTTGCCGCTGGCATAGAATTTTTGAAACTGTGGCCAGCCTTGGGATTGAGAAAGCCAGCAATAGTCCACCAGTTTCTCGGCGAGCAAATGATCGCACACCAAACCACTTCCATAAGCGCCGATCTTAAATCTGCGCCCAGCGGGCTGGGCTTTGAAAATTGAATTCACACCTTTAAAATAATCATCAATGAAAGGCAGCAGATCATGCGGGCCAATGGTTGGGACGGCTTTGCCGAAATAGCGTTTATGATAGAGCCGAAAGCGCGCATAATGACCGACATGGCGACGATAGCTGCTGTCGGCGCGGATGAGCCGCTGCATGCGCGCGCGTGGCATTGAGCCCCCGCGGTGCAAACTATATTCGAACACCAGATCTTTGATCGCGGCATCAACGCCATCAACAGCGAAATAAATCGCAGAGCCTGGCGGCTGACCATTAGCGGCGGCTAATTCCAAAGCACGTTTTGCATCGGGTGCACCGTGGCTGCGCGCCAAAAATCGTTCAGGATCTTCGCCCTTATATTGAAACACCGTAACGATGCTGAGGCCCGCTTTGATGATTGCGTCAGATTCATCGGGCATCAAAGTTTTGCATTGGTTATTTTCACTTGGCCAATCATAATAACGAATGACGGTTTTCAGACCGAGCTTCTTCAACGCATCGGTGCCGTCACGCTTGTCGTTGGTGTCAATGTTGGTAACGTCTTGCGAAAAGTCAGCAGCTGTTAATCCCGGATGAGGATCACATGACGGCGAAGGCACATCAGCATGAGCAGCCGTATGCCAACACAAAAAAGCCAACACAGCGGCCAACTGTTTTAAAATAGACAAGATTCCCCCAGCAAATATGAACCTAGCGCTTGCCATAGCACGTAGAAATGGCTGAGGTAATCACTTTATTGTTGGCAAACCACCTCGCCACCTGACCGAAATCTAATGTCCCAATCCAGAAGCGGCCGACATCACGTGATAAATATATTGTTCGTCCACGGTGCCGCCAAACAAATGCGCCATGGGGCCTGAAGCATAGATCGCTACATCTTCACCACCATGGGTTTCAGAAGCTAGCGGAATGCCTGCTTGCTGCAGATAAGCCACCGACTCCGTATCAACATCTGAAATATCAGGGCGGGTTACAGGTGCTTTAGCATCCGCTGCTGTTTGGCCTTTTTCGATCGTCGGGAACAAACCACCAGGACCGCTTGCGAAATTGAGCGTGGTGTAAGGCTTACCGTCAGCCGCCAAAGTTTTCTTGCCATCCACACCAACCACAACACCAAGGATTGGATTGTCGCGCTTTGGATATCCTGCAATCGTCATCGTGTGGCAGTGGTCAGCAGTAACGATCACCAATGTATCCTTTGTGCCGGTGTTCGCTAAAGCAACTTTCACGGCTTCATTGAACATCAATGTTTCATTCATCGCCACACCAGCATGGCCTTCATGCTCTGCGTGGTCGATGCGACCGCCTTCAATCATCAACACATAGCCTTGCTTGTTTTGCGATAGACGGTCAATTGCCAACTTGGCCATTTCTGCCAAAGAAGGTTCGTCCTTCTTGGCCTTGGCGCGATCATTTTCGTAAAGCATGTGCGAACGCTCAAACAGGCCCAAAATTTTGGGCCCTGATTTCAAATCAATCGCGTTAAAGCCCGCTTGGTCAAAAACCACCACATGGTTATTGCCTTTGGAGGTCCATTCTTTGGTGAGATCGCGCTTATCTTTCCGCTCGCCCATTTTACCCTCATCAATAGGATCTGGAGTTTCCACAGTGAGGAAGTTGCTGCGACCGCCGCCCATAGCCACTTCCAGCCCATCGCCTGCGGGCCAGTTCACCAATTGGTCAGCCAATATCTTTGCAGCCTTTTCCAGCTTCACCAAGCTGTGCATCATTCTCCCAATCGCGGTGCGGGGTATGCGCGTAGACGGCAGCGGGCGTGGCATGAGTGATGCGCGTGGTGGTGACAGCGCCAGTGGCTAGCCCTGCGGCTTCGGCCATTTCAAATATCGTCAGCAATTCTTTGCCTTTCGAGGCAGCGCAATCTCCAAATTTTGCTTCAGAGTTTAAACCCAGAACGTCGTTACGGGTTTTAACACCAGTGCTTATCGCCGTAGCGGAGGGGGGCAGAGTCAGTTACTTGCGCGTCGGCGCTATAGGTGCGCGACAAAGCCGAATAAGGCATAATTTCAAATGCCAGTTTGTTGGAAACGCCATCGATTTTTTTCTTTTCGCCATCATAGATGCGTCTGGCGGTGATCATCGGAATCCCCATACCATCGCCAATCATCAGGATCACATTTTTGGCCTTGCCCGTGTTTGGAACCAAAGCCATGCGCTGGGCCAGTTGCTCGGCGGCTGATTTAAAATAAGGGTCTTGGGCTTGTGGAATTTTTGTTTCTGCAAAAGCCTGAGCAGCAAAAGCAATGAGTGCAATGCCAGAAAAAAGGGAAAGCTAGGGTGACATGAAAAAACTCCGTTAAGGTCGAGTTAGGATCACGCCTAAGCTAAGAACGGAGTTTGAAGCTTTAGTGACGACTGGCCTCACCAATCCGGCGTGCGGTCCCCACCAACAAACTGCGCACTCTTAGGGGTATATTCAAACAGCTCGATGCGCGTGCCGGATGGATCAGCCAGCCAGGCTTGCCAAGTGTCGTCAACGCCGTATTTCTTAGCTGTAACCTCAACACCTTCTTTGCGCAAATGGGACACAGCTTCATCGAGATTGTTGACTTCAAGACAGATGTGATGAAGTTGACCTGAACTTGCCATCGCAACATCCTTATTTAAAAATATCTCAATGTAAGTGCGCCCGCCTGCAGCAAGATAAAACCCCATCCGCCCTGATGGTTTGTTGAATTCAAAAATTTTATCGAGCCCTAAAATGCGGCAATAGAAATCTTCTGATGCCGCAAGGTCATGGCTCATGACACAAGCATGAGCCATCTGTTTGACGAGTTTCATGCAGCCAATTCCTTCTCGATGTTTTTCAATTCATCATGGGTAAAGGCCGGCGCTTTCAACGCCCCCACGCAGTCTTCAATCTGCTCGGGCCTTGATGCGCCGATGAGCGAAGACGTAATCCACTTTTCGCGCAATACCCACGCGATAGCCATTTGCGCCAGCGTTTGACCGCGTGATTCAGCAATCACATTCAGCCGTTTGACCTTTGCGATAACAGCAGGCGCAACTTGCTCTTGCTTAAGCGAACCATTCTCAGTGGCCCGACTGCCTTTTGGAATGCCGCTCAAATATTTGTTGGTGAGCAGGCCCTGCGCCAGTGGAGAAAACACGATTGTGCCCATTCCCGCAGCATCCGCTGCTTCAAACGCACCACCAATCTCGGGTTCACGTTGCAACATATTATAGCGTGGTTGATGAATGAGGCACGGCGTGCCCATGTCTTTCAAAATCCGAGCAGCTTCACGAAGCGCCGCTGCCGGATAATTTGAGATACCTACATAAAGTGCCCTGCCCGATCTGACGGAAGTATCCAAAGCACCCATGGTTTCTTCCAGCGGCGTATCAGGATCAAAACGGTGCGAATAAAAAATATCAACGTAAGGAATGCCCATCCGCTTTAAGCTTTGATCCAAACTCGAAAGCAAATATTTGCGGCTGCCCCATTCCCCGTAAGGCCCTTCCCACATGTGATAACCAGCCTTGGTGGAAATGATCATCTGGTCGCGGTGGCTTTTGAAATCGAGCTCGAGGATTTTGCCAAACGCTTCTTCAGCCGAACCCGCAGGCGGGCCATAATTATTGGCCAGATCAAAATGCGTGATCCCTAAATCCCACGCCTTCCGGCACAACAAACGCTTATCCGTCAGCTTATGATCATCACCAAAATTATGCCAAAGACCAAGCGACAAAGCAGGCAGCAACAATCCGCTGCGCCCACTTCGCCTATAAGTCATGCCGCTCATTTCATTAGGCCACGGGCTTCAATAGGGCCCAAAGGTGCCGGACGTTTACAGGTTGATTTCAACTTGATGACTTTGTTTTTGGCACCCGCCTCGATCACAGATGTCATCACTTCAACCACATGCGCCACCATAGAGATATCACAACGAGCAAGGCGCTTTTTCATAATCGCATCGGCCATATCAGCAAGACCAGCACAACGATAATTAGCCCAGATCACATCAGTCTGGCTGTTATGCACGCCCCAATTATTTTTACCGAAGGGATGATCCCATGCAGGTAACCCCACTGGGGTTTGATCAGCACCAGCGACCATCACATCACCGCCAAAGAAATTTGGATCAGGCACAAACATCGCACCCGTCTGGCCATAGATTTCCATGTTCTGATGCTTATGCGCCCACACATCCCACGAAAGGGAAACGGTGATGACAGCGCCTTGCGCAAATTCAAGCAGCGCATGATATGTCGTCGGCGTTTT
>JAYWEV010000265.1:0-3112 GCA_043779145.1 Aestuariivirga sp. | reverse complement strand
AACTCGGCTGGCAATTGGTCTATACCGATGCTGCGGGTTCTGCCGCAAAGCAAGTGGCCGACGTGAACAGCATGATCGCCCAAGGGGTTGATGCGATCTTCTTGTCGCCGCGTGAAGAAAAGCCACTCATTCCTGCAGTTATGGCAGCTAAAAAAGCTGGCATTCCGGTGTTTTTGATTGATCGCAATGTTGATCAAGCGTTGGCCAAAGCAGGTGAAGATTATGTCACATTCATCGGTTCTGATTTTACATTGGAAGGCAAGCAAGCCGGCGAATGGTTGGTAAAAGCAACAGGTGGCAAAGCAGTCATCATCGAACTCGAAGGTTCAACAGGCTCATCACCTGCCAATGATCGCAAAAAAGGTTTCGATGATGTCATCGCACAAAACAAAGGCATGACCATAGTTGCATCGCAAACCGGTGATTTCAACCGCGACAAGGGCCGCCAAGTGGCTGAGTCATTATTACAGGCACACCCTGAAGCCACTGTCATCTATGCCCACAATGATGAAATGGCAATTGGTGCGATTTCAGCAATAGAAGCCGCTGGTAAAGTACCTGGCAAAGACATTCTGATCGTATCAATTGATGGTGAAAAAGACGCTCTGCAAGCCATCATTGATGGAAAAATCGGCGCGTCAGTTGAATGCAATCCAAAATTTGGTCCAGCTGCTTTTGCTGCCGCAATGGCCTACGCCAAAGGCGAGAAGCTTGCCGCGAAAGTTGTCAATACCGATCGTTTCTTTGATGCCAGCAATGCAGCAAAGATGATTACAGACTCTTATTGATATTGGTCTGAATTATAATGAACCTCCCAGGAGCCCGGCTTCATATGGTCAGAAGTCGGGTTCCGAATTTGTTATGGGGCTAAAAAAACTTGGCAATCTCGAATGAAATCACATCGCTTTTGTCGATGCGCAATATCAGCAAGTCTTTTGCCGGCATTCCCGCAGTGAAGAGCGCCTCAATTGAAGTTGGTGTTGGCGAGGTGCTTGCGCTCGTTGGCCAGAATGGCGCTGGCAAATCAACACTCATCAAGATTTTGACAGGATATGTCAGTCGTGACTCCGGTGAAATTGCTTTTGGCGGAAAGCTGTTTGAAGCAAAGTCTCCCAAAGATGCGCAAGCTAAAGGCATAAGCACAATCTATCAGGAAATCAATCTGGTTCCCTATCGCTCGATCACTGAAAATATTTGCTTGGGGCGCGAGAAGCTGCGTCTCGGTTTTTTGGATTGGGCGGCAATGCATGAAGAGGCACGCCAACTCATGGCGCGGTTCAACATTAAAATCGATGTTCGAAGGCCACTTAATAATTTCAATACAGCGACCCAGCAGATGGTCGCCATTGCAAGGGCAATAGGCTTTGAGGCAAAGCTCGTCATCATGGACGAGCCTACATCATCTCTCGACGAACGTGAAGTGGATGTGCTATTTGAGGTCATCCGAAATTTGAAAAATTCAGGTGTGTCAGTCATTTTTGTGAGCCACAAGCTCGACGAACTTTATGCCGTGTGTGATCGTGTGACGATCATGCGCGATGGCAGCACGGTTAAAACCTCAAACATGTCTGCCATCAGTAAAATCGAACTAGTCGCCACCATGCTTGGTCGCGACGTTGCGCAGGTTGAAAAACATGCAACAGCATTTGGAGATCGAAATTCTCCGACCGGTGAACCGATATTGGAAGCGCGAAACCTCAACGCGGGCCACAAGGTACAGGACGTGTCATTCGCTGTGCGCCGCGGTGAAATCGTTGGTCTTGCAGGCCTGCTGGGCGCTGGACGCACGGAAACGGCACGGTTGGTTTTTGGTGCAGATCGCTTACACAGTGGCAGTCTGGCTTTGGGAAATCATGCGTTCGCACCGCGCGAGCCGATTGACGCAATCGAGAAAGGCATCGGGTTTTCCTCCGAAGATCGCAAGATTGAAGGCATCGTTCCGGATATGTCCGTCGCCGAAAATTTGACTCTTGCCTTGATGCCGCGCCTCGCGAAAGCAGGGATTATTGATGAAGTGCAACAGAGGGAGCTCGTTGCCAAGTTCATCGCTCGATTGGGCATCAAGTGCAGCGGGCCCGACCAACGCATTCGTGAACTTTCGGGCGGCAATCAGCAAAAGGTCTTATTGGCGCGTTGGCTAGTAATGAATCCAAGGCTGCTCATCCTTGATGAGCCAACACGTGGAATCGATGTGGGGGCCAAAGCTGAAATTCAAACCATTATCGAGGAACTTGCTGATCAGGGTCTTGGTGTTTTGATGATTTCATCGGAACTTGAAGAGGTGATTGAAGGCTCGGACCGCGTTTTCGTTCTGCGCGAGGGACGAAATGTTGCGGAAATTGATCGCAAGAATTTGACTGAGACGTCCATCATGTCGGCCATGGCAACAGGTGAAACAACGCGCGAGTTGATCTCATGAACGACACTAATGCGTTAAGCGCTGTTATCCCAAATCATATCGATTACAGAAATTTTCTGGCACGCTACGCCACGCTGATTACACTGCTGGCGCTGGTCTTGTTCAACATTGCATTTACGAAGCATTTTGTATCCCTGCAAACACTCTATGTGAATCTCACGCAAGTTGCGACCATCGTGATCGTCGGTGTAGGCATGACATTGGTCATTGCAGCAGGTGGCATTGATTTGTCTGTGGGTTCTCTTATGGCAATTTCGGGTGCCATTGCGCCTCTCATTTTTCTTGGCACTGCGGTTCATATCGGTGAAATTCATCTTGCTGTTGCGGTGGGGATGATCGTGGCCGTTTTGGCGGCCGGTGCATTTGGGTGGTTTAACGGCTGGCTCATCACCCGGTTTCGAATCCAACCCATTATTGCGACGTTGGTGTTGTTTATAGCAGGGCGCGGCATCGCCCAGGTTTCAACCAATGGCAATCTTCAGCCCTTCAAGCTTGCCCAGTTTCAATGGATAGGCCTTGGCCGCTGGTTTGGTGTGCCTGTGCAAGCGGCAATCATGCTGGTCCTTGTTGCATTGGCGGCATGGGGATTGCGACGTTCATTGTTCGGGCGACAGATTTTAGCCATTGGCGGCAATGAAAAAGCGGCACGGCTTGCAGGGGTTCCTGTCGCCACTGTGAAACGTTTGGTCTATT
>JAYWEV010000264.1:0-3118 GCA_043779145.1 Aestuariivirga sp. | reverse complement strand
TGTACCGCGCTCGCTTTTTAAAACACAAGAACGCCCTAATTCTAAAAATTTAAGATCGGCTTTTCTGGCCAATAGTGGCGCAATATCAAACTCTGACTGGCCGTAGAAGCCAGCATGGTGATGCGCAACGCTCTGGCGCAGTAACCGGTAGGTTCCAATTACGCATCCATCTTCAACCGCGAGTTCGGGATTTTGTTCGGCTCCCGTGCGAATGACCAACAGGTGGTCACAGATTTCATCAAACGCATCGCTTTCAGTTTTGGTGGCCTGATTTTCAGGTTTTAATTTAATGCCGAGTTCTTCGTGAAAAACCAAATATCGCAGCTTTTGCGCGACGCGAATTTCGTCGCTCGACGTCGCCATTCTGATTTTCAGCGCATTGCGCTTTATCATTTGGTTTTGAAAATTCAATTTTGCTTCCCTCAAGCCGAAGGAATTATATATGTTTTATGACTGATATGCGAATAGAGCGATTTGATTTTTCATGGAAAAGTCAAAATCGCCCTAAGTTTATATTTTCGATCAACTTTTCTGAACTTTGACGATTCCGTCAAAGTTCAGGTTAATCTACTCACGCGGCGATGCGCTGGCTCATAAGTCCCGCAATTTTTTCTTCCAAATCAACGCGGTCGAATGGCTTGGAAAGATGGTCATTCATGCCAGCCTCAAGACAAGCTGCAATATCTTCAGACCTGGCGTTTGCAGTCAACGCGAGAATTGGCAGATATTTTTGTTTGGGTAACTTTTGTTCACACAAGCGAATGGCCCGCGTTGTCTCTAAACCGTCTAGTTTTGGCATTTCGATATCAAACAGCGCCAGATCAATATTTTGATGAGAGTTGAAATAGTCCAAAGCTGCCACGCCGTTGCTTACATGATGAACATGGTGGCCATTTCGTTCAAGCATCGTTCGGATAAGCAAGGCATTAACCGGATTATCTTCGGCGAGTAGAACGTAAAAGCCCGACTTTACTTTCGATTTTGCTTTTGCCGCAATGGCTCGCAATTCTGTGCTCGCTTTTTGCAGCGGATCATTGGTTTTTGCCCCCATAAGTGAAAGCAAACTGGATTTTCGCAAAGGCTTAAGGAGATAACCCGCAAACGGCTTTGCTAAAAACAATTTATGAGTGCGGCGTTCCTCAGCACTCATCATCACCCATATTTTGGGCGACGTGCTCATATTTTTTGTATTGCGCAACGCCCATTTTTTCAAAACAGGTTCAAAGCTTATATCAGTTATAATCTGTAAGTTGCTGTCAGCTGAAGGGAGCAGCGCAAGCAGATCTTTGGCTTGTTCTATGCGGGTAACGCG
This sequence comes from Aestuariivirga sp., assembly GCA_043779145.1. GTDB lineage: Bacteria > Pseudomonadota > Alphaproteobacteria > Rhizobiales > Aestuariivirgaceae > Aestuariivirga. The sequence continues at coordinate 1,806 of JAYWEV010000264.1, read as the reverse complement.
TGCGCCAAATTCAATCAAACGCTTTTCCAAATGATTTGAAGATGTACCCGGCTCTAGCGCCAATACAAAATGTCTTTCAGTAAAGGGTAAGGGCTCAATAGGTTTAGAATTTTGATACGGTCCCGGCAGTGTTATTTTAAAACAGCTCCCCTCTCCAGTTTTACTCGAAACCTCAATTTTTCCGCCCATATCTTTAACGAGATTATTGCTGATGGTGAGGCCTAGTCCAGTGCCGCCAAATCGTTTTGATGTGTTAGCATTGGCCTGAACATATTCTTCGAAAATTCGCCCCGCTTCATCATCAGTCATGCCTATGCCAGTGTCAGATATTTTGATGACCAATTGTTGTTTGGCATTCAAATCAATGTCGATGGCAACGCCGCCTTTTTCTGTGAACTTAATGGCGTTGCCTGCCAGATTGAAAAAAATCTGCCTCAACTTGAGTTCATTGATTTCAATGTGTTGCGGTACACCAACAGCCACATGTGACGATACTTCAATGCCTTTGGCATGAGCGCGCGGGGCCAGAAGTTCAGTTATGTTTTCGACCAGACTATTAAGATCAACTGATTTTTTTGCCGTAATGGCCTGTGACTTCGCGGTATCAAGAATTTCATCAATGATCGACAGCAATGTCCGGCTCGAGGCATCGGCAGTCGTTGCGTAGTTTTCTTGTTCAGCGCTCAGTTCTGTCTCCAGCAACAGACCAATCATCCCGATAACGCCATTAAGAGGGGTGCGAATTTCATGGCTCATGGTGGCCAGCATTCTTGATTTTTCTTGTGCGGCTGCCTCAGCGGCCTCACGGGCATGTTGAGCTGTGTCGATTGTGGTCAATAATTTTCGCAGTCTTTGCTCCTGTGATAAATACAGTGCGCAAATAGATGTAATAGCGATGAGAAATGTGCCGATAAGCAATGTTGTACTTGCTAAAATGAAATGTCCAAGGTGCCCCATCTCCATAACGCAAACGACCAGCAAGAGGCTGGCGGTTATGGCCGCTACAGCGACAGCGACAGCAGTTCTTTGATTGCTGGCACTATTTGCTGATAAGCGCTTAGCCCAATTTTTTGTATGGTTCATTTCATTCAACGCTATGCAACTCACTAGATCAACCCGAACTTTGACGGAATCGTCAAAGTTCGGAAAAGTTGATCGAAAATATAAACCCAAGGCGATTTTGATTTTTCTGTGAAAAGTCAAAATGCTCTGGAGATTTGAACGCCTTTTTGGCATGCGCGGATTGCCAAATGATTACGCTGTTGAAACAAAGTAAACAGTTACTGAATCCCAACAGGTTATCCACAAGAGTTAGGCTGCTTGGCGCAACCCTGCTGGTTTCTGCCGGTAACTCAAAGCTTCGGCCAAATGCAGACGCGAGATGTTGGTACTACCATCGAGGTCAGCGATTGTGCGGGCAACGCGCAGTACACGGTGGTAACCTCGCGCCGATAAGTTCATGGCATCTGCAGCATCGCGGATCAAAGTCATACCAGCGGCATCAAGCACTGTGATGGCTTCCAGCACATCACCATCGGCTTGGGCGTTAACCCGCAAATTGGGGTGGCCCATTTCGGCAAAGCGCTGCATTTGAATAGCGCGGGCTCGTGCCACGCGGATTGCAACTTCGGCACTTTTTTCTTTCGGTGCGGGGAGTATTAAATCAGTGGCCCGCACGGCAGATAATTCAATCTGTAAATCCATGCGGTCAAGCAATGGGCCTGATATGCGCTGCTGATAATCTGCCGCACAACGCGGGCCCTGCCTGCAGGTATGGCCAGGTTCACCAGCCATACCGCACTTGCA
>JAYWEV010000263.1:0-21555 GCA_043779145.1 Aestuariivirga sp. | reverse complement strand
AGCGCCTGATGACACCAAGCCCCCTTTTTTGCAGGCGCAAATCACCAAACCCGCCCACCGAAAAACGATCAACCTCTACGCAGCACAAGCTCATCAGGGCCTCCCGATTCAATCTCTCCAGATTGAATCAGTAAAACCCGCAATCCTCAAGCCACAAAAGATGTGTGCATCAGATAGTGCCTTCGCAGGGGTGACGGATTATTGGGGGATTCCTGCGCCAGTGACGGTTTAAGGAAGGTTGCATTCAGGCCCTTTCTTATTTCCCAACCCTCACCCCTCGTCAAATCCTCTGGCCCGATAAGGTCTGCGGCGCTGGGTGTTGACCGGGGGTAAATTTGAATCCGGAGTCGCCATGGCTTGTTTGATCCTTCGCAAGATCACGGCGCGGTCTTTGTCGGTGGCAGCTTTGGCAAGCGTGTCATGAAGATCGAGTACAATGCTTTGGGCATCGTTGTGCCAGTCGAGTTTGGCAACTGCGCCTTGATCGATACGAGGTTTTATCGTGCCTGCGATCAGTTTTGCGTTGTCGCCGGAGAGATCATAGGTCTCATCAAGTGCTGGTCGGATGATACGGTCTTCGGGCACGAGCTTGCCTTTGATCGAATCTTGTAACGCAATTTGCCGCTCTTCTTCCCCATGCGTTAAAAATAGCGTGCGCACGATGGGCAAGCGTTTGGAAATCCAAGTTTCAAGTTCGGGCCCATCGGCGTGGCCGGAATAGTCCTCAACGTTCCTGATGTTGGCGGCGACAGCGATTTCTTCGCCCATGATTTTTACATGCTTTTCGCCTGCCATGAGCATGGCACCCAATGTGCCTGTTCCTTGATAACCAACAAACAGGACAGTCGTGGATTTTTGCCACAGGCGATTCTTCAAATGATGGCGGATGCGGCCTGCTTCGGCCATGCCAGATGCTGAGATGACGATATGAAAGCCAGAGAAATTATTGAGGCCTTTGCTTTCTTCCACTGATTCGGTTGACTTGACCAACGGTGAGTTGAAGGCTTTGGCGAGGTCTGCGCCGTTTTCTAATTCGCTCGCATGTTTGCGGAAAATGGCTGTCGCTTTATTGGCCAGAGGTGAATCAATGAAGATGTTGCCTTGAGGTGCCAGCTTATGATCCATGATATAAACCAGATCGGTGACCACTTCTTGCGCGCGTTCAACAGCAAAGGACGGGATGAGCATCACGCCGCGTTTGGCTGCGGCATCTTTCAATTCGGTTGCAAGCAACTCCCGGCGTTTTTCGAGGCTCCGCTCAAAACGGTCCTTCCCGCCATAGGTTGATTCGCAGATGACATAATCCCAGCTCACCGGAGAAACCGGATCACGCTCAAGCAATTTATTATCGGGGCCGATATCTCCGGAGAATAAAATGCGTACCGGATTCTTGCCCGCTTGTTCGACTTCGACTTCAATTGATGCAGAACCAAGCAAATGGCCAGCGTTCCAATAACGCGCGCGAATGCCTTTGGCAGGCGTCACCCAAGTTTCATATTCAACGGGCGTAAGATGCTTGATGGCTTGCATCGCATCTTCCAAAGTGTAGATGGGTTCAACGGCGGGTAAGCCTTTCCTGGCGTTGCGCTCATTCAAATTCCGCACTTCGGATTCTTGAATGAAGCCTGAATCTGGCAACATGATTTGACAGAGGTCGACTGTGCCGGGCGTGCAGTGAATCTTTCCGACATACCCATGTTTGGTCAGCTTCGGGATCACCCCTGTGTGATCAATATGCGCGTGCGTGAGTAACATCGCATCCAAAGATTTCGGTTCAAATGGGAATGGGCGATAGTTCAGCTCGCTCATGGTCTTTGATCCCTGGAACATGCCGCAATCGATAAGAACGCGGGCTTGATCGGTTTCAAGAAGGTAGCAGGAACCTGTAACTGTTCGAGCCGCGCCGTGAAATGAGAGTTTCAATGTCATCATTTATTCCTTTGGAATTTTTATACCGAGGTTCAATAATGCAGTCCAAGCCGCTTCTGGTGTATCTGCGAAGGTGAAGAGATTTAGATCTTTGGGGTTGATCAATTTGTGTTTGGCAAAATGGTCAAAATTTATGGCTTCTTTCCAAAATTTTGAATCATACAAAACAACCGGAAGGGCCTTCGTCATTTTACCTGTTTGGCGCAAAGTGAGCAATTCAAACAATTCATCTAATGTGCCAAAGCCGCCAGGGAACACCACGAGCGCTGCTGCGCGCATGGCAAAATGCATTTTACGCATCGCAAAATAATGAAACCGGAATGTGAGCTCTGGCGTGGAAAAGGGATTGGGTTCTTGCTCATGGGCGAGCGTGATGTTGTAGCCGATGCTTTTGGCATTGGCATCGTAAGCGCCGCGGTTTGCGGCCTCCATAATGCCGGGGCCACCGCCTGTGGCGATGACATTTTCTCTAAAGCCTTTTTGTTCAATTTTGGCGCCGCTATTTTCAGAGCTGAGTTTGCCAAAGGCGCGCGCTGCCTCATACCAACCGCTGCCATCGCCTTCGCGCACCCGGGCCGAACCAAAAACAACGATGGTCGATTCAATGGCCATGGCACGCAAGGTTTCTTCCGCCTTCATATATTCGAGTTGGAACCTGATGCCGCGTGTTGAATCTCCCAAAAGGAAATCTTGGTCGAATGCTGCTAAACGGTAGGCAGGACTATGGAGGGCCGGTTCGATGGAAGGACGATCGGTTATGGTCAAAGCTAATCCTCGATTCATATTCAGCCTCAATGACTAAGCGCTGTGGCCTTTGCAATCAAGTGACGACTGTGACAGAGTTAAGGGGAAGAGGAATTTACAATTGGCATTTGCAAAAGCATTTCAGGTTGAGCCGGGTAAGAAGGTTGATCTTAAAAAGTATGATCCGGGCGATATGAGTGGATTTAAAGATAAAGATAAAACCAAAGCCGAGACAGAAGACAATTCCATTGCCATCGATGCTTTGCAGAACATTCTTTATGCGGAAGGCAAACGCTCACTTTTGATTGTTATCCAAGGCATTGATAGTTCGGGCAAGGATGGCACGGTGCGCGCGGTGTTTAACTATTGTGGGCCAATTGGTGTCGTGAACACGTCTTTCAAAGCGCCAAGCGCTGAGGAGCTTGGCCAAGATTATCTGTGGCGCGTCCACAAAGCTTGCCCGCCGCGCGGCATGATCGGCATTTTTAATCGCTCGCATTATGAGGATGTGTTGGTTGCCAAGGTGAAGAAGTTTGCTACGCCTGAAGCCATTGAGCAGCGCTATGGACAGATCAACGATTTTGAGAAAATGCTGGTTGCCAATGGCACGGTGATATTAAAATTCATGCTCAATCTTTCAAAGGATGAGCAAAAGGTTCGGCTTCAGGAACGTGTTGATAATCCGACAAAGCGTTGGAAATTCAATCCTGCTGATCTCGATGACCGGGCTTTATGGGATGATTACATGAAGGCCTATCAAATAGCTCTGGAACGTTGCTCAACAGAACACGCGCCTTGGCACGTTATTCCGGCAGACCGCAACTGGGTGCGCAACGGTGTGGTGGCTAAAATTGTGCGTGAACGTTTGGAAGCGATGGACCTGAAATTTCCGGAGCCAAAAGGTTGGGATCCGAAAACCGTTAAAATTATCTAGCGCACACCGCGCAGCCAACCGCGGATGTATTGAGAAAAACCGGGATGATACCACACAGCGGAATTTCCGCTGATCGGCTTAGCTCTTAACTTGCCCTCTATGATATCGTCGATGGCTTGGTTTAAAATTGGCAGAGCTGCAGCGGTTTGCAGATAGGGGTAAGTAGCAAAACTATCGTCCGGTGATGTTTCAATTTTTGCGCTGCCGATTATATTTCCGGTATCAATCCCGGCGTCGACCAGATGCACAGTAACGCCAGCATGTTCTTTGTCGTTTTTATAAAGCGCCCAGTATGCGCCGTGCGCGCCACGATAAGTTGGTGTTATGCCGTGATGGGTGTTGAATATTCTGGCCGATGTCGCGCTTAAAGTTTTTCTGCCGATGATACGGGTGCCGTTGACGATAATAATATCGGGATTAAGGATGGCCAGCTGCCGTCGGAAGCTTTCACTGTTGACGCTTTCGATTGGCTGAATTGAAGGTGTAAGCGGCTCGGTCATTTCAAGTCCATGCGCGTGGCATATTTGTTTTATGCGGCGCCGACTGCGGCGGTTTATGAAGGGCCTTAAACCTAAAATGAAGGCCATTTGGTCAATGACCACAAAAAACCCTAGCTTGCGAACGCGATTTTTCAAGAGTTTGAGACGTGATACCGGCTTTTCAATAAATGCTGGGAACAGGCCGTATTCTTTGATCAAATGGTTGTAGACAATCCAAGTGGTTGGATTGCTAGTGCCGAGCAGAATAATTTTCTTTGATGTTGGTTGCAAGGCGTGAGTTACCGGCTTTTCAATGTTTCAGATTACACAAGCACACAAACTGAAATGAATGGTTTATCGCAATTGCAGAGTGACGAGTTGAAATTATTCATTGCTTTACCATATTTTGCCGGAAATCTTATTATTGGCGGCTTGATTGCACACGCGATCATGAATCACAAGTCGTTTGGCAAGCATAGGGTTGGGAGCACTGTTTTAGCTCAAGCCCTTTTTCCGCCCCAAATTTGCATTAGCGCCTAAATCGGTGTTTTTGGGGGATGAGTACAATTATCCGAGAAGTTCAATTTGGTTGGTTTGCCTGTGATTGATCTGCACAGTCATATCCTGCCGGGCGTTGACGATGGCTCACCTGATTTAGCAACTTCGCTGGCGATGGCGCGGATGGCGGTTGATGACGGTATTGAAGTGATGGCTTGCAGCCCACATTTTTTGCCGGGGCATTATGAAAACACCGCAGACGATATTCGCTTGCGGGTTGCCGCGCTGAACCAGCAGTTGATTATGGAAGATATTGATCTGGCCCTCGTGGTTGGAGCGGATGCCCACATTCGTCACGACTTCTTGGAATGTCTTACCAATCAGCAGATATTGCGGTTGCATGACTCGCGCTACGTGCTCTTTGAACCCTCGCATGTTGTACTGCCGTTGCAGCTTGAAGAGATGCTGACTCAAATCTTGAATGCTGGTTATGTTCCCATTCTCACGCATCCTGAAAGGTTCAAGTGGATTGAAAACAATTATGCTATTTTTGAGCGCTTGGTGAAAGTCGGCGTGTGGATGCAGATTACGGCTGGGTCTCTGACTGGTAAATTCGGCAAGCGTCCACATTATTGGGCGCAAAAAATGTTGGCAGAAGGGCTTGTCCATATCCTTGCCAGCGATGCGCACAATACGAAATCAAGACCTCCGATTTTGTCGGAGGCGTTTGCGGTGGCGAAACTGGAACTTGGATTGGAGGAAGCGCAGCATCTTGTTTTTACGAGGCCAAAAGCCGTTTTGGAAAATTTACCTGCACAGAATAGTGTTCCGTTGCCGCAAATTTTAAAAATGCCAGTTCAACCCATTTCAAATTGGCGCCGAATATTTTCGGGAGCAAAACCTTGAACTGTCTGATGCACTAAGGGGTTGCACACGAAATTAATAACGACTACCTGTAGTGCCATCCCCATACGTTTTTCCAAAAATATTTAAGAGACTAAATTGACAATTTCACGCACGGTTAAAACAGACCTTCATCCCAATACATTAGCTTTCGAGTCCCAGATTTTTTTAAAGCCGACAGGTTTTAGAGAATATGATGCGCGGTGGTTGTTTGAAAAAGAAATAAATTTGTATGGCATACAGGCCATTGGCCGGGGTCTTGGCACTTTAATTCATTCGCGCGGTGTTCGCCCTGATATTGTTGTGGCTCATGATTTTCGCCATTACTCTTCGTCAATCAAAAATGCTCTTATCATTGGATTGATGGAAGCTGGATGTCAGGTTCATGATATTGGTTTGGCTATAACGCCTATGGCATATTATGCGCAGTTCGAGCTTGATTTGCCTTGTGTCGCAATGGTGACGGCATCACACAATGAAAATGGTTGGACCGGCATTAAGATGGGAATGAACCGTCCTTTGACATTCGGGCCTGATGAAATGCTGGCGCTTAAGACAATTGTTATGGAAGGTACAAGCGTTGCAAGATCTGGCGGATCAGTTCGCAGAGTTGAGGGGTTGTTTGAAAAATATAAAACAGATCTGCTCAAAGGCGGCCCAATCAAGCGCAAATTAAAAGTTGCGGCAGTGTGTGGCAACGGCACAGCGGGGGCTTTTGCGCCTGACGTTTTACGCGGGCTTGGCTGTGAGGTTGTTGAAATTGATTGCACGCTTGATCACAGTTTCCCAAATTACAACCCCAACCCCGAAGATTTAAAAATGCTGCATGTGATGGTTGAAGCTGTGAAGCAGCATGGCTGTGATGTTGGCCTTGGTTTTGATGGCGATGGCGACAGGGTGGGTGTTGCTGATAATGAAGGCCATGAAATTTTTGCTGATAAATTGGGTGTTATGATTGCGCGCGATATGGCGGCACAGATCCCCAATGCGCAGTTTGTGGTGGATGTTAAATCCACTGGTCTTTTCAAATCTGATCCGGTGTTGAGGTCACTCAATGCTTCCACCGATTATTGGAAGACTGGGCATTCCTATATCAAAGCTCGTACCAAAGAACTGAATGCTGTGGCTGGCTTCGAGAAGTCTGGCCACTTCTTTTTACGTGGTCCCTTTGGACATGGCTATGATGATGGCATTGCTTCGGCCATTACAATTTGCCGGATGCTTGACCGCGCCTCCGGTAAAAGCATGGCTGATCTTTACCGAGCGCTTCCAACAACTTTTTCGACACCTAGCATGTCGCCGCATTGCGGGGATTTGGAAAAATATGGCGTGGTCGGCAGTCTGATTGAATTGGTTCAAGACGCGCGTCAATCAGGGTTTAAGATTGCTGGGCAGGCCATTGCATCAATCAATACTGTGAACGGTGTTCGCTTTGAATTTGCTGACGGAAGTTTTGGATTGGTGCGGGCGTCTTCCAACAAACCGGAGTTGGTGGTGGTGTGTGAAAGTGTTATTTCGGAAACGCACATGAAAGAAATCTTTAGATATATTGAGTCGCTGCTGGCCCAGTTCCCCGCTGTCGGCGCTTTCAATCAGAAAATTTAGACATGAAGCAACCACTGATCATACCGGTTATTTTATGTGGCGGTGCAGGTTCCAGACTCTGGCCATTGTCTCGTGCTGCAAGACCAAAGCAGTTTTTAAAGTTTGGATCCGAAAATACGCTTTTTCAAAATACTGCGCTGCGTTGCAAAGGCCCGATCTTTGATCCACGTCCTATCGTGGTATCTGGTGAAAGCCAAAGATTTCTGGTTGCCGAAGATTTGCTTGAAATTGGTTTGGTGGCCGATATTGTTCTTGAGCCGATGCGCAGGGATTCCTGTGCGGCAATTGCTGCAGGGTGTTTGGTGGCTTTAAAGCGTTCACCTGATGCATTGGTTTTGGTGCTGTCGGCTGATCACATCATTTCGGAACAGCACGAATTTGATGCCGCCGTTGCTGCTGCCACTATTGATGCAACAGCAGGATTTTTGACAACATTTGGCATTACGCCCGCATCGCCCGCAACCGGTTTTGGCTATATTAAACCGGGCAAACTGTTGCGCGATGGTGGCGCTTTTAAAATCGAGAAGTTTGTCGAAAAGCCAAATCTTGAAACAGCTGTCGAATATGTGCGGGATGGATATTTTTGGAATAGCGGCAACTTCCTTTTTCGTGCGGCGACTTTTATTGAAGAATTGCTACGCCACGCGCCGCTGGTTTTATCTGCGATGGAATTGGCACTTCAAAAGGCTCAAACGGATGCAGATTTTATCCGCATGGATGAGGCGGAGTTTGCCCGCTCGCCACAAGTATCAGTCGACTATGCAGTAATGGAGAAAACTGAACGCGCCGCGGTTTTTCCAGTGCAGTATATTTGGAATGATATTGGTTCTTGGGACGCTGTCTATGATACATTAGCCAAAGACGACTTCGGGAACGCCATATCGGGCGAGGGTTTTGTTCTCGACGGCAACAATAATCTGATTAATTCGCCGGCGCGTTTTACCGCATTGGTTGGTGTAGATGATTTAATTGTTGTGACGGTTGACGATGCCGTTCTCGTGACAAAACGGGGCAAGGCAGATATGCTGAAAACATTAATTGGCAGCTTGAAATCACGGAATTCCAAGCTTTCAGATTAACGATCACACGAACGCAAAATCATGGAAGTCGATCTTGATTGCAGTCGTTGAATAAAGATCAACTGTGTCAATGCCATGATAGAGCGTCACATGCGTTGTGCCATTGCCTGCAAGTTTAAATTCGGCTGTGCTTTTTGCAACATTGGCCGCAAATGACAGGATGTCAGTGCCATCTTGATAATCCAAAATGGCATCCTTGCCAAAATGAAGGTCAGTAAAGCGGAATGTATCTGATCCGGCACCACCGTAAATTCGATCATTGCCTGTGCCACCATTGATGATGTCGTTTCCTGCAAAGGCGAAAATCGTATCTGCGCCAGCTAGGCCATTGATGATTTCGGCGCTATTTGTTCCAACGAGTGTGTTATTTGCGGTTGTTCCGTTGATGACTTTCAGTGGCACAGCATCATCATTCAAAATTGTGGCGGTTGCTGTGCTTGTCCCAAGGATCAATCCGGTACTTGGTGCCGAGAGCGTCACAGCAAATGTTTCGTTCTGTTCGTAAACGGTGTCACCGACAACCAAAACATTAATGATTGCAGTGTTGATGCCCGCTGCAAGGGTAACTGTTCCACTTAATGCGCCTGAGAAATCTGCGGCGTTGGCGGCGTTGGTTCCCGTGCCAGCGATAGAGTAATGTAGGGTTTCGGTGCCTGCGTGTGGGCCGTTCAATGTTACAGCAAACGAGAATGTTGTTGTGCCAGCTGAACCTTCAGCGGCCGAACTGGTGAGGGCAGAGACCGACGCTGTTACAGGGACTGGTGGAGGTGGAGGCGGGGTTATGCCGCCTGCGAGTGCAACAAGCTGTCCAAATGTTCTGACACCATCTGCAAAAGTGAAATTTTCGACGCCTGAAACCGTGTCAGAACCGTCTGAACCGCCAGTGATGTGAAGCAAATCTTTGATCGCTTCATATGCGAAGGTATAAGCTGAAAGCAGGCCAGAATAGATTGCCGTGTCAGTGCCAGCACCGCCCAAGATTGTGTCGGCGCCCGCTCCACCGGTGAGGATGTCATTGCCTGTTCCACCGTTCAAAATATTGTTTAAATCATTGCCGATAATAACATCGTTGCCAGCGCCGCCCACTGCATTTTCAATGTTGCTGTTATAAGCAATCCAGATGTTGTGCGTCATCGCATCAGCATCGCTTGACGTTCCTGCATGCAAATCAATGCGCGAATTCGTTGCAAAGCCTGAAAGATCCAGTGTGTCGTTGCCTGCACCATCCCAGAGGGTCATAATAGGGTGGCTGTTTTGGGTAAAATCATAGATCGCAGCACTGGCACCTGTGATGTTGCTGTTAAAGCCATATACAGTGTCGCCTGCGCGCGTGGTCAGGTCGGCACCATATTTTTGTTGGATGGCAGCGACGTCGTCGATCATCAAAGTCTGTGGATAGTAAAATTTGTTGTCGGAAGCTTGCCAGTCTGCGCCAGTGTTGCTGGCACCAAAATAGGACATGACAGTGTATTCGATTGAGTCATGCGTATACAATGCATTTACCGCGTAGGTTGGGCTTCCCCCATTGTATTCGCCCGGGTGTTCAAGGCCAAAGGCATGGCCCATTTCGTGAAGGTACGTTAGAAAGCCCCAAGCCCCGATTTTAGGGGTGACCAAATCATTGGTTCCGTATGCGCTGTTATAGTGGTTGTTTAAAAATATCGCGCCTGCGCCATAAGACTGAGCGCCCGGAAAATATGAATAGGCAAAATAGCTGTTGGAGGCATCATAGCCATTTTGCACAGTAATTTGTGGGCTGGCCGTTGATAAGACAAGGCTCGGAGAAATGAGATCATCCCATATGCCAATAGCCAGTGTTGCTGCTGTTTTCTGGGCCGTCGTTAAAGTTGAAAAGCCTGTGCTCTCAGTTCCAGTTGCCCAATTTGGCACGCTGGTTGGAAACCCGTAGGTGATTGTTGAACCAGACCAAAATGCACCACTACGTAGAAGATTTGTTACAATTTGGGATTGGGTCCAGACAGCAGGCATTACTCAGTTCCACCACTTTATGAGCGCCGACCGCAGGAGCTCTGTTACGCACTAGTGTGGCAAACGATAGGCAAGAAGAGTGAAGTCGTGGTTGAGGGAGTTGGTAAAATTTCAGTTGCGCGTTAACGAATGAAACTCGAGCAATGCGTGCAATTTATTGAAATTGCTATCTCAGATTCTCCAACCCATCAGCAAATGAATCGTTTTGTAACCGAATTTTATCAAATTTGATAATTGGTCGAGAGTTTCAAAAATTATCCCTATTTGAAGGTTCAGGGGGGATCTGCCCCATTGAAATCTTCAAAATACTTGGACGTTTTTGCACAGGCGCACTTCTTCTTCATTGTTGCTCAACTGGTTAAGACCAGTTAGCTTCTGATTTTAACCAACTATTGGGGCGGCAAGAAAATGGCGGTTAACGTCATCACAGCGCGGGATTTAGATCTCACCTTTCAAACGAATGATGGGCCGGTTTTTGCCTTATCTAAAATCAATCTTGATGTAGCCGAGGGCGAGTTTGTTTCTTTCATCGGCCCATCGGGTTGTGGCAAAACCACATTACTCCGGGCGATTGCTGATTTGGAAAAAGCAACAAGCGGAACCTTGAATGTTAATGGTATGACGCCCGAGAACGCACGGTTGGCACGGGCTTATGGATATGTTTTTCAAGCGCCTGCACTTTATCCCTGGCGCACGGTCGAGCGCAATGTTGGCTTGCCGTTGGAGATCATGGGGCTTGATGATGTGGCAGGCCGCGTGCAGCGCAATCTTGATCTTGTGAATTTGACTGGATTTGAAAAGAAATTTCCGTGGCAATTATCAGGCGGCATGCAGCAGCGGGTTTCAATTGCGCGGGCTTTGGCGTTTGATCCAAAACTATTGTTGATGGACGAGCCGTTTGGTGCGCTTGATGAAATTGTGCGCGATAAACTCAATCAACAGCTTTTGGAATTGTGGGACCGCACGGGAAAGACTGTTGTGTTTGTTACTCATTCAATTCCTGAGGCAGTGTTTCTATCCACCAAAATTGTTGTAATGTCACCAAGACCCGGCCGCGTCATCGATGTGATTGAAACCAGGTTGCCGCGCAATCGCACATTGGATATTCGCGAGACGCCCCAATTTTTGAAAATTGCCCAACGCGTACGCGAAGGTTTAAAAGCGGGGCATTCTTATGAGGATTGAGCGCGGCGGGCATTTGGGTCCGGTTGCAGTCATCAGTGCCTGCCTGATTGTGCTGTGGTACATCGCAGCCATTCCAATGAATTCAGTCGTGGCGCAATCGAAAATTGAAGCGGAAGGCGGCGGGTTTCTTAACACTCTCGCCGTGTCTTGGAATTTTGGACGGCCAGTTATGCCAGCACCCCATCAGATCGTGAGCGAAATGTGGAACACCATGTTTTTGGTTGCACCGTGGAAAGTAAAGTCGCTTTTCTTTCACTGCTGGGTGACGCTGTCTTCGACCCTTTTGGGATTTGTGCTGGGGGTTGCTCTTGGCATTGGACTTGCGGTGGCAATTGTGCATTCTAAACTTTTGAACAAAGCGTTGCTGCCGTGGATCATCGTGTCACAAACCATTCCCATCCTGGCCATAGCACCAATGATCATTGTGGTGCTGGGCTCTGTAGGTCTCACAGGGCTTTTGCCAAAATCTTTGATCTCCATGTATTTGTGTTTTTTCCCTGTGACCATTGGCATGGTAAAAGGGTTAACATCGCCAGAGGTATATCATCTTGATTTGATGCGCACTTACAATGCCAGCCGCAGCGATGTCTTGTGGAAACTGCGGTTTCCAGCGTCGGTGCCGTTTTTGTTTACGTCTTTAAAAGTGGCTATCGCCATTGCCTTGACGGGAGCGATCGTGGGTGAACTTCCAACGGGTGCACAAGGCGGCTTGGGTTCTCGCATGTTGGTGGGGTTTAATTTCGGCCAAACCATGCAAGTGTGGGCGGCCTTATTTGCCGGATCTATGTTAGCCGCACTTTTGGTTTATGGCATTGGGCGCGGTGAAAAATTTGTGCTCGCTGCCATGGGAACACAACCATGATGGGAACACAACCATGATGCGGCTGCGTGAGTATGTTCCAGCATTGGTTTTGGGCATTGTGGTTGTATTGTTTTGGGAATTTGCAGTGCGTGCTTTTTCAATTTCACCCATTTTGTTGCCGCCACCTTCTGCCGTCTACGTGCGCTTTATCAATTCGCTGTCAATGTTAAGTGAAGATTTTGTAGAGACAATTGTAAAAGCGATGATCCCGGGGTGGATTTTAGGATCATTGGCTGGTTTGTGCGCAGCGCTGATGTGTGACCGGTTGCCGTTTTTGCGGCGCGGGCTGTTGCCGCTGGGAAACCTTGTTTCGGTGTTGCCGCTGGTCGGCGTAGCCCCCATCATGGTCATGTGGTTTGGGCCGGGGATCACGCCGAAAATTGCAGTTATCGTGATCATGACGTTCTTTCCAATGTTGGTGAACGCCACGGCGGGTTTACAGGCTTCCGGGCATTTGGAGCGGGATTTAATGCAGAGTTACGGATCAAGTTGGTGGCAGAGCCTGTCAAAGCTGCGCTTGCCTGCGGCCATGCCGTTTATTTTCAACGCTTTAAAAATCAACTCCACACTGGCTTTGATTGGTGCCATAGTTTCCGAGTTCTTTGGGACTCTGGTGGTTGGCATGGGGTTTCGCATTCAAACGGGATCAGGCAGTCAATCGCTTGATTTGGTCTGGGCTGAAATTGTGGTGGCTGCCATCACGGGTTCAGTATTTTATGGGTTGCTTACGCTTTTTGAACGGCGGGTAACTTTTTGGCATCCGTCTTATCGAAGATGAGATGGATAATTTTAAACAGGAGAGAAACGATGAAAAAATTTCTGATGGCTGCCGTTGCGGCAGGGGCTGTGTCAATGGCATCGACGGGTGCATTTGCTGAAGCCGTAAAGTTGCAGTTGAAGTGGGTCACTCAAGCCCAGTTCGCTGGATATTATGTGGCAGCGGCCAAGGGCTATTATAAAGACGCTGGGTTGGATGTAACCATTATGCCTGGCGGCCCAGACATCAACCCACAGCAGGTTCTTGCTGGTGGTGGTGCGGATGTTGTGGTGGATTGGATGCCATCAGCCTTGGCCACACGCGAGAAGGGTTCAGCCGTGGTGAACATTGCTCAGCCATTCAAAAAGTCGGGCATGATGCTCACCTGCCGGAAGGATTCAAATGTTGCAACACCTGCCGACTTCAAAGGCAAAACACTTGGCGTTTGGTTCTATGGCAATGAATATCCGTTCCTGTCATGGATGAGCCAGCTTGGTCTTCCCACAACCGGCGGAGCAGATGGTGTGACTGTTTTGAAGCAAGGTTTTAATGTGGATCCTTTGTTGCAGAAACAAGCGGCTTGTATTTCCACCATGACATACAATGAATATTATCAGTTGATCGAGGCTGGTATGAAGGCTGAAGATTTGAATGTGTTCAAATATGAAGACAATGGTGTGGCGACTTTGGAAGACGGTCTTTATGTTCTGGAAGACAAACTGAAGGATCCGGCCTTTGTGACAACCATGGCGAAGTTCGTAAAAGCGTCAATGAAGGGTTGGGATGAAGCCCGCAAAGACCCCGCAGGCGCTGTGAAAGCCGTTTTGGATAATGATGCCTCAGGTGCGCAAACTGAAGCGCATCAAACCACCATGGTCGATGAAGTGAATAAGCTTGTTGATGGTTCAGATGGCACGCTCGACACAGCTGCCGCTGACCGCACCGTGGCCACACTTCTTTCGGGTGGCTCTGACCCCGTCATCACCAAGAAGCCAGTAGGCGCTTGGACGGATGTGGTGACCAAAGCTGCGATGATGATAAAGTAAAGTATTGGGGCGCGGTATCATTCTAGGTGTTGCGCCCCTTATGATGTTTTGGTAAAGTAGGCAATTCACTACTTTGGAGGTTGTCATGCGGATGATCACTGCTACTGAGGCAAATAGGGACTTTTCTAAGTTGCTTGAACAGGTTGCCAATGGGGATTCAGTCAACATCACGAAGCACGGTGAAATTGTTGCGACTCTTATTCCTGCTGTGAGAAGTCTCAAATCTATGGAAGAATCAAAAGGCAAGCATCTTGAAGAGTTGATGTCACGCAAACCATTTGCTCACGTTACACAGCGTGGAACGCGCGACGAACTCTATGACGATGCCAAATAATTGCTAGCCGCGCTGGACAGTAATTTTATGATCTATGCTGAGGATATGTTTCTTGATCCTCGGCGCGAAAAAGCCCTTGCCTTGCTTAAAGTAATTCCGGCTAACCGAATTGTCATTCCCGTGCAATCGGCGGGAGAAACTTTAAACTGGCTCGTGAAGAAGGGCAAAGTTCCAAAGCCCTTAGCATCTGAACGAATTGCAAATTGGCTGGAGCTTTATATCGCGCAAGCAACGACTTTATCTGTCATGTCAGCGGCGCGGGAACTTCTCAGTAATCACGATTTTCAACTGTGGGATTCGGTCATCCTCGCGGCTGCTGCTGAAGCATCTTCTGACATTCTAATTTCTGAAGACATGCAAGATGGTTTTACATGGCGTGGAGTGACAATCGTCAACCCATTTCATTCAGAACTACCACCACTCCTGCGCAAGCTCATTTCCTAAAATGGAGACACCCCAATGTCCACAACCCTCATCCGCGGCGGCACTGTTGTTAATCACGATCTTTCGGAACGTGCTGATGTTTTAATCAGTGACGGAAAGATTGTGGCCATAGGCGATAAGCTGATGGGTGACACGATAATAGATGCTGGTGGTTGTTATGTGATGCCGGGTGGCATTGATCCACACACGCATTTGGAGATGCCTTTCATGGGCACGGTGACGGCGGATGATTTTGAATCGGGCACACAAGCGGCATTATCCGGCGGCACCACCATGGTGGTTGATTTTTGTTTGCCAGCACCGGGCGAATCCATGCTCAAGGCTTATCAGGCGTGGCGACATAAGGGTGAGAAGGCGGCATCGGACTATTCGCTGCACATGGCGGTGACCCAATGGTCACCGATGATCCATGATGAGATGGAAACAGTGGTGAAGACATACGGCATCAACACGTTCAAACATTTCATGGCCTACAAGGGCGCGTTGATGGTGAATGATGACGAGATGTATAATTCATTCAAGCGCTGCGCCCAACTTGGTGCTTTGCCATTGGTTCATGCGGAAAATGGTGACGTGGTGGCAAGGCTCCAAGCAGATCTGCTGGCGCGTGGGGTCACGGGCCCTGAAGGCCATTCTTATTCGCGTCCGCCAGAAGTGGAGGGCGAGGCTGCTAACCGTGCTATTATGATTGCTGATATGGCAGGCTGTCCGCTTTACATTGTGCATGTGTCTTGCGAGCAAACGCATGATGCCATCAGGCGCGCCAAGCAGGCCGGGCAACGCGTTTATGGCGAGCCGCTAGTGCAATATTTGGTGCTAGATGATTCCGAATATCAAAACAAGGATTGGAACCATGCCGCCACGCGCGTGATGAGCCCGCCATTCCGCAATAAGAAACATCAGGATTCGCTGTGGGCTGGATTGCAATCGGGCACGCTTTCAGTGGTGGCCACAGATCATTGCGCCTTCACGCTGAAACAAAAGCAAATGGGCCTTAAAAACTTCACGCAAATTCCAAATGGCACAGGGGGGCTAGAAGACCGTCTGCCCGTGTTGTGGAATGCGGGCGTGAACACAGGCCGTTTGACGAAAGAAGAATTCGTTGCTGCGACGTCGACTAACATTGCACGCATTTTGAACATGTATCCCAAGAAGGGTGCCGTGCGCGTGGGCAGCGATGCTGATATCGTTGTATGGGATCCTAAAGCCACCAAGACGATTAGCGCCAAAAAGCAAATCAGCCGTGTGGAATATAACGTCTTCGAAGGCTATGTGTGTAACGGCGCACCGAGGACCGTGATCTCGCGCGGCAAGATTGCTTGGGACCAAGGCGACATGCGCGCCAAAGCGGGAGACGGCGACTTTATCCAACGCAAACCCAACGCGCCGGTGCATCAGGCCAATGCGATTTGGAAGGGTGTGACGCAGCCACAGGGGGTGAAGCGGATTGAGGTTGCGCCTTGACTTATACGGGAATTCCGTATAGTGGAATTTGAATGGGACATTTCTAAAGCGGCAGCAAACTTTCGCAAGCATGGCGTTTCTTTTGAAGAGGCGATCTATGCTCTCGGTGACCGGCTTATCGTCGAAGAACTTGATGATAGAGAAGATTATGGTGAAGACTGTATCGTTGCCTATGCAAAGGGCAAGACTGAAATATTGACAATAGTTTATACTCAACGCGGGGAATTTGCCCGCATAATTTCCGCCCGAAGGGCAACGCGAAATGAACAAAATGACTATTACCATGAGAACACGTCCTGATCGCACGGTGGAACAAAAAACTCCTTTAGGTTGGGTGAAACTAGATATCCCAAAAACAGAATTTAAAGGCGATGTCGATCATCCAGTCTATGACGCCGATAATATGCCGCGCACGCCAGAGCAAATGGCCAAAGCAAAGCGGTTGCCACGCTGCCGAACATTGCGCCGACAATTGTCGCTCACCCAACAAGAATTCGCCGAACTCTATCAAATCCCTGTGGGCACTTTGCGTGATTGGGAGCAACACCGCACTGAGCCCGATGCAACGGCCAAGGCTTATTTGAAAGTGATTGCGGCTGATCCTGAATTGGTGGCGAAAATGTTGAAGGCAAAGGCTGTGGCTGCGGAATGAGTGTTGTTTAAAGACATGAAGGATGGGCGAAATACTTTTTATGAATTGAACGCTTTTATTGCAGGCTCAGTTGCGACAAGTTCAGCAGTAATAATATTGATTTTTTAAACTCAAATGTTGAATGGAAAAACCACTGGGATACTGTCCTAACAGTTGCCGTTACTGCAATCGTTGGTGTAGGTTCAGTTATCGCTGTCTTGCATCAAATAAAGATATCGCAAGTGTTAGAGCAAAACCAAAGATTGCGGAGAAATTACGCACAAAGGGCAGCATTATCTCACCCTCTAAGTAACATATTAAAAATCCAGAAATCTTTGACAGAAGAGCTTTGGAATAGGACTAAGGATACTGATTCTACCATTGGAAGAATTCAACCCATATCATTTGTGACTAAGCTCGCGACCGAAGAGAATACTGCCCCGCTAATAAATTGCATATCCGACGCAGAGAACTATCCTGCCAATGATATCTCTCGTCTTGTTGCATTGCTTCAAATCCAAAATGCTAGGATCGAAGACAACAATGAAACAATTTGTAAGACTTGCAAGACTGAAATTGACGTGATTACAATTTACGGTCGGATTGTTGACAGCTTGCTGATCTACGCTAGAGCTCAACGGCTGTTGTTTTATGCTAGAAGAAACGACATTGATTACGGCCTGACAACAATTGAAGCATCTCTTCAGTCAACATTGTGGTTGCTTTTTCTCTTAGATGAAAATTCAGACTTCCAAAAGATACTAAATGGGCGAATCGAGTGCAAAGACATTATGTGGTTTGAATAACTTTAAACGAAGCTTGAAATATGATGATCCACCTGTCGTTCTAGTTTAATTGCCAGATGCAATGTCTACTTCTGACTGCTGCTACTGTGCAGTCAATATAAATTTAAGAAGTTGAATTGGCCGGGTCATGCTCGTTCCGAACGACTGGATTGGCGCCCTTGTGCAACTGTAACTTATCATTCAAGATTTAAGCATTGCACAAGGAAAACCTTATGATCCGCCATGTTGTGTTATTTAAATTGAAGTCGGGTGTTGATGCCAAGACTGTCGAGCAAGTTTTTTCCAAATTAAAAGATTTGCAAACCAAAGTTCTCGGCATCACCTCGATTTCCACAGGCCAAGACAACAGCCCCGAAGGTCTGCAACGTGGCCACACGCATGGTTTTACGGTGGATTTCATTGATGCTGCAGCGCGGGATGCTTACTTGCCGCATCCTGATCACCAAGCTGTGGGTGCCATGATTGTTGGTATCACCGAGGGTGGTGTGAACGGGATTTGTGTGGTTGATTGGGAGGCTTGAGGGAGTTAACAAATGATCCGCCACACTGCTGTCTTTCGTTTGAAACATGCTGCTGGTTCTGCAGGCGAAAAAGATTTTCTGAACGCCCTTGCCAAACTGAAATCGATTAAGGGTGTTGCAAAATTTGAAGTGCTGCGACAGGTGAGCCCCAAGTCCGAATTCAAGTTTGGCGTTTCGATGGAGTTTGCGACCCAAGCTGCCTATGATGGCTATAACATTCACCCCGATCATGCGGCTTTTGTGCAGGGGCGCTGGATTCCGGAAGTGGCGGCTTTCACCGAGATTGACTATGTGCCCTTGTCCTAATTATTTGTAACGCGCAAAGATTGTGACAGTTTTGTAAAGGCTGAGTGCATGATCGACACCGATATCCTCATCCGCCTTGCTCTGGCACTCGTTTTGGGTGGGGCTATAGGCTTTGAGCGGCGCTGGCGTGGCCATGCCGCAGGGCCGCATACGGATGGCATGGTGGCTTTCGGGGCTGCGCTGTTTGTGGTTGCAGGGCAAGTTTTGGGTGGAGACGGTGCGGCACGGGTTTTGGCGCAAATTGCAACTGGGATTGGTTTTCTCGCCGGCGGTGTGATTTTGCGTGACGGCCTTCGCATTCGTGGTTTGAATACAGCGGCTACGATTTGGTGTGTTGCTGCGGTTGGCAGCATCACAGGGCTTGGTCGATATCTTTTAGCCGCCGAAATCACATTGATGGTCATTATTGGCAATAGCCTGTTTCATTGGTTGGAACACAGAATTGAACTGGTGCGAAAACTGCCAGCAGACATTGACGACACCGAACCTAAAAAGATGAAGGACTGAACATGGCTGTTCAAAGTATTGCAGTTAAAGTCTTGCGGCCAACACAGATTGCGGTTGGCCAATTAATGGTGAAGGCCAAGCGCGATGGTTTGGTGAAACGCGAGCGAAAGCCGCAGGAGCTTGTCGATTTTATTTTGACCAATCCCATCCGTGTTGTTTCAGGGCCTCTAGATCGGCACTATATCGTAGACCATCATCATTTGGGATTGGCTCTTTTGAAGGAGAGGTTCAAAACCGCGCCTGTCGACGTGCTTGCTGATTTTTCAAAACTTTCCATGCCTGAATTTTGGAAAGAGATGGAAGGAAGGCAATGGGTTCATCCCGTTGATGGCAAGGGTAAGCCACGCCAGATTTCTGATATTCCAGCCAAGTTGACTGATTTGGAAGATGATATTTACCGCAGCCTTGCGGGCTTTGTGCGCCAAGAAGGCGGCTTTACTAAAACCCAAGAGCCGTATGCGGAATTTCTTTGGGCGGATTATTTCAGGCCGCTCATTAATGCGAAATCATTGAAAGCTGATTTTGATGGTTGGGTGCGCAAAGCAAAGAAGATGGCGGCGGCACCAGAAGCTGCACATTTGCCTGGCTATATTGCCAAACTTTAAAAACGACCTTGCGCAAAGCCCATCACTGGTGTTCTATGCAATCACACTAATTGGAGCCTAAGCACATGGAATATCGTCAACTCGGTCGGTCTGGTTTAAAAGTTTCGCTGCACACATTGGGCACCATGAATTTTTCGGCCGAAGGCTATTTCGGCATGATGGGAGGTCTCTCGGTGGCTGAATCCAAGAGGCTCGTTGATATGGCCGTTGATCATGGGGTGAATTTGCTCGACACATCCAATGCCTACACAACTGGCAAATCAGAAGAAGCGCTTGGCGCTATTCTTAAAGGCCGTTCTGATCAGTTAATGGTCGGCACCAAAGTGCGTTTTGCGATGGGTAAGGGGCCAAATGAGCAAGGCCTTTCGCGTTTTCATATCATCCATGAAGCTGAAGCAAGCTTAAAGCGTTTGGGCCGCGATCATCTTGATCTCTACTTCCTGCATGAATGGGACGGTATGACGCCCGTTGCCGAAATTATGGAAGCGCTTGATACGCTCGTGAAGCAGGGAAAGGTGCGTTATGTTGGATGCTCGAATTTCTCTGGTTGGCACATCATGAAATGCATGATGGCGGCAGACCGGCATAATTTCCAAAAGTTTGTTGTGCAGCAAATTCATTATACCATTGAAGCGCGTGAAGCTGAATATGAGTTGATGCCGATTGCGGTTGACCAAGGAGTGGGCATTCAAATTTGGAGCCCGATTGCTGGTGGGTTGCTCTCTGGCAAATTTACGCGCACCCACAAGCCTGATATTTCGCGCCATCTTTCTGGTTGGTCGGAACCACCAATCCGCGATGAAGAGCGGCTTTACCGAATTATTGATACGCTCATTGACGTGGGCAAGGTGCATGGTGTTTCGGCGGCGCAAGTGGCTCTGGCTTGGCTGGCGGGCAGGCCGGGTGTTGCATCGATTATTGTGGGCGCGCGTAATGAAGTGCAGCTCAAAGATAATCTTGCCGCTGTTTCATTGAAGTTGACAGCTGATGATCTGAAGAAGCTGGACGATGTGAGCGCCTTGCCGCTGATCTATCCTTATTGGCACCAGTTCAATTCAGCATCAGAACGTCTTGGCCCATCAGACTTCACATTATTCGCGCCGCATATTGCTAAGCGAGGATAATGACTTCCATTATTGTTTCTTCAGCTTCAGCGTTGCCCAAAAACGTTCGATGATTGGTTCTTCGGCTGCTCCCATGTCATGATTGAGCCTGGTCATGGCGATGATGCCACCGTCTCCTGAATCGACGGCTACAACCTGAAGGTCCACGTCGTCATTCTTATGCTTGAGGTTGGCACGCAAACCTTTCATCACGGTGCCATCAGCAAGTGTGCGTGAAAAGTCGGATTTGTCCATCGTGTAACCAGTGGCGAGATCATCAGCGGAGAGTTGCTTCAACATCAGTTCAGTTAAAGTTGCAGGGTTGAGGTTGTCATATTGCTGGATGATGATGAGCGTGCCTAGTGCCGATGCCGTTAGATATTGATGGATGTCTCTATCAATGTCAGTCGCCGCCACCGAAAGATCACTGCGATGCTCGAAGGACACAACATCTTTTGTGAACGTGCTGAACTCTTTGCGTTTCAAGCTAATGGTGATGCCTTTGCCTTCTTTGGTTTTGGCCACCACCGATCCGTCCAAGCCTATCTCATAGTCTTTGCCCTCGACGCTCAGCACATAATTTTTGCTGTCGTCAGCCCGAAGCTGAGGTGCAAACAATATTAGAGATATTAAGACGGTGATAAGCTTTGTCTTCATTTCGGCCTCGTTTGTTTCGCGCATCATGGCGGAGCGGACTCAAATTTACAATATGCAGGGTGCTTGACTCAGGGCGTCGAACTCAAGTTAACGGGGTTTGGAGTTTGCATTTAGTGTGATTCCATGGGCCTCCCTGATTCGGAGGTTTGCCATGGACATGATGTTGG
>JAYWEV010000262.1:0-8326 GCA_043779145.1 Aestuariivirga sp. | reverse complement strand
GCCAATATTGGCGCGTTAGGTGTTTTCAATTTCATCACAACAGTCATCGGATCTGGTGCCTCGATGGAAGCAAGCAAATCTGGCATGCCCATGTCGTTGAAATAATCGAAGGCACCGCCCGATACTTTGTGGTATGAATTATCATCTTTCCATTGACGATTGAACGAGAACAACACGTCATCAGCATTGAATTCACGTGTTGGCGTGAAGCCGTTTACGCCGGAATGAAATTTAACACCCTTGCGCAAATGGAAAGTGATGGTGAGGCCATCAGCCGATACTTCATATTTTTCAGCAAGGCCTGGTTCGACCTGCGTTGTGCCAGGCGTAAATTGCACGAGCTGATTATAAACCGGGCGCGCCGCATCAAGCGAGGTGCCTGTTGTGTTCATGGCCGGCGTGAAGTTTTCAGGCGAGCCTTCCGAGCAATAGACCAGTGACTTGGCTTCGGCTGCGCTCCCGAGGATGGTTCCAACCAGTAATGTAGCGCCTAAT
Source organism: Aestuariivirga sp. (assembly GCA_043779145.1). Taxonomy (GTDB): domain Bacteria; phylum Pseudomonadota; class Alphaproteobacteria; order Rhizobiales; family Aestuariivirgaceae; genus Aestuariivirga. The sequence goes on along the minus strand of JAYWEV010000262.1, from coordinate 7,831 downwards.
AATTTAAATGATTTCATTAGTACTCTCCCTGAAGTTCAACGGCCCGAAAAGGCGACATCTTGAGTTAAGCACCGTTTAATCAATTGGTCAAAACATCTAATGGAAAATGACAGGCAACGTGCCTATTCTCTGTATCAGCAAGCAGGGCAGGACGCTCAATTTTGCAGCGGTCTTGCGCTATGGGACAGCGTGGGTGGAAGCGGCATCCAGATGGGGGGGTGATGGGGCTGGGCACATCGCCGGATAAAATGATGCGTTTGCGCGAGCCTTGCTTGGTGACATCCGGGACTGGCACTGCGGAGATCAAAGCTTGCGTGTAGGGGTGCGCCGGATTGGTGAAAATATCTTCGGCGTTGCCCATCTCAACGATTGAACCCAGATACATCACGGCGATGCGCGTTGAAACTTGCCGCACGACGCTGAGATCATGGGCGATGAAGACGTAGGTGAGGTTGAGGCGTTCTTGCAAGTCGGCGAGCAGGTTTACGATTTGCGCTTGCACTGAAACATCGAGCGCCGAAACAGGCTCGTCTAGCACGATCAGTTTTGGCTCGAGTGCGATAGAGCGGGCGATGCCAATGCGTTGGCGTTGACCTCCGGAGAATTCATGGGGGAAGCGCAAAGCATGATCGGGCTGTAGACCGACAAGATTCAGTAATTCCGCCACACGACCCACGACTTGTTTTTCGTTTAGCTTGGTGTGAACGCGCAATGGCTCAGCAATTAAATCACGCACCCGGCGGCGCGGATTGAGGGAGGCGTAAGGGTCTTGGAAAACCACTTGCAGTTCTTTTCGCAACGGGCGCATTTCGCGCATTGATTTATGGGTAATTTCCTCACCTTTGAATTTCATTATGCCAGATGAAATATCATAGAGTCTGACCATGCAGCGACCGAGAGTGGATTTTCCGCAGCCGGATTCTCCGACCAAGCCCAGAGTTTCGCCGGGCATGATGGATAGCGATACACCATCAACGGCATGAACAATTTGTTTGCCGCGAGCAGAAAAGCGGGTGCCGACTGTGAAGTCTTTGCTGACGCCTATAGCTTCCAAGAGCGGTGCTTTTGTCATTGCGCAGCTTTCAAGAAACAAGCGGCGGCATGTTCGCTTTTGCCAAGTTCAGGTTGCACAGAGCAGGCATCAAACCTGAATACGCAACGGGGGCCGAAGGAACAGCCTATCGGTCGGTTAAGCAGCGATGGTGGAGAACCCGAAATTGCGCGGAGCCGTTTCGGTTTTTCGCCTTCGAGGGGTGGGATCGAGTCGAGCAAGGCCTTTGTGTAGGGGTGTTTCGGTTTTAGAAACAACTCATCGCGAAGCCCGCGCTCGACAATGCGACCGCCATACATCACCATCACACGATCAGCAATTTCAGCTATCACACCCATGTCGTGGGTTATGAAAACCACAGCGGATTTGTGATTGCGTTGCAGCTTTCGAACGAGATCGAGGATTTGGGCTTGCACCGTGACGTCGAGTGCCGTGGTCGGTTCATCGGCGACGAGTAGTGATGGATTACAGGAGAGCGCCATGGCGATGACCGCGCGTTGACGCATGCCGCCTGAAAGTTGATGAGGGTAACGATCAACAGCGTCTGCTGGATTTGGAATATTGACTTCTGCAAGCAAGTCGATGGCCTTTTGCCGTGCCGCCGATTTGCTGATGTTTTGATGTTGCAAAATCTGTTCTGCGATTTGCCAACCGATCGTGTAAACAGGTGTGAGCGCCGTCATCGGATCTTGAAAGATCATAGCTATTTCGCGACCGCGAAGTTTGCGCATTTCGGTGTTGGGCATGCCCACCAATTCGCGGCCTTTGAATTTGATCGAGCCTTCGATGACCGCGTTCGGATCATTGATCAAGCCCATCACAGCAAGAAGCGACACCGTTTTGCCGGAACCTGACTCGCCGACCATCCCCAGAATTTCGCCCTCGCCTACATTGAAGCTCACGCCATCAATGGCGCGCATCAGACCTTGTTCGCTCCGGAAGGAAACTTTGAGATCGCGCACTTCAAGCATCAAGCTTTCCTCACGCGGGGGTCGAGCATGATGTAAACGACATCGACCAATGCATTGGCCATCACGACGAAGAAGGATGCGAAGATGACTGTGGTCATAATGATGGGCAAATCAAGATTGAGCAGTGCGTCGTAAGTCAGTTTGCCGATGCCATGCAAATTGAAAACCACTTCCGTGAGCAAAGCAGAGCCGCCCACGAGCGCTCCAAAATCTAATCCGAAGAGTGTCACGAAACTGATCAGCGATGTGCGCAAGGCGTGGCGTAGAAGGATGCGGGTTTCGGAAAGGCCCTTTGCGCGCGCGGTGCGCACATAGTCTTCTTGCATAGCCTCAATCAGGTTGGCGCGCAGGACGCGGCCATAGAGCCCGATATAGAGAATTGCCAAGGTGATCCAAGGGATGACCAGAGTTAGGAACCAGGCTTTGGGACTGTCGATGAAGTTTTTATATCCCAAAGGTGGCACCCATGAAAACATCCATGTGTCGTGGAAACGGCTTTGGGTGATGAGGTTCATCACTTCACCCAGCCAAAAGACCGGCATTGAAATCCCGATCAGGCCGAGGATCATCAGCGTTTTATCGAGCCAACTGTCTTTTGTGGCGGCGGCCACTGTGCCAATGATCATACTGAACACCACCCACAAAATTGCGGCCCCCATAACGAGCGACATTGTTACTGGAATTGTATCGAGCACGGCTGGCACAACTTTCCAGCCGCGATTGACGAATGATGTCAGGTCACCAGTGATGAAAATCTTTTTCATCATTGTGAAATATTGGATGTAGATCGGCTGATCGAGGCCGAAGCTTTTACGCACCGCTTCCAGAATTTCAGGACTGGCACCACGGCCTGCAATGCGTGAGGCGGGATCAGCACCGGGGGTGGCAAAGAATATCAAAAACACCATAACGCTGATGCCGAACATCACGAAGAGCATTTGCCAAAGGCGCTGAACGATTGCGAAAAACATTAGTCGCGCCCCAATTTAACTTTGGAGCGTGGATCAAGCGCATCACGCAGGCCATCGCCAAGCACATTGAGTGTGAGCACTGTGATAACAATGGCAATGCCGGGTGCCAGTGCGACCCACGGCCTTGAATAGAGCAGACCTTGCCCGTCTTGAATGATTGTGCCCCAGCTTGCATCGGGTGGTTGGACACCAATCGACAGAAATGAAAGCGCTGACTCTGTGAGCATATTGAGCGCTATCATCAACGGCACGAACACGATCAAAGTGGTCGTCACGTTAGGTAGAATATCGCGGAACAAAATGCGGTGGCTGGGCACACCGAGGCTAATGGCTGCCAAGACAAATTCACTTTCGCGCAATGAAAGCACCTGCCCGCGAATAGGTCGTGCGACATAGGGAATATAGATGATGCCGATAATGAATATAGGTAACCAGAGACTTCCCGATTCAATGGTGAAGGGGCCGATGATCAGGCCATGAGAAATCATTACAATCGAAAGCGAAATCGCCAAAAGATAAATGGGGAAAGCCCACAAAATATCTAGAATGCGCGAGAGGATAATATCGGTCACGCCACCGAAAAAACCTGCGGCCAGTCCGAGCACGGTCGCAAACAACAAGGTGAGAATTGTAGCACCACCTGCGATGATGATTGAGGTCAGTCCGCCATAAAGCAGACGTGCCATCACATCACGGCCCTGATTGTCGGCACCGAGAAAATAATTGCCGAGCTGCCACGTGGGGCCAATGGGGTTATAGCCCAAGCCCAAGCCTTCAGTGGATTGCTCCATCACATTGGTCTTTACGCCATCAAACATGATGGTGGCATCAAGTGTGGAGGTGAATGGATTAACACCAGCCCATTTGGCATAAAGTGGCGCAGACAAACACGACACCAAAATTAAAATGAAAAAAACCAAAGCAGCCATTGCCACCTTATCGCGCCGCAAACGCCGAAAAGCCGTGGCCCAAGGGCCACGACTTATATCGCTACGTGTTTCAGAAAGTGCAGTCACCTTGATGTCAGATTATTGAACCCAAGACTGCGTTACCATCCAATAAAATTGTGAGTTGAATTGGAAATTGCCGGTGCGCTTGGAGATAAAATCCACATGCTTTGGCGTAAAAAGTGCCGCAGCAGGCGCTTTATCCGTAACGGCTTTGTCTATCTCGGCCCACATTTTGTTGGCGGCTGCTGGATCAGTTACACCCAAAGCCAATGCAGCTTGCATCTTGGCGTCAATGTCCTTGTCACAGAAGCCAGCCATGTTAATTGAGCTATCAGAGCCAGGGGTGAAGCTTGCGCAACCAAACAAGATGTTGAGGAAATCAGACGCCGTAGGATAATCTTGGTACCACTGCGTGACTGACATCTGCACTTTGTTGTTGGTGTTCTGAATGTATGTGAATTGAATGTCGGGTGAGATAGGCTTCACGCTGGCGTCATAACCCAATTCATTCATCACGCTTTGCAGATAAACACCGATTGATTTGGCAACGGTTTTATCTTCGGGAACGATGGTGATCTTCATGCCTTTGGTGCCCGACTCTTCAACCAGTTTCTTGGCCTTTTCCATATCTGGGGCAGACCATTTTGCACCTGGATCCTTTGTGTAGGGGCAATAATCTTCATGGCCAGGAAAGCCTGGTGGCAGAACTTGGCAGACGGGCGAGGCCAGCACAGGGCCGCCGAAGAGATTGACCAAAGCTTTGCGGTCGATCGCATAGTTCACGGCTTGGCGCACTTTAATATTATCAAATGGAGCCAGATTATTATTCATCGGCACATACCACCACGCCGTCAGTGGTGTGACGTGAACTTGGTCTTTGTTCTTGGTGCCCATTTCGCCCAGGCGGTCAGCTGGTGGCTCATCATACATCCAATCAGCTTCGCCGTTTTGCACGGCGGTGACCTGTGCTTCTTCGGTTAAACCGAAATCATATTGCACGACATCTGGATAGCCATCGGGCTGAGCTTGTTCACTCCAGACTTTAAAATTCGGATTGCGTGCCATCGTGAAGCCCTTGTTAGGGTCATAGGCTGTGAACATGTAGGGACCAGTGCCTGGCAGCGGTTTTGAACCCACATCGGTGGTGGGTGAATCTGCTGGCAAAATTGCAGCATGCGGCAAAGCAAGTTTATCAAAAATTTCAGCGTCAGGGCGTGTGAGGTTGATGGTCACTGTGCTTGCGGCTTCATCGCCAATCACGCCGCCTTCAAGTGTGCAAGTCTTGGGATCTTTTATGCACTTATCGGCACCAACGATGACGGAATAGAAACCGCCTGCTGTTGGGCTTGAAACTTTGAAAATGCGCTGAAACGAAGCGACAACATCTTTAACGGTTAAATCATTGCCGTTGGAGAACTTAATGCCTTTGCGAATTTTGAAGACATAAGTTTTGCCATCATTGGTGGGCTTTGGAAATTCTTCGGCAAGATCTGGCACCTTGGTGAAACCATCAGCGCCAGCGGCTTTTTGGAACGCAACCAAACCGTCATAGGTCGATTGAAAAATTTGCCAATATTGCAGGGTATAATTGATGTGTGGATCAATCGTGCCTGCAGCGGCATGTGACACCAAGCGCATGGTGCCGCCCCGATGTTCTTTCATGTATTCAGCAGAGGCTGGTGCCACCGCGCTGAACGCAAATGCAGCAAGGGCTGCCCCCGTAAGTAGATAGTTTTTCATTGTCGTCTCCCTATTTTTTTAACTAGTCATTGGCATTGAGGAAAGCCCCAACGCGTTTCATGCAATCATGCTGTTCTTCCACATGTGGCATGTGGCTGGAATTTTCGAAGATATGCCAAGTGGCGCCGTTGATGTGATCGGCAAAAGGCTGAACGCAAGCCGGAGTCGCCTCATCATGGCGGCCTGAAATGATGTAGGTTGGCACTGTAATGTTATGGAGTCGGTCAATCACGCTCCAATTTTTCAAGGTGCCTACAACATGAAATTCATTCGGCCCGTTCATCACATGATAAACTGTCGGGTTGCGGGTCACTTGATCAAAAGTTTCTGTCACTTCCGGTGGAAACGGAACCACGCGGCACACATGATGTTCATAAACCCACATGGTTGCGTTTTGATATTCAGGATCGCTCAGCGTGTTTGAGGCTTCATGTTTGTTGAGCGCGTCCTGAATGTGTTGCGGCATCAGCTTGCGCATGCGGGTCGCTTCACTCATCCATAAGGCCATGGATGCAGGTGAATTTGCGATCGTCAAAGATTTCAAGCCGGCAGGACGTGTTACGCCATATTCAGCGCCCAACATGCCACCCCAGCTTTGGCCTAACACATGAAATTTTCCACGTTGGCCCAAATGGTCAACAAGGTTATTCAGTTCATCAATGAACAGTTGAACAGTCCAGAAGTCACCGCCCTTATCGGGCAATAAAGTTGAATTGCCACACCCCAATTGATCGTAGTGAATTACGGCGCGGCCTTCGGCGGCCAGCAATTTGTAGGCATCGACGTAGTTGTGAGCGGCACCGGGGCCGCCGTGCAAAATGAAAAGTGGTGGTTTCTTCGAATCGATGTCACCCGTAACGCGGTACCATGTTTCAAAGTCGCCAAACTTGGCGCGGCCTTCCATAGAGCTCAATTTTGTCATTCATCCACCTCTTGCTTTAGCAGCAGGCAACGAAAGCTATCTGGAGTATTCAATTCTGGCAATGCCCCTGTGACAATTGACACAAACTATTATTCGCGTGATCATGACGCCTATGAAATGCACGCACACCATTCACAGCCACACCTGCCATCACGGCTGGAACAATGCCAATGACCCGGCGCTCAAAATCGCTCCGGGTGAAACAATCAGCTTTAATCCACCGGATTCATCGGGCGGACAGATCACTGCGCAATCTAAGCTTGCTGATTTGGACAAGCTTGATTTTAGCAAGGTGAACCCTGTCGCAGGGCCAGTTTATGTTGATGGCGCAGAACCCGGCGATGCAATTAAAGTGACGCTGCTTGAATTTGGACCATCGGGCTGGGGCTGGACTGCAAATATTCCTGGATTTGGTTTGCTGGCCGATCAGTTCAAAGACCCTGCTTTGCATATTTGGAAATATGATGCGGTTGCAATGACCCCAGCACTTTATGGGCCGGGCGGGAAAGTTCCGCTCAAACCATTTTGCGGTACGATTGGTTTGGCCCCTGCTGAAGTTGGCCAGCATTCGGTGGTTCCGCCGCGCCGCGTGGGTGGCAATTTAGATATTCGTGATCTGGCTGCGGGTACAGAACTCTATCTTCCTGTTGAAGTGAAAGGCGGACTATTCAGTGTGGGCGATACACATGCCGCCCAAGGTGACGGCGAAGTGTGCGGTACAGCCATTGAAAGTCCCTGCACCATCGCTGCGAAGTTTGAATTGGTGAAGGGGGCGAACTTAGCGTTCCCGCGTTTCACAACACCCGGCCCTGTCACGCGCCATCTGGATGCGAAAGGTTACGAAGTGACCACTGGAATTGGCCCTGATCTGATGGAAGGTGCGCGCGGAGCAGTTGCTGGCATGATCGATTTACTCACCAAGCGTTACAACATGAATGCGGTTGATGCTTATATGCTGTGTTCTGTCTGCGGCGATCTGCGGATCAGTGAGATTGTTGATATGCCAAATTGGGTGGTGAGCTTCTATTTTCCACGGGTCGCTTTTGACTGACCGACACTTCGCGCTAAAATTATTGTTTTCGATCAAGTAACAATTTGTAGTTTGCATGTGAATTTTGCAGGTGTTCTTTAGTCTAGGTTGTAGCTTTACAGGCTAAAATATTAAAACCATTCAACCGGATTGACACGGACAATTATTTAGTTCTTAACTCCCCTGAACAGATGAA
>JAYWEV010000261.1:0-21678 GCA_043779145.1 Aestuariivirga sp. | reverse complement strand
CCGATTATTAAATGTGCGGAAGTAGCTCAGTTGGTTAGAGCGTCGCCCTGTCACGGCGAAGGTCGCGGGTTCGAGCCCCGTCTTTCGCGCCATTTATTCTAAACAAAAAAGGCCACTCAGAACACGAGTGGCCTTTTTGTTTTTTCGTTTGGTTTAATTGCCCATCTGCTCAATAACGGTTAGCAAACCCAATTCGGGGTTTTCGCCGCATTTTTCACCAATTGCAGCGCCGCCTTCGCCCAAAGCCTTCACGTCAATTGTGGTGTCGCCAGCCTTGCCGCCCTCATATCCGTGCAACCATAAAAGAACGTAGCTCAATTCATCTGCTGACATCGCCAATGCTTCTTTACATTTGATGGTGGCAACATCAACGACTTCAGCCTTAGCGCCGGCAGTGGTTGCGAGCAGGGCGATTGCCGCTGCGAGGATAATTTTCTTCATATTCGATACTCCGGTTTTGCAATTTGTGGAATGACGCTAACATGCAATTGTTAATAAGATTTTGGTGTGGGGAGAGATACTGGACGTCATCCGAAAAAGCCTTTTGATAGCGACATTTGAAACCTTGCGCAGAATGTTGCTCTGCGCTACGAACGCCCGCAATGAGACGCAAAGGTGCCATAAAATGCGCCTAGTTTATTTGAGGGTACAATGCCAGATTTGGTGCAGAGCTATTTGCCAGTTGTCATCTTTATGGGTGTCGCGGCGGCAATTGCAATTATTCTTATGATCACGCCGATTTTGATCGCCTATCGCAGCCCCGACCCGCAAAAAATGTCTGCTTATGAATGCGGCTTTGATGCATTTGATGATGCGCGGATGAAGTTTGATGTGCGGTTTTATCTGGTTTCAATTTTGTTTATCATTTTCGATCTGGAAGTGGCGTTCTTGTTTCCATGGGCGATAAGCCTCGGAAAGATTGGGCTTTTTGGATTTTGGTCTATGATGGTGTTCCTCGGTGTTTTAACCGTGGGCTTTATCTATGAGTGGCGCAAAGGAGCTTTGGAATGGGATTGATCGAAGCGGCCAAAGCCGACACCCGCGCTTATTTCACAGACATAAATGCCGAGCTGGCCGACAAAGGTTTTCTTGTCACATCCACTGACGACCTGATTAACTGGGCCCGCACTGGATCGCTGATGTGGATGACATTTGGTTTGGCATGTTGCGCTGTTGAAATGATGCACACATCCATGCCGCGTTATGATGTGGAACGATTCGGTTTTGCGCCGCGCGGTTCGCCCCGCCAGTCGGATGTGATGATTGTGGCTGGCACACTGACCAACAAAATGGCTCCGGCTCTGCGCAAGGTTTACGACCAAATGCCAGAGCCGCGTTATGTGATCTCCATGGGATCTTGCGCCAATGGCGGCGGCTACTACCATTATTCTTATTCTGTGGTTCGCGGCTGTGACCGGATTGTTCCCGTGGATATTTATATTCCGGGCTGCCCACCCACGGCAGAGGCTTTGCTTTACGGCATTCTGATGCTGCAAAAGAAAATCCGCCGCACTGGCACGATTGAGCGCTAAGAAAATGACTTATACAGAATTAGGCGCATATGTTTCAGGCAAACTGAAAGTCACGAATGAAGTATCATTCGGCGAGCTCACATTGCATGCCGAAGCCGCAAATATTGTGGATGTGCTCACATTCTTGCGGGATGACGCCGAATGCAAATTCGTGTGTTTCATTGATATTTGCGGTGCCGATTATCCAACCCGCGAAATGCGCTTCGATGTGGTCTATCATCTGCTCAGCCCTTACAAGAACACACGCATCCGCGTGAAGGTGCGGGCCGACGAAGAAACCCAAGTGCCTTCGACAATCTCAGTGTTTCCCGCCGCCAACTGGTATGAGCGCGAAACCTTTGATCTGTACGGCATTCTGTTCTCCGGCCACCCCGACCTGCGTCGTATTTTAACGGATTATGGCTTTTCAGGCCATCCCCTCCGCAAGGACTTCCCCGTCACGGGCCATGTTGAAGTGCGTTACGACGATGAAGCCAAGCGTGTGGTTTATGAACCTGTGAAGCTGGTGCAAGAATTCCGGCAGTTTGATTATTTATCGCCTTGGGAAGGCACCGAATATGTTCTTCCGGGTGACGAAAAGGCGAAGAGGGATTAATATGGAATCGTTTTCTTATTATCATTGGCTGTTTTTTTTAATTGTTGCCGCTGTCTTAATCGTTCCGTTTTGGAGAATCTTTCCGCGCGCGGGTTGGCCAGCGCCAATGGCGTTGTTGATGATGGTGCCCGTGCTAAACTGGGTATTACTTTGGGTTCTGGCATTTAAGCGCTGGCCTGGTGATAAAGAGAAACAATAGGCATGACTGAACATTCCACCCGCGATTTCTCAATCAATTTCGGCCCGCAGCATCCGGCGGCGCATGGCGTTTTGCGTTTGATTCTCGATCTCGATGGCGAAGTCGTCACCCGTGTTGATCCACATATCGGCCTGTTGCACCGGGGAACTGAAAAGCTGATCGAGCAAAAAACCTATCTCCAAGCCGTTCCTTATTTTGATCGGCTCGACTATGTGGCGCCGATGAACCAAGAGCATGCCTACGCTCTTGCTGTGGAAAAATTACTTGGTATTACTGTACCTAAGCGCGGGCAGCTCATCCGAATTCTTTACTCTGAAATTGGCCGTCTACTTTCGCATATGCTCAACATCACCACCCAAGCGATGGACGTAGGCGCATTAACGCCGCCTGTCTGGGGCTTCGAAGAGCGCGAAAAACTGATGGTGTTTTATGAGCGCGCATCGGGCAGCCGCATGCATGCCGCTTATGTTCGCCCAGGTGGTGTGCACCAGGATTTGCCGCAAAAACTGATCGATGACATCGGCCATTTCTGCGATACCCATCCAGCGCGTTTAAACGACATTGAAACACTGCTCACCGAAAATCGCATCTTCAAACAGCGCAATGTTGATATTGGTGTTGTGTCGCTTGAAGAATGTTTCAAATGGGGCTTCTCGGGCGTGATGGTGCGAGGCAGTGGTGCCGCGTGGGATTTGCGCAAGAGCCAGCCTTATGAATGCTATTCCGAAATGGAATTTGATATTCCCATCGGCAAGAATGGCGATAATTATGACCGCTATTTAATCCGCGTTTTGGAAATGCACCAATCGGTGCGCATCATGAAGCAATGCGTGAACATGCTGTCTTCAAGCGCAGGGCAGGGGCCGATTTCATCTAGCGATGGCAAAGTGGTTCCGCCCAAGCGGGGTGAAATGAAACGCTCCATGGAAGCCTTGATCCACCATTTCAAACTTTATACCGAGGGCTATAAAGTGCCAGCTGGCGAAGTTTATGCAGCCGTCGAAGCGCCGAAGGGCGAGTTTGGCGTTTATCTAGTCAGCGATGGCTCCAACAAACCCTACCGCTGCAAACTCCGCGCTCCAGGTTTTGCCCACCTGCAAGCCATGGATTTCATGTGCCGCGGGCATCAACTTGCGGATGTGAGTGCCGTGCTGGGTTCTCTTGATATTGTGTTTGGTGAGGTTGATCGCTGATGTCCGTCCGTCGCCTAGATCCCGTTCAACCAACTGCTGCCTTCAAGTTCAACGCTGAAAATGCGTCTTGGGCCAGGAAGACTATTGCGCAATATCCGCCAACCAAACAGGCATCTGCCGTGATCGCCTTACTGTGGCGTGCGCAGGAGCAGAATGATGGTTGGGTGTCGCGGCCTACGATGGAATATGTTGGCGAGATGCTCAATATGGCCTTCATCCGCGTTTATGAAATCGCCACGTTTTATACCATGTTCCAGCTCTCACCTGTGGGCAAGAATGCGCATATCCAAGTGTGTGGAACAACACCATGCATGTTGCGCGGTTCCGAAGAACTGCTCTCGCTGTGCCGCAAGAAAATCCACCCTGAGCCGAATCATGTGAATGCCGATGGGTCTCTGTCGTGGGAAGAGGTTGAGTGCTTGGGCGCATGTGTGAACGCGCCAATGGTACAAGTGTGGAAAGACACCTACGAAGATTTGACACCCGCCACACTCGAAAAACTCATTGATGATTTGCAAGCGGGCAGGCCTGTTAAGCCCGGCCCACAAATTGATCGTCAACAATCCATGGCTTTTGGTGGCGCTACATCACTGACTGATAAATCACTTTACAGCAAGCCACGCACCTTCAAACGCGTCGAAGCTCCACCGCCGCCGCCAGCTGCTCCATCCCCTGTGGCCCCTATTGCTACTGGCCCAACCCCCACAGCCGTTGCGGCTACAATTGAGGGATCAAAGGGAACACCAACGCCTACAGCAATGGCCCCAACTTCTGCGCCTGTGGCAGCCGCGCAAACTGCAAACGTGAAAACCGCTCCGCAAGAACTTGGTGCTGTGCGCATCACCAAACCGCTTATTCAACGTGTTAAAAAGATCGAGCCAGCGAGCAAGCCCGAACTTCTCAAGAACCCACGTGGCAAAGCCGATGATCTGAAACACATTTGGGGCGTTGGCCCTGCGTTTGAAAAGCTGCTGAACAAAACCGGCGTGTGGCACTTCGATCAAATCGCCGCATGGTCTGCCGCTGACATCAAACATGTCGATGCCTTGCTCAAGGGCTTTCAAGGCCGCATCGCCCGCGATGAATGGGTGAAGCAAGCCACGAAACTCGCCAAGGGTTGGCGGTCTGAAAATTCCGTCGGCGATAAGCCGGGGAGAAAGTAAAACATGCTCGCTGATAAAGACCGCATTTTCACAAATCTTTACGGCTTCCATGATTGGGGCTTGGCCGGCGCTAAACAACGAGGAGCTTGGCTAGATACAAAGTTCTTTATTGATAAAGGCCGTGATTGGCTGGTGAATGAAATCAAGGCATCGGGCCTTCGTGGTCGCGGGGGTGCTGGTTTTCCCACTGGCCTCAAATGGTCATTCATGCCCAAGGTGGTTGGCGAGCGTCCGCATTACCTGGTGGTCAATGCAGACGAATCCGAACCTGGCACCTGCAAAGACCGCGAAATCATGCGCCATGATCCGCATTTGCTGGTAGAAGGCTGCCTCATTGCAGGTGCTGCCATGGCATGTTCTGCCGCCTATATTTATGTTCGCGGCGAATACATCCGCGAGCGTGAACACCTGCAAGCCGCCATCGACCAAGCTTATGAAGCTAAGCTGATCGGCAAAGGCAACGTGAATGGCTGGGACATGGATATCTATATCGCCCATGGCGCAGGCGCTTATATTTGCGGTGAAGAAACCGCGATGCTGGAAAGCTTGGAAGGCAAAAAAGGCCAGCCGCGTATGAAACCGCCATTCCCCGCTAATGTCGGTCTCTATGGCGCGCCGACCACGGTGAACAATGTGGAATCTATCGCGGTCACCGGCACAATTTTGCGCCGTGGCGCGACCTGGTTTAACTCGATGGGCCGCCCCAACAATGTGGGCACAAAACTGTTCTGCATTTCCGGCCATGTGAACACGCCGTGCAATGTGGAAGAAGAATTGGGCGTCACCTTCCGCGAACTGATCGACAAACATGCAGGTGGCATTCGTGGCGGTTGGGATAATTTGTTAGCGGTCATTCCTGGTGGCTCATCCGTGCGCATGGTGCCTGCCGCGCAAATTATCGACACGCCGATGGATTTTGATTCTCTTTCGAAGTTGCGCTCCGGCCTCGGCACAGCGGCGGTGATTGTGATGGATAAATCAACTGATTTGATCCGCGCCATCGCAAGGTTGGCCGCCTTCTACAAACATGAATCCTGCGGCCAATGCACACCGTGCCGCGAAGGCACCGGCTGGATGATGCGCGTCCTCAACCGCATGGTCGAAGGCCGCGCCGAAAAGCGCGAGATTGATATGTTGTTGGACGTGACCAAACAAATCGAAGGCCACACCATCTGCGCATTGGGTGATGCTGCGGCGTGGCCCGTGCAGGGTCTGATCACGCATTTCAGGCCCGTGATCGAAGCGCGCATTGACTCATATACCTATCGTTCCGACAAAGATGGCGCAGTGCGCCACGCGGCGGAGTGAGCTATGTCAAACGGAGCCAAATTAACTGGAATTGGGGGGTGGTTAATTCTCCCTATCATAGGTTTTTTAGGTGTCATTGTTATGACTATTTTCAACTTGATAGGTGCATTTCAACAGATCGAAGGTTTAAAGATATTGTTCTTTGGCTCAGACCCCCGTCTATCAGGATTGATCATCCCAACCGCATTATCTCTTGTTTTTGGAGTTGTTGTGATTGCTAGTGCCTTCACATGTCTTTATCGAATTTTTGTAGTAGGGCGCGGAGTGGTTAAATTTACAACTATCCATTATGCGGTATTGATTTGTTCGGCCATGACCGAACTATGGTCAATCTACGCTCTCAGCGCAGCAAATCTCGGTGATGCGGGAGACCACCTCTACTCGGTGACGAACGTGAGGACATTGCTTTACTCAGTTCTTTGGGGTTCGTATTTCCTTCTTTCTAAACGTGTTCGAAATACATTTGAGGCCGATGGAACAAATTCCATTTATGTTGCTGTTGACTCGGGGGATACAGATGCACCTCGCTGAACTCAACATTGGCAAATTCAAATTTCCAACTTCGGATGTGCGGATGGCTGGGTTTATGGACAATCTTGATCGTGTAAATGCTTTGGCTGAACGCAGTGCAGGATTTGTCTGGCGGCTAGTTGGTTCAGGAAATAACGCCACTGATCTTCGTGTCGGCGATGATTATGCCGTGAACATGTCAGTGTGGACAGATGCAAAATCGCTTGAAAACTATGTGTTCAAAACGGCTCATGCACAGTTCTATAAACGCAAAGCCGAATGGTTTGATCTGATGGAAAAGCCGCACATGGTTTTCTGGCCAGTGCCAGAAGGCCACCATCCAACGCTCACCGAAGCAATGGACCGTTTGGCTGATTACGAAAAAAATGGCGCAACCGAAAACGCGTTTGGTTGGGCCGAAGTGATGGACGTGGAGCGCATGCGCTCCCTGAGGTGCGCATAATGCCTAAACTCAAAATAGATGGCGTAGAAATTGAAGTCGAAAATGGCCTCTCGCTTCTCCAAGCTTGCGAACAGGCAGGGGCTGAAGTGCCGCGCTTTTGTTTCCACGAACGCCTGTCGATTGCTGGCAATTGCCGCATGTGCCTAGTTGAAGTAAAGGGCGGCCCGCCAAAGCCAACAGCCTCTTGCGCCATGTCCGTCAATGATCTGCGCCCCGGCCCAAATGGTGAGCCACCGGAAGTGTTCACCACCAGCCCCATGGTCAAAAAAGCCCGCGAAGGCGTGATGGAATTTCTGCTCATCAACCACCCATTGGATTGCCCGATTTGCGACCAAGGCGGCGAGTGCGATTTGCAGGACCAAGCCATGGCTTACGGCATGGATCACAACCGCTTTGCCGAAAACAAGCGCGCCGTTGAAAACAAATATCTTGGCCCCTTGGTCAAGACTGAAATGAACCGCTGCATTCAATGCACGCGCTGTGTGCGCTTTACCACCGAAGTGGCGGGCGTTGAAGAAATGGGTGCCACAGGCCGCGGCGAAGATATGGAAATCACCACCTATCTCGACAAGGCAATCACGTCCGAACTGCAAGGCAACATCATAGATCTTTGCCCAGTGGGCGCGCTCACCTCGCTTCCTTACGAATTCAAGGCCCGGCCATGGGAACTGCGTAAAACTGAAACCATCGACGTGATGGATGCTTTGGGCTCCAACATCCGCGTGGATGCGCGTGGCCGCGAAGTGATGCGCATTTTACCTCGCACCCATGAAGACGTGAATGAAGAATGGATCTCCGATAAAACCCGCTTCGTGTGGGACGGATTAAAAAACCAGCGCTTGGATCAACCTTTTGTGCGTGACATCGGCAAACTGCGCCCCGCCACCTGGGCCGAAGCTTTCGCACGCATCGCATCGAAAATGAAATCGACGACGCCTGATAAAGTCGGCATTTTGCTGGGCGATCTGGTTTCGGCGGAAGAAGCGTTCTCGCTTAAGACCTTGGCGATGAATTTGAAAATCAATAATATTGATTGCCGCCAGGATGGAACACCGCTGGGCGAACATGGTGGCCGCGCAGGTTATCTTTTTAACTCATCCATCGCTGGCATCGAAGAAGCCGATGCCATCATGCTGATTGGCTGCAACCCGCGCTTAGAAGCACCCGTGCTCAATGCCCGCATTCGCAAACGCGCTTTGAAGGGTGGTTGCTTGATTGGCGTTGTGGGCGAGCAAGCTGACCTCACTTATCCATATAATTATCTTGGCGCTGGCCCCGAAAGCTTGAACGTATTCACCGATCATCCGCCAGCCAACAAAACCAAACCGATGTTCATCATCGGGCAGGGTGCCTTGGCTCGTGCTGATGGCGCAGCGATTTTGGCGATGGCATATAAAGCTGCTGCTGCATTAGGCGTGGTCAAAGAAGGCTGGAACGGTTTCAACATTCTCCACACCGCCGCAGGCCGCGTGGGTGCGCTGGATGTGTGCGCTCTTCCCGGCGATGGCGGCCTGAACACGACTAAAATGCTGAAAGCTGCGGCGAACAAATCCCTCGATTTATTGTTCCTCGCAGGTGCAGACGAAATCGACACGAAAAACCTCGGTAATGCTTTCGTCGTTTACATGGGCAGCCATGGCGATGCGGGTGCTGAACGCGCTGATGTTATTCTGCCCGGTGCTGCCTTCACCGAAAAATCCGCCACATATGTGAACACAGAAGGCCGCGCGCAGATGACGGCGCGCGCTGCATTTCCGCCGGGCGATGCGAAAGAAGATTGGGCCATCATCCGCGCACTCTCGGATTCGTTGGGCGCAACTTTGCCATGGAACAATTTAGAAGAGCTGCGTGCGGCGATGTACAATGTCGCGCCACAACTTGCAGCCCTCGATCAAGTTCATAAAGCAGATGCTGCTGCTTTAACTGAGCTAGATCAGGGTGCAGGAAAAACCACATCAGCGCCTTTCCAATCGCCCGTGAAAGATTTCTATTTCACCAACCCCATTGCGCGTGCTTCGCGCACCATGGCGGAATGTTCGGCGCTGAAGAACGAACGCAAAATGCAGGCGGCGGAGTAATCTGATGTATGAATTAGTTCTCTTCCTCGGTTTAATTTTGCTCGAAAGCGTAGCAATGATTATTGCTGTGTTGATCTCAGTTGCCTTCCTGATTTATTTCGACCGTAAAGTCTGGGCCGCCGTGCAAATGCGCCGTGGGCCAAACGTGGTTGGCCCTTGGGGCTTGCTGCAATCTTTTGCTGATTTGACGAAATTCGCATTGAAGGAAGTCATCATTCCTGATGGCTCAAACAAAGGCGTGTTCGTCATTGCGCCAATCGTCACGGCTTTACTCGCACTTTCGACTTGGGCGGTCATCCCGATCAATGAAGGCTGGCGCGTGGCCAATATCAATGTCGGCGTGCTTTATCTGTTCGCGATTTCATCTCTGATGGTCTACGGCACCATCATGGGCGGCTGGGCTTCAAACTCGAAATATCCATTCCTCTCAGCGCTGCGTTCTGCCGCGCAAATGGTGTCTTATGAAGTTTCAATCGGCTTCGTCATAATTACCGTGTTGCTCTGTGCTGGTTCATTGAACTTGACGGACATTGTTCACGCCCAAAACCACGGCCTCGGCACCAAACTCGGCGCACCTGCATCTTTCTTAGATTGGTATTTCATCCCGCTGTTCCCGATGTTTGTGATCTTCTTCATATCAGCATTGGCCGAAACAAATCGTCCCCCCTTTGATCTGGTTGAATCAGAATCCGAGCTCGTCGCGGGATTCATGGTGGAGTATTCTTCAACACCATATCTGCTTTTCATGTTGGGTGAATATGTCGCCATCACTGCGATGTGCGCCATGACATCAATTTTCTTCCTTGGCGGCTGGTTGCCAATTGTCGATGTTGCACCATTCAATTGGGTGCCAGGCATCATCTGGTTTCTAATCAAACTGGTCTTCGTGTTCTTTATGTTCGCCATGGTGAAGGCCATCGTACCGCGCTATCGCTATGACCAGCTGATGCGCCTCGGCTGGAAAGTCTTCTTACCAATTTCGCTGTTCTGGGTGGTGCTCACCTCCGGCGTACTCGTATATATGGGATGGTTGCCATCATGAGATTATCTCAAACCGCGCGTTCACTGTTTCTCGCCGAATTCGTATCGGCTTTTATGCTGGGCATGAAATATTTCTTCGCACCAAAAGCCACTCTAAATTACCCCCACGAAAAGGGCATGCTCAGCCCGCGCTTTCGTGGTGAACACGCGCTGCGTCGTTATCCCAATGGCGAAGAACGCTGCATCGCCTGCAAGCTGTGCGAGGCCATTTGCCCCGCTCAAGCCATCACCATTGAAGCTGGCCCGCGCCGCAATGACGGCACAAGGCGCACTACGCGTTATGATATTGATATGGTGAAATGCATCTATTGCGGCTTCTGCCAAGAAGCTTGCCCAGTTGATGCCATTGTTGAAGGCCCGAATTTCGAATACGCTACCGAAACCCGCGAAGAGCTTTTGTTCAACAAAGAAAAATTGTTGGCAAATGGTGATCGTTGGGAGCGCGAGATCGCCCAAAACATTGCGCTTGATGCGCCATATCTCTAAGGGGCAAGCAACATGGCAATCACATTTTTCTTTTACCTCTTCGCACTCGCCGCCATCGCCTCGGCCATGCTGGTGATCACCGCGCGCAACCCGGTGCATTCGGTGCTGTTTTTGATCCTGTGCTTTTTTAATGCGGCCGGATTGTTCGTGCTGCTGGGTGCTGAATTCCTCGCCATGATTTTGGTGGTGGTATATGTAGGCGCTGTCGCGGTGCTATTCCTTTTCGTGGTTATGATGCTCGACGTGGATTTCGTGGAAATGCGCGAAGGCATGGCGGAATATCTGCCCATCGGCGCTACGATTGGATTGATTTTGCTGGTGGAGATGATCTTGTTGGTTGGCACTTGGACAATCTCGCCAGATTTGATCGCCCATGCCACATCCCCTGTGGCAGGCGGCATCACCAACACGCAAGCCATTGGACAAATTCTTTACACCAAATATGTCTTCTTCTTCCAAATGGCGGGCCTCATTCTTCTGATCGCCATGATTGGTGCTATCGTTCTCACCATGCGCCACAAGCCTAACGTAAAGCGCCAAGTGATTGCCGATCAAGTGGCGCGTGGGCCAGCGACCGCAGTTGAAATTAAGAATGTGAAATCAGGGGAGGGCCTCCAATGATTGGCCTCACACATTATCTCATCGTCGCCGCCATCATTTTCACGATCGGTGTGTTCGGCATATTTCTCAACCGCAAAAACGTCATTATCATCATGATGTCGATTGAGTTGATTTTGTTGTCGGTCAATATCAATTTCGTGGCCTTCTCATCATATCTGCATGATCTCGTCGGTCAGATTTTCGCGCTGTTCATCCTCACTGTCGCCGCAGGCGAAGCCGCCATTGGCCTTGCCATTCTCGTAACTTATTTCCGCAACCGCAAAACCATCGCGGTTGACGATATCAACATGATGAAGGGCTGACGCAATATGGTTCAGGCAATTCTCTTCCTGCCATTGCTAGGCGCTCTGATCGCGGGGCTCTTCGGCACGAAGGCGTTCAAAAATCTCGGACGTGATGCAGATGTTTATGCTGATCATCACGAGACGCATGCTGGCGATCACGCGCATGATGATCACCACGGCCACTATGACGGCCCAGCGTGGCCGATGTATCTGACCACTGGCTTACTTTGCATTGGTGCCATCTTGTCATGGATCATCTTCATTTCTATCTTGGGCGGCAGTTCCGAGTTTATGCAAGATGGCAACCCCGGTCACTCAACAATCACTCTGCTGCGTTGGATCACTTCGGGCACCCTCATAGCACCATGGTCTATCCGACTTGATGCGCTCACAGCTGTAATGCTTGTCGTCGTGAACACAGTCTCGGCACTCGTGCATGTGTATTCACTCGGCTACATGAGCCACGACGAACACCAGCCGCGTTTCTTTGCTTATCTGTCTCTCTTCACCTTCGCCATGTTGATGTTGGTCACCTCTGATAATCTCATTCAAATGTTCTTTGGTTGGGAAGGTGTTGGCCTTGCGTCTTACCTCTTGATCGGTTTTTGGTACACGCGCGAAAGTGCAAACGCCGCTGCGATCAAAGCCTTCGTGGTCAACCGTGTGGGTGACTTTGGTTTCGCTTTAGGCATCTTCGGCGTTTATATGGTGTTTGGTTCAGTCGAATTCGAAACCATTTTCCAGCACGCGCCAGATGCGGTCGGCAAAACCATGCACTTCCTCGGACATGATTGGGACACGCTGACAACCCTATGCTTGTTGTTGTTCATGGGTGCCATGGGTAAGTCCGCGCAGTTCCTTCTCCACACATGGTTGCCAGATGCGATGGAAGGCCCAACACCGGTATCGGCCTTGATCCATGCCGCCACCATGGTGACCGCAGGGGTATTTCTTGTGGCACGAATGTCACCACTATTTGAACTTTCGCCAGATGCCCGCTCTGTCGTCATCATCGTCGGCGGCATCACTGCATTTTTCGCGGCCACGGTGGGTCTGGTGCAAAACGACATCAAGCGCGTGATCGCTTATTCAACCTGTTCACAGCTGGGTTATATGTTTGTGGCCATGGGAGTAGGGGCATATGGCGTTGGCATTTTCCATCTCTTCACGCATGCCTTCTTTAAAGCCTTATTGTTCTTAGGCGCAGGCTCTGTCATCCACGCCATGTCTGGCGAACAAGATATGCGCAAAATGGGCGGCCTTGCTCCCCATATCCGCATCACATGGGCCATGATGCTCATTGGCACATTCGCGCTCACAGGCATCGGCATCCCCGGCATCGGTGGCTTTGCAGGTTTCCATTCGAAGGATGCAATCATCGAAGCAGCTTATGCCTACGGCTCGTCACCCGCCACCTTCGCATTTGGCTTACTCGTGATCGCCGCGTTCTGCACTTCTTTCTATTCATGGCGTCTGGCCTTTATGACCTTCAACGGCAACACTAATGCCGATGCTGAAACTGTTTCGCATATCCATGAAAGTCCGCGAGTGATGTTGATCCCGCTTTATGTTCTTGCAGCAGGTGCCGTCTTGGCTGGTTTTGTGTTTCAACATTGGTTTATAGGCGAAGGCCAAGCCGAATTCTGGGGCAAGGCGCTTGCCCGCAATGAAATTCTGACCAAAATGGAAGAGGTTCCAACTTGGGTAAATTGGGCGGCAACTGTTGCTATGCTGGCAGGCCTTGCACTGGCTTATGTTTTCTACATCCGCGACAAAACCATGCCAAAGCGTTTGGCCGAAATGAACCAACCCGCTTATCAATTCCTCCTCAACAAATGGTACTTCGATGAACTTTATAACTTCATCTTCGTGCGCCCTGCATTCTGGCTGGGCCGCTTGTTCTGGAAGCAAGGCGATGGTGCAATCATCGACGGCTTGGGGCCTGACGGTGTAGCGGCTAGCGTGGGCGGCATCACCACCCAAGTCGTGCGTTTGCAAACGGGGTATGTTTATCACTATGCCTTCGCCATGTTGATTGGCTTGGCTGCAATTATCTCTTGGTTCTCGTTCGGGGGCGCTCACTAAATGTCGAATTGGCCCTTGCTCTCTGTCGTCACCTTCCTGCCGCTTCTGGGTGCAGCCTTCATAGTGTTGGCCCGTGGCGAAGATGAAGCAGCCGCGCGTTATGCCCGTTGGGCGGCACTGTGGACGACGATCATTACATTCTTGGTTTCATTGTTGATCTTGAAAAACTTCAACTCCACCCAAGCAGGCTTCCAACTCGTTGAGAACCACGCCTGGCTTGGCAACATTGCGGGATACCGTATGGGCGTTGACGGCATTTCCATGCCCTTCGTCATCCTCACAACCTTCCTAATGCCCATCTGCATCGGCGCATCATGGTTCGTCAAATCTCGCGTGCGCGAATATATGATCGCGTTTCTAGTACTCGAAACCTTGATGATCGGCGTGTTCTGCGCGCTTGATCTGGTGCTGTTCTACCTGTTCTTTGAAGCAGGCTTGATCCCCATGTTCTTAATCATCGGTGTGTGGGGCGGCCCGCGCCGTGTCTATGCTTCGTTCAAGTTCTTTCTCTACACCTTACTCGGTTCAGTGCTCATGCTGCTGGCTATCATGGCCATGTATTGGCAATCAGGCACAACTGATATTGCAGAACTCTTAACCCGTAGCCCCGGCTTCCCGGCGCAAATGCAAACGTGGCTCTGGCTCGCCTTCTTCGGATCCTTCGCAGTGAAGATGCCAATGTGGCCCGTTCACACATGGTTGCCGGATGCACACGTTGAAGCGCCAACCGCAGGCTCGGTGATTCTTGCTGCTATTCTTCTGAAAATGGGCGGTTACGGCTTCTTACGCTTCTCGCTGCCCTTGTTCCCTGATGCCAGCCATTATTTCCAACCGCTTGTCTTCACGCTCTCGGTCATTGCCATCATCTACACATCGTTGGTGGCGTTGGTGCAGGAAGACATGAAAAAGCTGATCGCTTACTCGTCTGTGGCACATATGGGCTTCGTGACCATGGGCATCTTCACATTCACCCGTCAGGGCATGGACGGTGCGTTGTTCCAAATGATCAGCCACGGCCTCGTGTCGGGCGCGCTCTTCCTTTGCGTCGGCGTGGTCTATGACCGCATGCACACAAGAGAGATTGCGGCTTACGGCGGCCTCGTAAACCGCATGCCGCTTTATGCTTTCATCTTCTTGCTGTTCACTATGGCCAATGTGGGCTTGCCCGGTACATCAGGCTTCGTCGGCGAATTCCTCTCATTGCTCGGAACCTTCCAAGCCAACACATGGGTTGCCTTCTTCGCAACCACAGGTGTGATCCTCTCGGCCTGCTATGCTTTGTGGCTCTATCGCCGCGTCGCATTCGGCGTGCTCGACAAACCATCGCTGATGCATTTGCCAGACATCACCCCGCGCGAGCTTGCTTTGCTTGGGCCGCTGGTTATCTTGACGATTTTCTTTGGCATCTATCCTTCACCGCTTTTGGATGTGTTCGGCACACCCGTTGAAGCCATACTCAAAACTTTGCACGCGGTGATAAAATGATCCCCTTATTCCAGCAAATTGGCGCAGCCGCAGCCCTTCCTGAAATCGTTCTCGCTATTTTGGCGATGATCTTGTTGATGGAAGGCGTGTTCTCCAAATCCATCACGCCGGGGGCAATACGTGTTGCAGCCATTGCTGCCTTCATCGTGGTCGCTGGCATGATCGTTTGGAAATCAGGCACTGGCACTGTCACCGCGTTCGGCGGTGCATTCGTGGCTGATCCATTTGCGCGATTTATGAAAGTGTTGGCGCTACTCGGCTCTGCTGTGGCCCTCGCCATGTCCGGCCGCTTCCTCGCCCGTACTAAAATGGACTCGAATGAATATCCTGTCCTCATCATGCTGGCCACAGTTGGCATGTTGATCATGATCTCTGCAAATGATTTGATCACGCTATATATGGGTCTCGAAATGCAATCGCTGGCCTTGTATGTGGTGGCAGCCATCAACCGCGACAGTGCCAAATCATCTGAAGCGGGCCTTAAATATTTCATCCTCGGCTCGCTCTCATCGGGCATGCTGCTTTACGGCGCTTCACTTGTTTACGGGCTCACCGGCCACACGGGGTTCACCGATATTGGAACTGCACTCGCCGTATCAGGCTCCAACCTCGGCATTATCTTCGGCATTGTGTTCATCATTGCAGGACTCGCATTCAAAGTGTCCGCCGTGCCGTTTCACATGTGGACGCCTGATGTTTATGAGGGCGCACCGTCACCTGTTACAGCCTTCTTTGCAGCCGCGCCAAAGATCGCCGCCATCGCTTTATTCTGCCGCGTCATGGTAGGGCCATTCTCGGCCATCAGCCATGATTGGCAGCAGATCGTTGTGTTCGTGTCCATCGCCTCGATGGTGCTGGGCGCATTCGCAGCCATCGGCCAAACCAACATCAAACGCCTGCTGGCCTATTCATCCATCGCCAATATGGGTTTTGCCTTGGTGGGTCTTGCTGCTGGCTCTGTTGAAGGCATCCAAGGTGTGATCGTTTATATGTTGATCTATCTGGTTACCACATTGGGCGTGTTCGCCTGCGTCATCGCCATGCGTCGTAAGGGTGTTTACGTTGAACAGATTTCCGATCTCTCAGGCCTCGCTCGCAACAACAAGGGTCATGCTTTCGTGCTCGCTATGTTGATGTTCTCACTTACCGGTATTCCACCGCTCGCAGGGTTCTTCGGAAAATATTTTGTGTTCCTCGCCGCCATTCATTCAGGCCTTTTTGCGTTGGCGGTCATCGGCGTTCTCGCCAGCGTGGTCGGTGCATACTACTATCTGCGCATCATCAAGATTATGTATTTCGATGAACCTGCGCAGAAATTCGATGAGACCGATGCTGAAGTGAACTGGGTAATTTACGCAGCTGGCGCGTTCTCGCTTCTGTTCGCGGTCTTCGCCCAACCCTTGCTGCAACTGGCAGCGGGTGCCGCCGCATCATTATATTAAGAGTGACCACGCCAATCCAAATTCTGCACTATAATACCATCGACAGCACCAACAGCGAAGCACGTAGGCTCTATGAACAAGGCGAGCGCGGGCCGATTTGGATCGTGGCCGATGAGCAGAAAGCGGGCAGGGGCCGCATGGGCCGAACATGGCATTCAGAACCCGGCAATCTTTATTCCACGCTGCTGTTTCCCTGCGCAGCGCCCCCAACTAAATTGGCGCAAGTCAGTTTTGTCGCCGCCTTGGCAGTACATGACGTCGCAACCACTTTCATCAAAAACACGCCTATTGCATTGAAATGGCCCAATGATTGCTTGATTGACGGCGCGAAATTCTGCGGTATTTTATCGGAAGTCATAGCGCCAACACAAATAGCCTTAGGTATCGGCATGAACATCGCCCATGCTCCGAGAGACACACCCTATGCGGCCACGCATCTCAAAGGAGCAACAGTTAAAGTGGCACATGAAGTGTTGTCTGCAAGCCTTCAAAACTGGACTAAGATATGGAACAATGGCCAAGACTTTGAGACCATAAAATTCGCATGGGAGTCCAAGGCCCTTAACCTAGGTAAAACCGTTTCAGTGGACACTGGCCGCGCAATCAGGCAAGGCCTTTTCAAGGGTCTAGATGATGACGGCGCAATGATCCTCATTGCCGCAGATGGCACCCAATTCACAATCCACGCAGGTGATATAAGCGTAACACCTCAAACAGAGAAATCCCCGGCATGAACGCCAAAAAGAAACACGAACCCTTGAACGATCTGGTCATCTTGCCACTGGGCGGCACGGGCGAAATTGGCATGAACTGTTATTGTTATGGCGTCGGCCCCGCCAATACCCGCGAATGGTTGATGGTCGATCTTGGTGTAAAGTTCGGCGATGAAAATGAGCCGGGCGTTGATGTGATCTTGCCCGATGTTGGTTTTATTTCCAAAAACCGTAAGCGTCTCTCTGGCCTCGTCATCACCCACGCCCATGAAGATCATATCGGTGCCGTAGCGCGTCTGTGGCCACAGCTGAAATGCGAAGTGCATTGCACAGCGTTTGCCGCTGAATTGATGAAGCTCAAATTCCGGGAACACGGCATTGAAGAAGATGTGCCCGTCATCATCCACAAACCGCTGAAACCATTCACCCTAGGCTCTTTCACGCTCGAGTTTGTCAACGTCACGCATTCCATCCCAGAATCCTGCGCCCTCTATATCGAAACGCCTTACGGAAAAGTTTTGCATTCCGGCGATTGGAAGATTGACCGCACGCCGTTGCTCGGCCCATCGATAAATGAAAAACGTTTCCGCGAAATTGGCGACAAAGGCATTGACGTTCTGGTTTGCGACTCAACCAACGTGTTGCGAGAAGGTATGTCACCATCCGAGCAAGACGTGGCCGCCACATTAACCGACATCATAATGAATGCCACAGGTCGCGTGGCCGTCACCACTTTTGCCTCGCATGTGGAGCGCATTTCTTCTGCTGTCAAAGCAGCCAGATCAGCAGGCCGCGAGATCGTGATTGCGGGCAGGGCTATGCGTAACACTATCGAAGCCGCGCGCATTTGCGGCTATCTGAAAGATGCAGGCAAATTCCTTGATGAAGATGCTTTCGGCTATCTGCCGCGCGAAAAAATCATGCTTCTCTGCACCGGCAGCCAAGGCGAACCCCGCGCCGCCATCGCCCGCATCGGCGAAGACGCGCACCCCAACATTGCGCTGGAAGAGGGCGATATGGTCATCTTCTCCGCCCGCACCATTCCAGGCAATGAGAAGGTCGTTTCCGCCGTGCATAATAATCTGGCGCAGTTGGATGTGGAGATCATCACGGCGGATGATGCGCTGGTTCATTCCTCAGGCCACCCGCGCCAAGGCGAACTCAAACTGATGTATGAATGGGTGCGCCCGCGCATCGTGGTGCCCATGCATGGTGAGCCGCGCCACCTGCGCGCCCATGCCGCCTTTGCGAGGGCACAAGGCATCAAAGAAACGCTGATCCTCGAAGATTTGAAAATCGCAAGGCTCTGCCCCGGCCCCGCCGAAATCATCGACGAAGCTCCGGGCGGCCGTTTGCATGTGGATGGAAAATTGATCGTCGATAGCGCAGACGGCCCCGCCAAACACCGCCGCAAATTATCATTCGCAGGCATCGTATTCGCCACAGTGGTTATAAACGAAAAATTCGAACTTGCCGAAGACATTGTCGTGATCGCCGACGGCGTGCCCGAAGGCCTAGATGAAGACTTCGCCGAAGCCGCTGAAAAAGCCTTCGACTCCATGCCTCGCGCCAAGCGCAAAGATGATGCAACGGTGGAAGAAGTGGTGCGCACCGCGATCAGACGCGAGGCGGATAATATCTGGGGTAAGAAGCCGGTTTGTAAGGTTGTGGTGGTGCGGGTTTGAACTCGTCTTCGCCCACGATAGCGGGAGAAGAAAGGGGGCCGTTGCACGCAGTGCAATGGGATAGATGAGGGCTCTTGCTGCAGTCTCTGACCCTCTCCTATCCCACTGCTTTGCAGTGGGCCCCTTTCCTCTCCCGCTTTGCGGAAGAGGACGTAAAGGGGAAGAGAAAGGTGACGAATCCCTCTCGCTGCTATAATCCCCAACCACCATGTCCAAAAAACCAATCGAACCGCCCCAGCCGCCACGCGAAATTGAAGGTGTTGAACTTAAAGATGCGCTCGAACAGCGCTATCTCGCCTATGCTCTCTCCACCATCATGCACCGTGCCTTGCCCGATGTGCGCGACGGCTTAAAACCCGTGCACCGGCGCTTGCTGCATGTGATGCGCATCCTCAAGCTTGATCCCAATACGGCGTTTAAAAAATGCGCCAAGATTGTGGGTGATGTGATGGGCTCGTTCCATCCCCATGGTGATCAGTCAATTTATGATGCTCTTGTGCGCCTCGCTCAAGATTTCAGCGCGCGCTATCCGCTGGTCGATGGCCAAGGCAATTTTGGCAATATTGATGGCGACAGTGCTGCCGCTTACAGGTACACCGAAGCGCGCATGACCGAAGTGGCAAGGCTGCTGCTGCAAGATCTGGAAGACGACACGGTTGATTTTCGTCCCAATTATGATGGCACGGTGCAAGAGCCTGTGGTGCTGCCCGGTGCATTCCCCAATCTGCTGGCCAATGGTTCAACCGGCATCGCCGTCGGCATGGCTACGTCAATCCCGCCACACAACGCCGCCGAAATTTGTGATGCAGCGCTTTACTTGATCAAGACTCCAAATGCAGGTGTTGAGAAGCTTACGCAATTTGTGATCGGCCCGGATTTCCCAACCGGCGGCATTATCATCAACAAACGCGACGAAATTATCGAGGCTTACAAAACCGGTCGTGGCAGTTTCAGCGTGCGCGCGCGTTGGGAGAAAGAAGATCTGCCCAAGGGCGCATGGCAAATCGTCATTACGGAAATTCCATACCTCGTTCAAAAAAGCCGCCTCATTGAGAAAATGGCGGAGCTGCTGAACGAAAAGAAGCTCACCTTGTTGGGCGATGTGCGCGACGAGTCAGCTGAAGATGTGCGCGTGGTGCTGGAACCCAAAACCCGCAACATTGATCCTGAAGTGTTAATGGAGCAAATGTTCCGTAACACCGAACTTGAAGCGCGAATCCCGCTGAATATGAATGTGCTCAGCCACGGCAAGGTGCCGCGCGTCATGTCTCTGCGAGATGTGATCCGCGAATGGCTGGATCACCGCAAAGAAGTTCTGCAACGCAAATCAAATTTCCGTCTTGCTGAAATTGCGCGCCGTCTCGAAATCCTGGGCGGTTATTTGATTGCCTATCTCAATCTCGATGAAGTGATCCGCATCATCCGCGAGGAAGATGAACCAAAGCCTTCATTGATGAAGCGCTTTAAGCTCACCGATAATCAGGCCGAAGCCATCCTCAATATGCGCCTGCGCGCTTTGCGTAAACTTGAAGAAATAGAAATCCGCACCGAGCATGACAAGTTGACGAAAGAGCAAGGCGATCTCAATAAGCTGCTGAAATCAGATGAAGCACAATGGGAAGTCGTTTCCACCGAAGTCAAAGCCATTAAAGAAACTTTCTCCAAAAAAACCAAACTGGGTGCCAGACGCACAGACTTTGCCGAGGCGCCGACCATTGATGTCGATCTCGATGAAGCGATGATTGAAAAAGAACCCGTCACAATTGTCTATTCCGAAAAAGGCTGGATCCGCGCCATGAAGGGCCATGTGGAGGATGCGTCGACGCTGATCTATAAAGATGGTGATAAAGAAAAGTTCGTTGTCAAAGCCTCCACCACCGATAAAGTGATGCTTTTCTCGTCTTCAGGAAAATTCTTCACCCTCGATGCCAACAAACTCCCCGGCGGCCGCGGGCACGGCGAGCCTGTGCGTTTACTTGCCGAAATCGACGCGGCAGATTCCATTGTGGCACTATTCATCTATCAAGCCGGAGCCAAGCGCTTGCTGGCCTCAACTGAAGGCGATGGCTTTGTCGTCGCCGAGGACGAATGCCTCGCCAACACGCGCAAAGGCAAGCAAGTGTTGAACGTCAAAGCCCCTGTTGAAGCCCTAGTCTGCGCGCCCTACCTCGCAAATGCCGACCATGTGGCCACAGTGGGCGACAACCGCAAACTCCTCATCTTGAAATCTGTCGAACTTCCCGAAATGTCGCGCGGCAAGGGTGTTCGTCTGCAGAAGTTCAAAGATGGCGGATTGTCCGATGCCATATCCTTTAATCTGAAAGAAGGATTGACCTGGCTCGACAGCTCCGGCCGCAACTGGACGGTGACTGACCTCGCTGAATGGATCGGAGAGCGTGCACAATCAGGAAGGCTTCCACCAAAGGGCTTCCCAAAAAATAATAGATTTTCTTAAAGTCTGTTTGTCTTTGTAAACGGAATCTTTGCCATCTTGAGCGCAAACTGTGGACTAAACGAAACCATACTTCATGTACTGAGTGTTGGTATTGATGAAATTTCGTCCCTTTCTCGCCAGCTTTTTTTGATCAAAAACTAAGCTCGAAGAAAAGAACGACAAAGATATGGAATTAGGCGGCGAAATATGTTGGGTCGGAGATATTGGGTAGATGCTGGGGCAATTGGCGCCGTAGCCAATGATGATGCATCTTACTCTCAAATTGAAGAGCGCAAGAGATTTGACCTCGGTCAAGTCCGTTTGACGACTGGGGATCTCGGCACCGAAATCAAATGGCATG